>CAJOER010000070.1 GCA_905233805.1 uncultured Eubacterium sp. | reverse complement strand
GCGCGATAGCGGTTATACTTCTGCTCGGAATTATCGTACTTAAAATTCTTCGCACCGCGATGTCGGCAAGAGATAACGTAGGATATTTAATGTGCAGCGGTATAGCGGTTATGCTTTTCGCACAGATGGTTGTAAATATAGGAATGGAGCTTTCGCTTCTTCCCTGTATCGGTATTACGCTTCCGCTCTTTTCGGCAGGCGGCTCGAGTTCGCTTTGTATTTACCTTGCAATCGGACTTTACTTTTCAATCTACCGATTCTCGCTATCGCCGAAGGAAACACTTTTCTATACAAGATAACAAAAAGCACGGTTATCCGTGCTTTTTTATTTCATTCCGAATTTAATTATTACCCTGTCGACTTTTCTTATAAACGGCTCTGCAAAAAGGAAGAGGAATACTGCCGTTGAAATGCCGAAAACAAGGCTGAACGGTACGCCCGCGGCGTAGACCGAAAGCGCGCCCGAAAGAGTCGGCTTGCTTCCCTGAACGAAAAGAATCGTTGATAAATCAACTATAAGCCCGTAAACTGCAAATGCAAGAACAAAGCCTGCGGCGGAAATCAGCGCTCTGAATTTCACGCCGGATTTTTTGATTTTTTCCGACGAGAAAAGGAGTCCCGCAATTAATCCCACGGCGCCGAGGGCTGCCATCTGGAACGGAGTCCAGTAACCCTGACCGAAAATGAAGTTCGATATAAACGCCGAAAATGCTCCGATTATATATCCCCTTTCGGCTCCGAGGCAGACCGCCGATACGATAACCACGGCGGCAATCGGCTTTACCTGAGGTATGAGGTAAAACGCCGCCCTTGAAGCAACCGCAAGGGCTATAAGCGTTGCCGTAAGACTGATTTCGGCAGCGCTTGTTTTACGCCTTTCAAAACTGATAAAAAAAGGCAGCATTGAAAGGACGAGCATAGCGGCGCAGATTATGTAAAAGTTAAGGCTTTTAAACACAAACTGCCATACGATAAGCCCGACGAGCGAGATTATTAAAATTGCAGGTGTAATGTAATTTTTAATCTTTTTCATTTATATCCTCAAAAGATACACATTTTCCGTCAGTAAGTCTTGAAAGCGAGGTAGTGTAAAAACTCAGGCGTGAGAAGAAATCCCTGCGCCTTGCGGTAGTTACGATTTTTCCTTCCGAAAGGAAAGAGCACCACTCGCAGTACGTTCCCATAAAATCTATATCGTGGCTTACAACCACTACGGTCTTCCCTTTTTTACAGAGTTCCCTGAGAAGCTCTCCGAGTTTTTCTTTCAGCGGCGCGTCAAAGCCTTTGACAGGCTCGTCAAGGAGGATTATATCCGCGTTCCTCTCAAGCACCATGGCAAGAGCAAGTCGCTGCGCCTCGCCGCCCGAAAGGTCATAGGGGTGGCGTTCTTTTATATAATCAATTTCAAGAAAATCGGTATTATCCCCGAAGGTTACCTCGTCGCCGCAGCGCTCCTTTGTGAAAAGGTCGTAGACGTTCTGGGTGAGCATTGATACGCTTAAATCGGTTTTGATTTTTCCTCCCTGCTTTTGGCATACGCCTGCAAGGACTTTCATAAGCGTACTTTTTCCGCTTGCGTTTGCGCCGATTATTCCGTTAACCGTATTCTTATATATTACGATGTCAAGGTCGCTGAGCACGTTTCTGCCCTTTTCATAAGCGAAGCAGAGATTCTTGCATTTAACTGCGGTTTCGGGTTTTTGCTCGCTGTTTTCAAAGGGCTTTTCGGTATACTCGCCGAGCCTGTATTTTGCGGGTACGGCGGCGTACATCTTATGTGACTTTTCTTTAAGATACTCCGCGGTTTTTTCGGGCGTATCCATAATAATAAGTTCGCCTTTATCAAGAAGCATAACCGAATCGGCGCAGTCGTAAACAAGATTAGTGCTGTGCTCGCTGATTATTACCGTAATACCCAAATCCGAGTGCAGTTTTTTTACAAGATTGACAAATCTTTCAGCCGCTACGGGGTCAAGCTGAGAGCAGGGTTCGTCAAGAAGAAGAATTCCCGGCTTCATTATCATAACCGCGGCAAGGTTAACGAGCTGCTTTTCACCGCCCGAAAGCGACGATATGTCGCAGTCAAGCTTATCTTCAAGGTTAAAATACGACGCGGTTTCGGCAATAAGAAGTTCCGTTTCATTCGCGTTAAGCCCCATATTTGTCAGGCCGAAAGCAAGCTCGCTTCTCACTTTGTCGCATACTATGCTCTCGTCCACGTTTTGGGAAACGTAGCCGGCGCTTTTATTAACTTCAACAGTTCCCTCAAGCTCACCGTGGGGCGCAAGTTCCTTTTTAAGCAGTTTTAAAAGAGTTGACTTTCCGGCAGCGGACGCACCGAGCATAAGAACAAATTCACCCTCGTTTATGCTGAGGCTGATATTCTTTAACGCGGAGTTTTCACTTTTCGGGTATGTAAAGCTTACGCCTTTACACTTAACAGCTTCCATCTTAAATTCTCCCATAAAACACTGATAAACGGATAAAGTTCCGCAATAAAAAACAAAATAAGAGCGGGCAGGCTCAGCCTTTTTGTATACATAACAGGCTGAAAGACAAATTTAATGTTCCCTGCGCCGTACTGAATTAAAGCAAATAACATTACGGCTGAAAAAAGTATAATCAACACCGTATCAACGGTTTTTATGCTGAAACGGGAAATTCTCACAGCCTTCGGATTATATCCGCGCGCCTCCATTGAATTTGAGGTTATAACACTGCTTTCAAGCGAATATGAAACGAGAGCGGAAAAATTATCGAGAGTAAACCTTATTTTATTTTTCATACCCTCGGGTTTTCTTCCGCCGTCTAGAGCGAGGCGCGCCTCTTTTATCTCGCCCGCTTTTTTGATAAAACGCGGAATAAATCCGAGCACCATTGAAAAGATTAAGGCGAGTTTCGGCGAAAAGCGGAAAAGGTATATAACCCTTTCACTGTCTACGCACCGTCCGAGCAGGGTGAACCAAATCAGAACGGACGCGAGAAGTATACCCTGATTAAAGCCGTAAACAAGCGATTCAAGAGTAAAACTTACGCTTTTCACGCTGAAAAGTACGGTTTCGCCCCAGTGCGCAAACGCCATATTGAACACGCCTATCAATAATACCGCGATAAACGAGTATAAAAGCGTTTTAAGCGCCTTTTTGCCGTCGGATACGACTGTATACAAAATAGCTGCAGAAAGCGAAGCAAGGCTGAAATAGGGGTTATTAAAGATAAGAGGGATTATCAGAGTAAGCGCAAAAAAGAAAAGCTGCGTCACAGGGTGCAGTTTTTCAAGCCTTTTCATATAATCACCTCCGAAATATACGCAAAATACTAAACAGCAATACTGCCGTTTAGTATTCAATACCCTCTCTAGCTTTAACGCCCTTGTCATAGGGATGGCGTACTTTATCCATATGCGTAATATAATCCGCTTTATCAAAGAGTTCTTTTATTTCCTTGTGCCCGGTAATAATAATTTCCGCGTCCTTTTCAATCAGGGCGAGCGCCTTTTCAACGGAAACAAATCCGGGGATAACGTCAAGGAATTCATCAAGAATTATGACGCTGCTTTTACAGTCATTTATATACTTTAAAGCGCTGTCTACCCAGACCTGATAACCCTCGTCGGGATTGAAAGAAATTGTGGCGGGCGAAGGGAAAACCTCAAAAGGAAGAGACTTAAGCTCACTTGATTTATTGTCTTTTAAAAACTGAACAAGGCTGACGCTCTTCCCCGCTCCGTTTGCTCTCATACCGAGGCCGAGAGCGGCGGTGGTTTTTCCTTTTCCGTATCCGTAATAAATATGAATCATCTTATTCTGACGTCCTCTTTTGTTTTAAATCCGTAGCCGTAATTGTCAAGAATATGCATTTTATTAAGTGCAACGCACGCGCCTTTTGAAGCGCAGAGTTCCGGATGATTTACAACTCTTACGTCAAGGCCGAGCGCCTTAGCAAAAAGCGTATCAATTCCGTAAAGATTCGCCGAACCGCCGGTAAGAAGAAGGTCGCTCGACGTAATATCCGCAACGAGCTGCGGCGAAGTCCTTTCAAACATAATTCTTGCGGCGTCCGTAAGCTGGGTAAGAAGCGGCTGCAGGCACTCGCAGATTTCGTCGGACGTAACCTCAATTACAAGCGGCAGGCCGTTTTCTGCGTTACGTCCCTTTGCGGACATGGTAATCGGTTCGCCTCTCGGTACGGCGCAGCCGATAGCTTTTTTAATATCCTCAGCCATACGCTGGCCGACGAGGATTGAATACTTTTCTTTCAGGTATTTTGCAATCTGCGCGTCAAAATCGTTACCCGCAATATTAACCGTTTCGGTCTGACTGAGCGAACCCTGAGTTACAACAGCCATATCAGTCGCTCCGCCGCCTATATCAATAACGAAAACGCCGCTCGGATGTATAGGGTCAATGCCCGCGCCGAACGCGGCGCAAAGTGGCTCCTCAACAAGACAGACGCTCCTTGCGCCAGACCTGATAATTACGGAAATAAGCGTTCTTTTTTCAACCTCAGTGGCAAGCGCCGGAACGGACGCAACAACTCTCGGTCTGAATATGCTTTTCTTAATAACTCTGTTGATGAAATGGTGAACCATCTGCTGTGTTAAAGAATAGTTGCTTATTATACCGTTTTGAACAGGCTGAACAATCTCAATTCCCATAGGCTCCCTGCCCTGAAGGAAATAAGCGCGCTTTCCTGCATATAGTATTTTTTCAGTTTCGCTGTCAAACGCTACGTAACTCGGTTCATTAAGAACGACGCCCTTGCCGGGAACGCTTATAACAACCGAGCTTGTACCGATATCAAGCCCTAAGTCATATCCGAACATATATATCTCCTGACGGTTGGATTTAATTATATTATAATTATATTATAACTAACCGCTATTTTCAATAAAGAATTTTAATGCGCTGTAGCGGCGTGATTTTTTATCGTTTTTAACCATAGCGTTTACGGTCTGTTCGTTACCGATTAAAACGATTAGCTTCTTCGCTCTTGTCAGCGCGGTATAAAACAGATTTCTGTACGCAAGGTTTTCGGGCACGGAGATAACGGGCATAACGACGGCGTTGAATTCGCTGCCCTGGCTTTTGTGAACCGTCATAGCGTAGGCAAGTTCAAGCTCGCGTACGCTTTCAAGCGTATACAGCGCCTGTTTATCGTCAAACTGAACCGTAATTGTATTATCCACTTTATCAATGACCTTCAGTATTCCGATATCTCCGTTGAAAACGCCCTGTCCGCTGTCATTTTCCTTAAACCACGGAACGTCGTAGTTGTTCTTAATCTGCATAACCTTGTCGCCCTCACGCAGAGTATAGCCCTTGTATTTCAGCTCGCGCTTATTCTTTGAAGGAGGATTAATCGCATTTTGCAAAACGGCATTGATATTCTGAGTTCCCGTCTCGCCCTTCTTTCCGGCGCAGAGAACCTGGATATCGTTAATACCGTCAAAGCCGTATGACGCGGGAAGCCGTTGAGTTACAAGGGATAAAATCCTTTTCGGCACGTTATACTTAATACTTTCATTTATAAGGAAAAAGTCGGAATCGTGAGAATTATCTATTACAGGCATTTCGCCCTTAACTACTCTGTGAGCGTTAGTTACGATTCTGCTTTTCATTGCCTGGCGGAAAATCTTATCAAGAGTAATAACGCTTAGCAGCCCGCATTCGCTTAAATCTTTAAGAA
>CAJOER010000069.1 GCA_905233805.1 uncultured Eubacterium sp. | reverse complement strand
CGTTGATAATACACGAATTCTCGTATTTTATCCCAATGAAGGCGTATCACCGATGCAGAAACTTCAGATGAACACGCAGGAAGGCGAAAACGTATCTGTCTGCGCAATTAACGGCAACTTTGACGATGCACAGAGCGCGGTAAAAGCAATCTTTACCGACACAGATATTAAAGCTCAGCTTGCTGAAAAGAATATGATGTTTTCATCAGCTAATTCAATTAACTGGGGACGTCTTGTACCGCAGATTGTTTATTATTTTTCAACTTACTGCGATATAGTTGAACAGGAAAGAGCGGCACTCGGTGAAGAGATAAACGTTGTTGTTCCCACGGGTAATTTCGGTAATATTTTAGCTGCGTATTATGCAAAAGAAATGGGCGTTCCGATAAAAAAGTTAATCTGTGCGTCAAATTCAAATAATATTCTTACCGATTTTCTTACAACCGGTGATTACGATAAAAACCGTGATTTTTATACAACTACTTCGCCCTCGATGGATATACTTATTTCGTCAAACCTTGAAAGGCTTTTGTATCACCTCAGCGGCGAAAATGACGAATACGTTAAAGAGCTTATGAACGCTCTTGCCGAGAAGGGAAAATATACTGTAACCGATACTCTTGAAAATAATATCAAGAAGTATTTTGCTGCAGGCTGTTGCTCGGAAGAAAAGGTATTTTCCACTATCAAATCACAGTTTGAAAAGTATAACTATCTTATTGATACCCATACTTCGGTAGCCGTTGCAGTATACAACGAATACGTTAAATCAACAGGCGACGATATTCCGAGCGTTATTGACTCTACAGCTTCTCCGTATAAGTTTTCAAAGAGTGTTCTTAAAGCGATTCTTGACGGAAAATGCGAGAGCGATGACGAGTTCTCAATGGTTGAAGAACTAAACAAAATCACGGGTGTTGATATTCCCGAACCTCTTAAAGCGCTTAAAAATAAGAGCGTTAGATTTAATAACGTATGTAACAGAGAAGATATGAGCGATATGGTATTCTCTCTTCTCAAACTTTAATAATTGAGGCGGAAATTCTTCCGCCTTTCATTTTAAGGAGTAATTATGTCAATATTTGCTATTGCAGATACTCATTTATCCTTCGAAACCGATAAACCTATGGATTCTTTTCCGGGCTGGAAGGATTACGTAAAAAGAATTGAAAAAAACTGGAATAATTTAATAACTGATAATGATACCGTTGTAATTGCCGGTGATATCAGCTGGGCTATGAATTTTGACGAGTTATATAATGACTTTAAATTCATTAATGAGCTTAACGGCAAAAAGATTATCATTAAAGGCAATCACGATTACTGGTGGAACACTTTAAGCAAGCTCAAAACTTTTATTGAAGAAAACGGATTTGATACAATAAGATTTCTTTTCAATAATTCTTACTCTGTAGAAAGCGTTTCAATCTGCGGCAGCAGGGGATGGATGTTTGACAGCGAAGAAGAGCACGATGAAAAAGTGCTTTCAAGAGAAGTCGGAAGAATTAAGACCTCGCTTGAAAGCGCGGAATGTGAGGAAAAAATCGTATTCCTTCACTATCCTCCCGTGACTGTTGATTCAAGCTGCGACGAAATTATTACAGTTTTAAAAGAATACGGAATAAAGCGCTGCTACTACGGTCATCTGCACGGAAGCGCTGCGCGTCTTGCCGCCGACGGTGAATATGAGGGCATCAATTTCCGCCTTATTTCCTGTGACCGCCTCGGCTTTACGCCTTTATTAATAAAATAATTATTGTTTTTTTATAAAAGTTATGTTATAATGCAACATTGTAATTTAGAAATACATTTAAGGAGACAGAAACATGGCACTCAAATCTTTTAATAAGGTTGATACCAACACATACGAACTGGAAGTAACGGTTACTCCCGAAGTATTTGTTGAGGCTACTAAAAAGGCTTTTTTAAAGCAGAGAAAATCGATTCAGATTCCCGGCTTCAGAAAGGGTAAGGCTACTCAGGGAATGATAGAAAAGGTTTACGGCGAAGGCGCATTTTACGAAGAAGCGCTTGATATCGTATTTCCCGAGGCAGTTCAAGGCGCAGTTGATGAGGCTGAACTCAGAATAGTTGACCAGCCGTTTGACCTTGACGTAACCACTATCAGCAAAGCTGACGGCGTTGTAATGAAAATGAAGGTTACAACTTATCCCGAAGCAAAGCTCGGCAAATATAAAGGTCTCAAAGCCGAATACGGCGAAACAGAGGCAACTGACGAAGACGTCGACAAAGAGCTTGAAAATATGCAGCAGAGAAACAGCCGTCTTATCACTGTTGAAGACAGAGCTGCCGAAATCGGCGATACGGCTGAAATCAATTTCGAAGGCTTTGTAGACGGCGAGGCATTTGACGGCGGTAAAGGCGAGAATTTCCCGCTTGAACTCGGTTCAGGACAGTTTATTCCCGGATTTGAAGAGCAGGTTGCAGGACATAATGTTGATGAGGAATTTGACGTTAACGTTACTTTCCCCGAAGAATACGAACCCTCTCTTGCCGGCAAGGACGCTGTATTCAAAGTAAAGATTAACGAGATTAAGACTAAGGAACTGCCCGAGCTTGACGACGAGTTTGCAAAGGATGTTGACGACGAAGTTGAAACTCTTGACGAACTTAAAGAAAAGCTTAAAAAGCAGATTTCCGAGCATAAGGCTGAAACAGCCAAAACTGAATTTGAAAACGCTCTTGTTGACCAGGTAATTGACGAGATGGACGTTGAGGTTCCCGAGTGTATGTTCAATCAGAAGACTGAGGAACTCGTTCAGGATTACGGTTACAGACTTCAGATGCAGGGAATAGACCTTAAAACCTATTTACAGTATCTCGGCCAGACTATTGAAGATTTTAAAGAGCAGTTTGCTGAGGGCGCAAAAAAGCAGGTTCTTACCGGTATTGCGCTTGAAGAGATTGTAAAATCAGAGAATATTGAGGCTGACGCCGAAGAGATTGAATCAGAATACAATAAGCTTTCGGAACAGTATAAGATGGAAGTTGACCAGATTAAGGCCGCTGTTCCCGAAGAGCAGATTAAAAAGGATATCGCAATCCGCAAGGCAGTTGACTTTATAGTTGATAACGCTAAAAAGGCTTAATACGTTTCGGGAGAGAAAACTCTCCCGAAAATTTAAGAATAAAGGTTACAAAACAGTTAAAAATATTACGAACAGTTATAATGAGAAAGGACGGGTTTTATGCCATCATTAGTACCTTATGTAATTGAACAGTCAAGCGCAGGCGAGAGGTCTGTTGATATTTTTTCAAGACTTCTTTCCGACAGAATTATCGTTTTATCAGATACAGTAGACGACAACACGGCGTCGCTTGTTGTCGCTCAGCTTCTTTTCCTTGAATCGCAGGACAGCGAAAAAGATATCTCACTTTATATTAATTCTCCCGGCGGCTCTGTTACTGCAGGTCTTGCCATTTATGATACAATGAATTATATTAAGTGCGACGTATCTACAATCTGTGTTGGTATGGCTGCAAGTATGGGCGCATTTCTTCTTTCAAGCGGTGCGAAAGGAAAGAGAATTGCTCTTCCCAACAGTGAAATTCTTATTCATCAGCCGCTTGTTGGCGGCAGCGGAATTACAGGTCAGGCAACTGACGTTGAAATCGCAGCTAAAAACCTTGTAAAAACTAAGGAAAAACTTAACAGAATTCTTGCCGAAAACTGCGGTAAGGATTATGAAACACTTGTAAAAGATACAGACAGAGATAACTGGATGTCCGCAACTGAGGCTATGGAATACGGTCTTGTTGACAAGGTAATTGAAAAGAGATAATTAGGAGGCTGTTATGCCGAGAGACGATGACAATATGATGCACCCCGTAAGATGTTCGTTCTGCGGAAAGAGCGAATCTATGGTGTATAAAATGATTGAAGGACCCGGCGGTATTTTTATCTGTAACGAATGTGTTGCAGCGTGTAACGATATTATCGGAAATCCCGACGGCGAACCTTACAGTGAGCATACTGACGAAAACAATTTTGTCCTCCCGAAACCTGTTGAAATCAAGGAAAAGTTAGATGAATACGTTATAGGTCAGGACGAGGCTAAAAAAGCTTTATCAGTAGCCGTTTATAATCATTATAAGCGTATTTTTTATAACGGAAGCGAAGACGACGTTGAACTTCAGAAGAGTAATATTTTACTTCTAGGTCCTACCGGGGTAGGCAAGACTATGCTTGCTCAGACGCTCGCTAAAATTCTTGACGTTCCGTTTGCTATTGCAGACGCAACTACGCTCACAGAGGCGGGCTACGTAGGCGAGGACGTAGAAAACATTCTTCTTCGTCTGATACAGGCTGCTGATTTTGATATTGAAAGAGCCGAAAAAGGTATTATTTACGTCGACGAAATTGACAAGATTTCAAGAAAGAGCGAAAACCGCTCAATTACGCGTGACGTAAGCGGCGAAGGCGTTCAGCAGGCGCTTCTTAAAATACTTGAAGGCACTGTATCTAACGTTCCTCCCGGAGGCGGAAGAAAACACCCACAGCAGGAATTTATTCAGATTGATACTTCAAATATCCTCTTTATCTGCGGCGGCGCATTCGACGGTATTGAAAAGATAATCGAAAAGCGACTCGGAAGGAATTCGCTCGGTTTCGGTTCGGAACTTAAAAAGAACGAACAGGAAAAAGAGTTTATCATTTCCAACGTTATTCAGCATGACCTTGTAAAATACGGTCTTATCCCCGAATTAATAGGAAGAATTCCCGTTATCGCTGCGCTTAAAGACCTTGATAAAGAGGCACTTGTCAGAATAATGACCGAGCCTAAGAATTCAATCGTTAAGCAGTATGTTAAGCTCTTTGAAATGGACGGCGTAACGCTTGAATTTCAGGATGAAGCGCTTGACGCTATGGCTGACGTCACACTCGAAAGAAAAACGGGCGCAAGGGGACTCAGAACCGTTTTTGAAGGCGTTCTCAATGAACTTATGTTCAATATTCCGAGTGATTATACTGTTGAAAAGATAATTATAACCAAGGACTGCGTTAACGGAGAATCCGCTCCGCTTTTAAGAACAAATAAAAAACGCAAGCCTGTGGAACTTCACGTTGACGATTTAAAAAATGCATAATATAAGGCGCTCTTTTGAGCGCTTTATTTATTTAACAAAATAAATTAATTGTTGCATTTTTGTAATTTTTATTATATAATAACTCTTAATTATCTTACAGGTGATTTATATGAATAAAAAAGAAGAAATTAAAATAAAAGAAAAACCTGAGTTTTTACACATTCCCGTTGTACCGCTCAGGGGTCTTGTTGTGTTCCCGGGTATGAATCTTCATTTCGACGTCGGAAGGAAGAAAAGCCTTGCGGCACTTCAGTCCGCGATGGATAAAAACCAGAAAATTCTTCTTGTTGCACAAAGGGACGCGTCCGTTGACGACCCGAAACTTGACGACGTTTACGAAACGGGCGTTATCTGCCGTATCAAGCAGTTAATTAAAATATCGAATACAGGTAACCTACGCGTAATCGTTGAGGGTATTGAACGCGCTAACCTTGTATCTTTAATTCAGTTAAGACCTTATCTAACGGGTATTGTTGACATAATTTATAACGATAATTTCGTCACAACGGAAAACGATATTGCTTATGCCCGCGCACTGAAAAAGGAATTTGACGTTTACGCATCTATGGTAAGCAAGGTTTCAACCGAGGTTGTAACTAAGCTTATGTCGATTGAGAATATAAGCGAGCTTTGC
>CAJOER010000068.1 GCA_905233805.1 uncultured Eubacterium sp. | reverse complement strand
TTCACGGTTGCCGATATAGTTGAGTCCCTTCGTTTTCTTATCGGCTGCGTCAAGCAGACTTCTGAACGACGTTACAGCGTCAAACTTCTTATTTAGGTTAAGCTCATATACATCTGAGCAGATAAAATCAACGTTTGTAAGTTCAAACCATTCCGCGAGTTCTTTCGCATTATTAATCGCGCTTTCGTTAATATCAATGCCCGTAAAATGAGACTCCGGAAAATTCTTCGCCATAAAACAGGTTACTATACCGCAGTCACAGCACAAGTCGAGCACGTCGCCTTTAAGGTTTTCTTCCTCGTCAATAACTATATTTCCGATATGGCGGAACACCCCGCTGTCAAATGCGGCGGAAACGTAAACCGAACCTTCAAGCGATCGGTTTTTGAGTTCGTAGAACTTTGTATTGTTCTTCGGCGCGCCTTCCGCCCTTGAATTTAGTTCCTCCGCCATCTCCATGGCATATTTCTTGTCCGTTCTCATTGCAAGCCCTGCAATAAAACTGTTAGGGTCCTTAATATATTTAAGCCCTATGGTTTCCATATATTCATCAACCTGCGGATATGTCTGCATAGAATTCACCTCACGTTCAGTTGTAATGATTATATCAAATAATTATCAAGGTTTCAAGTACAGAGTGTATGACAGGCAATATAATCGGTATATATAGTTGAAATTGTAAATTCTATTAATAAATTATTTACATTTATAATGTGATGTGGTAATATAAAATAGGAGTATAACAACTTTCACATTTTGAAGGTGATATTATGAAAAAAATCAAAAGGATAACTTCGGTAGTATTAGCCTTATCGCTGCTGATGACGAGCGTATTCGCCCTCGGCTTTAAAACTTATGCCGAAACAAGATACTTCGAGAGCGGCGTTCTCAACGACGGAACCTATACCGCCTATTATCTTATAGACAAGGATGAGCGCGTGCTTTATCTTACGGGTGACGGCGACAACCTTGCAAGTTCCCCCGACTATCCCAACGCCGAATCCGGTCCCTTTGCGGGAAGAACCGACGTTACAAGAATAGTAATTGAAGAGGATGTTCTCAGGGTCGGCGATTACACCTTTGCCAATATGACTTCGGTTGACACGCTTGAAATTCAGTCAAATCTTCTCACGGACGCAAGTATGTCAACAAAGGCGATGAGCGGATGTACAGGACTTCGCAGCATTCAGGGCGACAGCACCCTACTTTCAACCGACGTTCTCGTTGAGATAGTAAAGGGCGCGGTTAACGCTTTTACAGGCAACTGGCTGTCACTTGCAATGAACGTTATCAATATAGGTAAAGAGGGATTCACGAGCGATAACAACCTTGAAAATGAGGTAATCGCAGCGCTTGTTGACGATTATATCAACACGGGCGAAACGATTTATTTCGGCGAGATTTCGGACGCAACCGACGCGTATAACGAAAGAATTTCTAATCCCTGTTACTATGAAAAATCCTTCCATCACAACTATACAAGCCGGATAACGAAAAACCCCGGATGCACTACGGAAGGCGTCAGAACCTATACATGCAGCAACTGCGGCGACAGTTATCCCGAGCCGATAGAAGCGCTCGGACACACATACGAAGAAAGTGTGCTTTACGAGCCGACCTGCACTAAAAAAGGCGTAATGGAATATGACTGTATAGTATGCGGTGATTTAAAGCTCTCCCCCATCGATGCGCTCGGTCATACGCCCGAGACGATACCGGGAGTTGCACCTACATGTACCGCAACGGGTCTTACCCAGGGAAAGCGCTGCTCTGTTTGCGGCGAAACGCTCAATCAGCAGGAAACCCTGCCTATGGTCCCCCACACTTACAGTTATTCATACAACGCAGACAGCGACACATATTCAGGCATCTGCGATAACTGCGGCGGCATTCTCAGCGAGTTTGACAACGATATTTCCGCGCTCGTTTCGGCGGTGACTCTCGGCAAAGGATTCAATTCCGCAGACTATACGGCGCAATCCTATGCAGCAATGTATGACTCCATTGTAAAGTACATTGACTTGACAGACAGCAGTTCACTTGCATATCCTCAATATGCGGTTGATGCAAAGACAGCTGAGATTCTTACTAAGATTTCCGAGCTTGCGCCCTATCTTGAAGTAAGCGTAACGGCGGGTGCAGGTGGCAGCGCAACGGCTGAATACAACGGTTTACAGAATCCGGCACCGCAAATCATATCCCCCGCTTTCGGTGAGGGCGTAACGCTCAGAGCAGAAAATGCAGAGGGCTACACTTTCAAAGGCTGGTACGAAATTAAAACAAAGCGTTATCTGTCTTATGACAAGGTTTACACCTTTACAGTATCAACCAATACTTATCTTAAAGCGGTATTTCTCAGTAACGCAACATCGACTCTTACAATTACAAATGACAGCGGTCAGATTGTTGAACAGATTTCAAAACCCGCCGAAGAGTGGCGTAATATGAGTTCCGTAGAAGACCTTCTTCCGAGCGTACCGTACAAATACGGTTACACCAACGGCAGATGGAGTTACAATCAGATAGCCGTGCTCAGTGAACTCAGAGCAGGAAGAAATGCAACCATTACTCCGGCTTATGATTCACTCGGCGTAACGCTTCCCAAGCAGCCCGTATCGCCTGACGGCATTACTCCTGCTGTTACGCTCACCTATGAGCTTGTAAATACGGGAGAAAAATACGTAGGCTCATATATTATGGCGGCTGATATTCCCGACGCGTCGAGCGTTGTTGAAATCGGAACCTGCTACTATAAAGGCCTTGCAAGCGATTTCAATCCCCTCAGCTTCAATCTTACAATCAATAACAAAACCCTTGTAAGCAAATATGAAGGTATAAATAATGAAGGAATATATATAACGAATATTAACGGCCTCACATCAAAATACAACTGGTCGGCACGCGGATATGTAACCTATTACAACAGCGACGGCAAACTCGCAACGGCGTACTCAAACCAGATTAACGTAATTGATAAAGCAGCAGTATAAACACAAATTAAAAAAGCAGTCCGAAAGGACTGCTTTTTTGGTGCGCCTGACAGGACTTGAACCTGCACATCGGTAGATACTAGATCCTAAATCTAGCGCGTCTGCCAATTCCGCCACAGGCGCTTATTTTTTTGTTTTGCCTATAAAAACTCTTAAAAACGTATGATTGATAACACTGTTTACTATCAGCAAAATTGCCATCGTAATTATAAGCTCGGCAATTGATAATAATATATTTTCAATGAAGGAAAAACGATTCATATAATCTTTTCCCACAACCTTTACAACAAGCAGATTAAGCGGCAAAGTAACAAGCGGCTGATGTAATGAAAAGATTACTATTGAATTCTTACCTATATAGTTTATAACTTTCAACTCTCTTATTTTTGACGAAGCCAAAAGTATTAATAAAACTGTTGATACAGCAAGAGAATAGAAGATAACAAAGTTACCGTAATGATTTGAAGTTAAAGATGTATAGGGATTATAAAACTTGCATTTTACAACGAATAAAGACACCGATATTATCGCCAGTAAAAACATATAGACGTATGCAAGTTTGTTCATTTTGTCTATCAATTTAATATTTTTCAGCAAATAGCCGAAAGCATAAAACGGAAGTGCTGTAAAGCAAATCTGCAACTGAAACGGCAAGCTTTTATCGATAAGCTTAAAGTAAGCAACATCAATAGCTACCATCAAAACAATAATTCCGAATAATAGATATTGTTTTGTAACGTACTTTGCAATAACGTAAAAAATGATTTCGGTTACAAACAAAACAATAAAGAACCATATTGCATATGTGTATCCCGTTTTCTGTATAGCAAGCCCTGTTATTGAGCGATCGAATTTTTCGGGTTCATGCAGAATTAAGCACTTAAAAGTAAAAGCAACAAAATAAACCAAAAGGAACGAAAAATACGGTAACACCAGACTTTTTAACCTTTTTACAGTAAATTCTTTAAACGTGCTTTTACAAACGAAAACATATCCTGATAATACAAAAAACAAGGGCATATGGAAAGAATAGATATATCCTTTCGGAATCAAAGGCAAAAACGTAGTGTGACCGAGCAAAACAAGCAGAATACCGGCACCTCTTGCAAAATCTATCCATTCAATTCTGTTTTCTTTTTGTATAGCTTTTTCGTTCATACTTTTTCCGTTTCTGCTTCTTTCTTTACAGCGTTAGTATATTAACACAATTATTATTTATCGTCAATTACTTTTTGTTCTCGTGTTTATTTGTTACTGCAAAGGCGGTGGCGTATACTGTCGCGCCGTATATTTTCAGCATTGCTGCACACTCGCTGAGCGTACTTCCCGTCGTTTTAACGTCGTCAACAATGAGCACGGTTTTTCCGTCAACCTTTGCTCCGTCGGCTAAATCAAAGGCGCCGTAAAGATTTGTATGCCTTGCGCTTACGCTTGAATAACGCTGAGAAGGAGTATCGGCAATCTTTTTCAGCAAAGGTCTGTACGGCGTTTTTATTCTTTTTGCAAGCGCTTTGGCTAAAAACTCCGACTGATTGTAGCCTCTTGTTTTCTCTTTCCTTTTTCTCATAGGGACAGACGTAACATAATCAAAGGTGATATCCGAAAACCGGTTGTTAACCGTTTCGGCGATTTCTTTGCTCATACCTTGGGCAAGTTCCGAAAAGCCGTTGTTTTTCATACGGTTTATCCCTTTTTCTATGCTTCCCTCGTAGTAATACGGAGCAGCAATCGCCTTATAATCAGGACTGAACTTTTCTTCCTTACAAACGCAGCAATCCTTTTCCCTTCCGCATTTAAAACAAATATCCCCGCTGATTTTCTCTGCGTTTTCACATTCCGGACAGAGCGTACTGTCAAGCCTTATAACTTCGCCGCAGAGTTTGCACCGCTTAGGGAAAACGGCATATAAAAGCGAGTTAACTGCCTTCTTTATCATACCGTAAGATACCCCGCAACCTTTTTGTATATTTCTTCATCTATGCCTTTTATCTGCATAATCTGTTCAACGCTTGTATACTTTCCGAGGTATTCCCTGTATTCAACTATCGCGCTTGCCCTTACTTCGCCGAGACCGTCAATACTCATCAGCGCTTCTACGCTTGCGGTATTAATATTAAGCGGATATTTATATGTTTTTTCTTCGGTTTCTTCGGTCTTACCGCTGTTTACCGTTTCGGGTTCTTCGGCGGTTTCGGCATATGTTTCGGCTTCGGTAGTTTCTTCCTCAGTGGTGTCGGGCTCAGCTGTTTGTTCCTCGGTTACTGTAACCGTAGTTGTACTCTTCGCGGGAGCCTCGCTGTAAATACGCGGCTGATTTAACGAAATATACAGCAATACCCCTGCTGCAACAAGAAGGGCTATGCCGATTAATACCATAGTTTGCTTTGAGTCTTTTTTCATTTGCGTCTGCCTTTATAGTTCTTGGAATTCGTGCGGTTAGTATTTCTTTTTCGGATAAGACAGTTATCTCCGTTTCCGATTAAATCGTAGCGTTTTGCCCTTTTAAGCGCCTCCTCAACAAGGGCAGCATTTTCGGGAAGATAGTATTGCAATAAAGCGCGCTGAAGCGCCTTTTCGTGCGGGTTCTTTGTGCAGTAAACCTCTTTCATCGTATACGGGTCAAGCCCCGTGTAATACATTGCGGTTGAAATTGTTGCGGGAGTCGGATAGAAATCCTGAACCTGCTCGGGACGGATGTGGTTTTTCTTTAAAAACAGCGCAAGTTCTATCGCGCTTTCAAGCGTTGAGCCGGGATGGCTCGACATAAGATAGGGTACCAAATACTGCTCTTTTTCCAA
>CAJOER010000067.1 GCA_905233805.1 uncultured Eubacterium sp. | reverse complement strand
AAGGCGATTTTGAAAAACTCATTACCGAAACAGTAAGGAAAATGTAATGGAAAATATCAGATTTGAAAACGGAGCGTTGTATCTTCTTGACCAGTCGCTTCTGCCTAATCAGGAAGTGTATATTGCGCCTCAGACAAAAGAGGATTACTTTTTCGCAATAAAAAAGCTTCAGGTAAGAGGCGCACCGGCAATAGGTATTTTCGCAGCATACGCGATGGCGCTTCTTGATACCGATAAATATGAACTGAAAAAATATCTCGACTCGGCAAGGCCTACAGCCGTAAATCTTTCCTGGGCTACGCAGAGAATGCTAAGCGCTTACAACGAGGGTAAAGACCTTATAAAAGAGGCTCAAAGCATTCACAACGAGGACAGAGAGCGCTGCTGTAAAATCAGCGAATACGGGCTTTCCGTGCTCAATGACGGCGACGGTATTCTGACTCACTGCAACGCGGGCGCGCTCGCCACAAGCAGTTACGGAACGGGGCTGGGTCCCCTGCTTCTCGGTAAGGAAAAGGGATATAATTTTCACGTTTTCAGCGACGAAACAAGACCGCTGATGCAGGGCGCAAGAATTACCGCCTATGAGCTAGAAAAGGCAGGAATTGACGTTACTTTAATCTGCGACAATATGGCGTCAACTGTTATGAAACAGGGCAAAATAAACGCCGTACTTGTCGGAGCAGACAGAATAGCGGCAAACGGCGATACGGCTAATAAAATCGGCACAAGCGGCGTCGCCGTTCTTGCTAAGCACTACGGTATTCCGTTTTACGTGCTCGCACCTACTTCTACTATTGATTTCAATATTGAAACGGGCAAAGATATAATTATTGAAGAGCGAGAGCCTTCCGAAATAAAAGAACTTAATTTCAGAGAGCCGGTCGCCCTCCCCGAAACAAAATGCTATAATCCCGCATTTGACATAACGGACGGCAGTCTTATAACGGCGATAATCACGGAAAAAGGAATTATTAAAAACCCGAGCAAAGAAAATATGGAGAAAATAAAATGATTAAATTTACTAACGGTTATATTTTAGATAAAGATTTTAACATTGTTAAAAAGGATGTTTTAGTTGACGGCAATAAAATTATAAAAGTCGGCATTTGCGAAGAAGAGGCAGAAATTTACGACCTCAAAGGTAATCTTTTAATGCCGTCATTTAAGAATGCGCACACACATTCCGCAATGACTTTTGCGCGCTCATATGCCGATGACCTGCCGCTTGCGGAATGGCTGAATAACAAGATATTCCCTATGGAAGCGAAGCTTGAAGGCGATGACATATACTGGCTATCTCAGCTTGCGTTTCTTGAATACCTGACAAGCGGAATTTCCGCCTGCTTTGATATGTATTACTTCCCCGAAGAAACGGCAAAAGCAAGCGTTGATTTCGGGTTCAGAACGGTTATGACCTGCGGAATTAATAACTTCAAAGAGACGGTAGAAAAGCTCGAAGAATATTACAACTTGTATAATGATTATAACGAACTCGTCAGCTATAAAATCGGTTTCCACGCAGAATATACCACCTCTCTTGAGAGGATGAAAGAAATCGCTAAGGTTGCCGAAAAATATAAAGCCCCCGTTTTCGTTCATTCATGCGAAACGAAATCAGAGGTTGAAGGTTGTATAGAGCGTTACGGTAAAACGCCGACCGAACTTTTTGATTCAATTGGACTCTTTAATTACGGCGGCGCCGGTTATCACAGCGTCTGGGTTACCGACAGCGACCTTGAAATTTACAAAAAGAGAGGAATCTGGGCGGTACTTAATCCCGGTTCAAACGCAAAGCTTGCTTCGGGAATTGCGCCCGTAACAAAAATGATGGATAAAGGCATTAAGCTTGCAATCGGAACCGACGGCCCGAGTAGCAATAATGCCCTTGATATGTTCAGAGAAATATATTTGGCCTGCGTATTACAGAAACTTAACGATAACGACGCGGCTGCATGCGACGCTGAGACTATACTCAAAGCCGCTACAATCGGCTCGGCTCACTGTATGGGCCTTGATAACTGCGACGTTATTGACGAAGGCAAGACGGCCGATTTAATCGTAATTGACCTTGCTCGTCCTAATATGCAGCCGATTAACGATATTAAGAAAAACCTTGTTTATTCGGGTTCAAAAGAAAACGTTCTTATGACAATGATAAACGGTAAAATCCTTTACGATAACCGCGAATTCAAAGGAATTGACGTTGATACGATTTATAAAAAATCGCAGGCGGTTATTGAAAGGATAGGTTAAAGCTTATAATTTAACAGCAATGCTTTATCTTCATCGGAGACTCTGTATGAGTCTCTGATTTTTTGTATTGCCTTATTCTGCACCTCAGGCTTTAAAACCTTACTTTTTATAAGTTTAAGAGTCTTTTCCCTGTGTTTTACAAAAGCCGCCTGAACCGCCCACGAGAGCGCCATATTTACGTAATAGTATTCGCTGTCAATACTGCTTATAATACCGAGTACCTCGTCGATATATTCATCTGTGAGGTAGTAATCCATAAGCATTACTACGGCGAAACGGGTTTCATACTCCCCTTTTCCTATGTACGAAAGTATAAAGTCGTGCATTTCACTTCTGTACTTTTTTGTAAACTTAAACGAGGAGCAGCAGCTGTCGCAAACCGCCCAGTTATCAATCATAGGGACGAAGCTTTTTAAATCCTCCATATGCTCCTCGGCGGAGCATTTTTTATATGAGAGCGAGAACCCGTACACCATAATCTCTTCTAAATATTCGCATTTATTCTCTGCATTTTCGAGGTATGCCATTTTAGCAATTTCACGCTGAACGGGAATTCTGACGCCGATTATTTTTTCTTCGTCGACGTTTGGCACAATGTTTTTATGGAACTCTCTGTATTTTATATCCTGGTTTTTAAATAGTTCTTTTCTTATATCCATTAAAAATACCCCTCTATGAGTTCGGAATCCTCACGGTTTAATATTACCATATTTCCGTGAATATCGCAATCAAGAGAAATGATATTAATTAAATTCGGGTTGTTGACTGTGACTTTGTTTTGCTTTACGGATTTAATATTATCTTCGCCGCCGAGGAACGATACAATTTTTCTTACCTTTGACGGGTAGTAATTACCGTCGGAAAGGCGGAATTTTGCAATTACAAGACGAACGGCAAAATACATAAGAAGCGCAAGAACAAAACCCGTAACTAAAAAGTATCCCCATTTATTACCGTATTTAATAAGTTCAATAATAGAGGCGTTATCGTTAAACCCGATTTTAAGATTAATCAAATCGGGAACGAAGTATGCTGCGCCCGAAACAAAAAAGTACGCAATAAATACAAACGGGTTAAAGAGAATTATAAAAAGCGAAAGCAGTCTTACGTCACCCGTAATTATTCCCGAAACCAAAACCGCTGCGAAAGCGAATTTGCTTTCATAAGACAATCTTTTAAAAAGTGCAAAAAACAGCCCTAATGAAAGAAATATATTCACGAAATACCTTCCCGTAAGGTATATTGAAACCGCACGGCTTTCAGGGTCAGACTTAAATATATCAACGGCACCGCTGAATACACCGTTACTGTTTACGGTACTCGAGCCGAAATCGGTATGGTAAAACAAATATGAAAACTTATCGGAAAACAAAATATCATATATGCTTTTTACCGCGCCGAAAAGAAATCCCCTGCCCGTAATCAAAGAAGAAAAGACTTTAAGGTATTCATATAATAAGGGATAAATAAGCCCTGCCGAAACGGATAAAACCGCGCCCGTTATAAAAAGCGCCGTGAATAGATATGATATTCTCACATCCCCTGCAAATTTTGACAGTAAAACGCTTATAAGAACAGTAAATAAAACGCCGAAATGTTCTTTTGAAAAGCTATAATATATCAAATCGGAAGAAACAAGGCAAAACGCGCAGATTATTCCCTTCTGGGCGTTTTTGCTCACAGAGTAAACAAGATAAAGCGGAAAGAACGCCGACGACAAAAGCCCGACAGCGTCATCCGCCTTAATAAACGGAATAAGCCCCGTCAGCAAAACGAAAGCAGAGATAAAAATTAATGGTTTTGAAAGATAATCCGTAATTTTTCTATAAATAATAACCGTACTTTTCATACGGTTATTATTGACTCAATATTTACTTTTTAATCATTTAAGTTTAAGAACTGCGTTATAGTCGTCTATATCGTAATTCCCCGCCGAGTTTTTAAGAAGGTCAAAAATATCAGCTTCTTTTCCGTCGATTGTTTTTGCATTGACCTTTTTAAGCACGGGCTTCAGTCTTGCAAACATGGCAAGCAGTGCGTCCCCTTTCGGGGTTCCCTCTTTAAAGTACTGATTACCTTCAAACATCATTCTTACAAGTTCGGCGGCAACGTCCTTAACCTTTTCTTTCTTAATGCTTTTATCAACCTTGAAGAAAAGCATTCTGCCGAGTCCGCCGACCGTGGTTTTCTGAAGAATTTTTCCTACGGTCTTTAATACGGGCTTGAGTTTCGGGTTATCAATATGGAACTTACCCATCATACGCTCGGTATCGTAAGCCATATCGTCAAGCACGTTTACTATCATATTATCAAACAAATCTTTTAGATACTGCTTACAGGTTTTACCGCCGGTATCGTAATCAAAATCGGGAGTTTCATAGGTTTTTATATCAACAGTTTCGTCGTCAATTATATTTACGAGTCTGATAACCGAAGGGTCGGCGATAATAGAGCCTGTGCATACGTCGTAAAACTTATTGCCCTTTTCGGTTTCAATTACGTTAATCGACTGATTGTGCATATGCCCCGTAAAACAGAGGTGAACGCCCTCGTCGGCAAGAAGCTTGGTGACCTCGCCGGCGTCCTTCTGATATGTATCTCCGATAAGATTAAAGATAGGCTGACCGGGAATAAGCGGATAATGGTTCATAGCAAACATCATCTGACCGTCTTCCCTTGCCTTTTGGGTCTGCTCCTTAATCCACTCAATATGGCTCTCTTCAAAATGACGTCCGCCGTCGGCGTTTCCGTCATTATTCAGCGCAAGGAGTCTTACGCCGTCAGACAGCTGCGCAACGTAGGATAAATGCTGCTTATCAACGGCAATAGCCTCGCCGAAGCCGAAATCTTTATATAAGTCAAAAAGCTCTTCTCTCGGCGTATTTTCGGGGTGAATCCATCCGTTTTCGTCAAAGCCGAAGCAGTCTTCCCTGTTCTCTTTAAAATCGTGGTCGGCAGTAACTACGTAAACCTTCTTACCGCTTTCTTTAAGTTTATAAAGATGCTCAATGAAAGCGAGGTGGCTCTCTTTTTCACCGTTAAAGGAAAGGTCGCCCGCGATTAAAACGGCGTCGGCCTCGTCCGCTTTTTCAAGCCAGTCGAAAACTGCTTCATTTATTGCCTGAGTTTCGGCAAAGCATTTCTGCTCATAATGCATAAAGTCGTCATAATACTCGTTATACCGGCTGAGAGAATGCTTATAGTAATGAGTATCGGTTATAAGATAAAATTTAAAAGGAACCATAATTACCACCTTTTTTTATTATAATCAGGGCACTCGCCGTCTTTAAGTCTTGCGCGGACTTCAACGTAGCAGCCGCATTTAAGACACATACCCGATATGAGATTATCGCACGTTTTGCAATTTTGTATTCTTGATTCGTATATATCGTCGGTCACAACACTGCTTTTTTCGAGCGATGAAACGTATTTCATTATCTCTTCGTAAGTTACATTTTCGCCCGCTTCAAGGAGAAGGCATTTTTTACATTTTTCCATTATTCAACGGTAAATTTTACTACCGAGCAGGCGGGAATATTCGCCGTGAAGCCGTCAGAAAGCTTTCTGAAATCTAAAAATTATCTCCGTTTTTAAAATCGTTTTTGTCGTGGCAGTCGCCCGTAATAATCTCCGCCTTGATGCTCTTTACCTTTGTATCGGCAATCTGGCATTTAATCTTCGCTGATTTCGTCGGCGAGGTATTCGTAATCGTTGAATAAATCACGCCGTTTTCGTCAACGGATGCGGATTCAACAAGCTGCGGAAATTCCTTATCGCCGTCGTTTTTGCTTTTAATCTTATCGGTTGTAATGTACGAGCCGACAAGGGTATTATTCTGGTGTTCCTTATACATTTTGAACACGTGATAAGTAGGCGTTTTAACCATTTTATTGCCGTCGGTTAAAATTACCGATTGAAGAACGTTGACAGTCTGCGCAATATTGCACATCATAAGCCTGTCCGCGTGCTTATTGAATATGTTTAGCGTAAGGGCAGCTACAACCGCGTCGCGCATAGTGCTCTGCTGATACAGAAATGCGGGGTTCGTTCCCTCTTCAACGTCGTACCAGGTTCCCCACTCGTCAACTATAAGCTTAACCCTGCTGTTCGGGAGAACACTGTCCATCATTGCAAGGTGGGTTTTTATTAGTTCTTCCATACGGTACGCCTTACAGATTGTTGAAAGATACTCGTTTGTATCAAATACAGTAGCACTTCCCTTGTCTTCCCATTTCCCTCTCGGAAGAACGTAATAGTGAATGTAATCGCTCCTGTCGTCCGAAGCAACTAAATCCGAAAGCTCTGCGGGGGTGCCTATGGTAGCGTTATCGCTCGTAATAGGCTGGAAGCCTTTCGCAAGAACATCGGCAGGAATTGTAGTTGAACCTGACAGTTTCTGAACTATCGCGTTGACGATTTTTTCAACAATAGTCGCGTTGCTGAAACTTGTCTGAGCTGT
>CAJOER010000066.1 GCA_905233805.1 uncultured Eubacterium sp. | reverse complement strand
AAAACCGCGTCCCCCGCAAAGGCGCTGAAAAAATACAGTTTAAGGCACTGTGTTCTCTGCACCGCGCGCAGACTTCTTTCAAAATAAAAAAATTATGGCTGTATGCCGGGTAACCGACACACAGCCGTTTTTTTATTTTCCGCTGAGCATAAGCTCCGCTATCTGTTTTGCCGCCGTTCCGTTTTCATAACTTCCGAGCGCTTCAAGGTGCTGCTGCACCGCCTTTTGATAAGTTTCCATATCAAGCGTTTCAATCGTCTTGCAGAGCTCGTCGTTTGACTGACTTATCGGGAAAGGCCATTCCTCAATCGGGGTGTCAAAGCCGACCTTTTCGATATACATATCAAGGTCAAGCGCGAATATGAAGCAAGGCTTTTTTGCAACTGCGGCGTCCCACATAACGGAGGAATAATCCGTAATTACTACGTCCGCCGCGGCAATCAGCTCCTGCACGTCCTCATATCCGTTGACGTTTACCGCGTCCTCGCCTTCGAGAATCGTCTTTCGTCCTTCAATTAAAAAGTGAAGTTTGTGTAAAAGCACGAACGGTTTGCCGTACCTTTTTTCAAGCGCCCCGGTTACTTTCTCACAGTCAACCGCGTAAAGGTCGGGGCCGTTCACGTAATGCCTGAAAGTCGGAAGATAAAGCGCTATCCCTTTTTCCTGCGGTATTTTAAGCGCGTCCTTAACCTTAGACGTAACCTCGTCCGTCGGGCGGAAAAACATATCGTTCCTCGCCATTCCGAAGGGCAGAATCTGCTTTTCCTCAAAGCCCCACTTGTTCATTATAAGCTCGCTTCTGACGCGGCAGGATGAGATATAATAATCCGTGCTTCCCATCTGCTTTGTCAGGCGGTTTTTCGTGACATCCTTTTCGTCAACGAAGCCCTTTTTGTACGCTCCGCCGCCGTGCCAGGTGTTAATAACGCGCTGCGACTTGCGGTACGGTATGTACGATACGGGCGCGATATTGTCAACTATGTATTTCGCCGTTGAAAGATAATATATCGCTTTTAAAGAATTGCTGCGGCATACCGTAATTCCCCGTTCCTTTAAACCCTCATATTTTTCGGGAGAGTTAAAAAGCCAGATAATCCTGAACTCTTCGGGGCAGTTTTGCAAAATATATTCGGTAATATATTTGGGGTTGCATATGTATTTTTCGCCGTTTGCACTTCTGAAAACGACCGCTCTTTTTTTTACGGGAAACACCCTTAAAGCCAAAAGCGCAAAGCCGAGAAGCTTTGCGATTAATCTTTTGAGCATAATTACTGCTTGTTTCATTTAGCAAATATCTACTACCCAGCCCTCGGGAGCTTCGATGGTTCCCATCTGGATTCCCGTAAGCGTGTCGTAAAGTTTCTTTGTAATCGGTCCCATTTCCTCCATACCTGAGGGGAAACAGATTTCTTCGCCGTCGTTTACAATCTTGCCGACGGGCGAGATAACCGCAGCCGTTCCGCAAAGACCGCACTCTGCAAAGTCCTTAACCTCTTCAAGAGTAACCTCTCTGTGCTCAACCGTTAAGCCGAGATACTTTTCGGCTACGATACACAGCGAACGTCTTGTGATTGAGGGAAGAATTGAATCGGATTTCGGGGTTACAACCTTGCCGTCCTTTGTTACGAAAAGGAAGTTAGCGCCGCCGGTTTCCTCAACCTTGGTTCTCGTTGCGGGGTCAAGATACATATTCTCGTCAAAGCCGTTGTTGTGAGCGTCAACGATATTGTAAAGGCTCATTGCATAGTTAAGTCCCGCCTTGATGTTACCCGTGCCGCGGGGAGCAGCTCTGTCAAGATGAGATACACGGATTGTAATCGGCTTTGCGCCGCCCTTGAAGTAGGGGCCTACGGGAGTAACGAACATTCTGAACTGATATTCGTCAGCAGGCTTTACGCCGATAACCGCGTTTGAGCCGAACATATAAGGTCTGATATAAAGAGTAGCTCCGCTGCCGTAGGGAGGAACCCACGCCGCGTTGGCTTTAACAACCTCTTTAACCGCCTCAATAAATCTGTCCTCGGGGAATACGGGCATTGAAAGGCGCTCGCAGCTCTCCTTCATTCTTATTGCGTTGAGGTCGGGACGGAAGCAAACGATTTTGCCGTCGCCGGTTGTATAGGCCTTTAAGCCCTCAAAACAGCTCTGGGAATACTGTAAAACGCCCGCGCATTCGGTCATTGTTACGTTTGCGTCGGTAATGAGAGCGCCGTCGTCCCACTTGCCGTCTTTGAAGTTTGCAACGAAACGGTAGTCAGTCGGCATATATGCAAAACCGAGTGAACCCCAGTCGATGTTCTTCTTTTCCATAATATCGTCTCCTTTGCCATATATAAAATACTAAATCTTATTATATCACTTTGATTTTATTTTGCAACAGAAAAATCCTCGCTGAGCACCGTGCGCTTTTTAACCGCATAGATTATCGCAAGCGGAATGTCCGCAAGAAGCCACGCCGCCGGCGCCGCATAGCACACCGCGTCAAAGCCGATTAGCGGGGTGAAAACGAAGGCAATTGCAAGCCGTCCGAAGAGCTCGCCCGCGCCCGCAATCATATTAGCGTAGGTAAAGCCGAGCCCCTGAAGCGAGTTCCTGAGGGTGAGAAGAATTGCAACGAGGATATAGCACCTGCTTATCGCGGTAATGTAGCCCTTTGCCGCCGCCATTATCGCCTCGTTTTCCTCGCTCATAAAGAGCGATACCGCCCACGGTCCCGCCGTGTAGTATATAATTCCGACTATTATCGCCGTCAGGATATTCATAATAAGAATTATTCTGACGCCCTTTTTAATCCTCTCAAAGTTCTTCGCGCCGTAGTTCTGACCGACGAAGGTCTGCGCCGAAACGCCGAAACCGCTTATGGGGATGTTCGTAAGATTTTCAACGCGTCCCGCCGCGGTAAAGCCCGCCATAACCGACGCGCCGAAGGAGTTTACCGCGCTCTGCAGCGCCATTGAGCCTACCGACGTAATTGTAAACTGTAAGGATACGGGAATTCCGAGCTTTAACTGCTCGAGCGCCACTTTTTTGTTGAGCTTCAAATCACTCTTTTTTATGTCCACGCTGTCGTTGAAGCGGAAAATATATATTCCCGTAAGAAGCGCCGCCGTCGCATGGGAAATGAGAGTCGCTATCGCCGCACCCTCGACGCCCCATTTAAACTGTTTCACGAAAAGCAGGTCGAGCGCAAAGTTTACGCACACGCTCACCGTGTAGAAATATAGCGGTTTTCTGCTCTCGCCCACAGCCCTTGAAATCGCGGTGAAGTTGTTTGAAAGCATCTGAAGCGGCACGGCAAAATAAAGAATATTCACATATGCCGCGGAGAGTTTAATTATCTCTTTTGGCGTACCGATAAGCTTTAAAAGCGGGGTGGAAACTATGTGCGCCGCAACGACTATCCCAAGCCCGAGCAGAAACGCAACCACTATGCTTGAACCCGCATAGGTTGCAACGCCGCGCTTGTCCCTCGCGCCGTATGCGTGGGCAACGGGAATTGTAAACCCGCTCGTAAGTCCGAGCGCCGCACCGATAATAAGCGAGTTAATCGCTCCGACGTTTCCGACCGCCGCAAGCTCGTTAGTGCCCGCGTATCTTCCTACTATTATGTTGTCAACAAAAGCGTAATTATACTGCAATAGCTGTGAAAGCATTATGGGAAACGCAAAAATCAGTATCGATTTTATCACGTTACCCGACAGCATATCGTTTTTCTGTCGCATAAAACGGTCCTCTTAAAACACTTACGGGGCGGAAAACTCCGCCCTTGTTATCTCATTATAGCACGCGCATTATAAATTGCAACCTCTTTTTTAAGCGCAAAAAAACGGGCGGTTTCCCGCCCGCATTTTTATTTTGTAAAGAACGTCTTAAACGCTTTATACGCCATATAAACGTCAATCTTCGATACAATCTCATACGGCGCGTGCATTGAAAGCACGGGAACGCCTACGTCAATGGTATCAACGTCCATATTCGCGATATACATGGCGACCGTTCCGCCGCCGCCCGCGTCAATTTTGCCGAGCTCGCCCGTCTGCCAGAGCACGCCGTTTGCGTCAAAGAGTCCGTGAACCCATGCGCAGAATTCAGCCGACGCGTCGGAGGTGGAATATTTTCCGCCGTGGCCCGTGAACTTCGTTACGCATACGCCCTTATTGATAAAGCTTGCGTTGTTCTTCTCAAACGGTGACGGCCAGGTCGGGTCAAACGCCGCGTTAACGTCTGCCGAAAGGCATTTTGAATTTCTGAGCACGTCGCGTCCCTCGTAGCCCTCAAGGCGTGCAAGGTCCTCGATGAAATATCTGAGATATGAGGAATTAAGTCCCGTGTTACCGTCGGAGCCTGTTTCCTCCTTGTCGGTGAGAACCGTCATTACCGTGTATTCCGGCGCCTCGTCAATGTCAAGAATTGCCTGAAGCGACGGATATGCGCAGACTCTGTCGTCATGGCCGTATCCGCCTATCATAGAGCGGTCAAAGCCGATGTCGTCAACCGTGTATGCGGGCACGAGCTCAAGCTCTGCGGACAGAAAATCCTTTTCAACTATGCCGTACTTCTCATAGAGAAGCGAAAGAATGTTGAGTTTAACCTTTTCGCTCTCGTCATCGTCTTTAAACGGGCGCGAACCGATAATTACGTTAAGCTCCTCGCCCATGATAATCTCGCTCGTCTTGCGCTCCATCTGCTCCTTGTCAAGGTGGGGAAGAATATCCGTAATACAGAATTTCGGCTCGCCCTCGCTCTCGCCGAGCTTGACGTCAACGAAGGAGCCGTCGCTCTTACAGATTCTGCCGTGGAGCGAAAGCGGAACCGTCGCCCACTGATATTTTTTGATACCGCCGTAATAATGCGTCTTGAAGTATGCAAGCCCCTCGTTTTCAAATACGGGGCACTGCTTTAAATCAAGCCTCGGGGAGTCAATATGAGCGGCAGAAATTCTTACGCCGTCTTTTATTCCTCTTTTGCCCTTAACGCAGAGGATTATTGCCTTTCCGCGGTTTGCAAAGTAAACCTTGTCGCCCGCTTCAAGCTGTCCGCCGAATTCGTCGAACTTTGAAAAACCGCTGTTCTGCGCAACCTCTTCAACCCAGGAAGCGACCTCGCGCTCGGTCTTGCACTCGTATAAAAATTCCTTGTAGCCCTCGCAGAATGCATCGCACTCCGCAATCTCGTTTTCACTCATAAAGTCAACGCCGTCTTCTCTTTTGTAAGAAAGCATTTTCTTAAGCTGTTTTGTCTTTTCGCTCATAATATTTCCTCCAAAATTCTGTCTATTTGTTCTTTTATATCAGACTTTCCGTCATTAATAACCGTGAAGTCGCTGTGGCTGAGGTAATAATCCTCGCCGTGCTGCGCCCTTATTCTCTCAAGCGCCTGCGCCTCGTTTATATTATCCCTCTCAACTATTCTTTTAAGCCTTTTTTCCTCGGGAGCCTTAACAAAAATAATTTTGTAGCACTCGTTTTGCATACCCGCCTCAATAAGCTGCGGCGCGTCGAGCACGCAAAGCCCCTTCGCCGCCTCTCTGCACATTTTCTTAATCTCGGGGTGCATAATCGAGTTGAGCTTATCCGTGTTCTCACGGCTTGAAAACGCCCTTTTTGCAAGGAGCTTTCTGTCAAGCTCTCCGTTTTTTATTATATCCTCTCCGAACGCGGATTGCAACGCGGGGAATATCGGGGAGTTTTTCTCCGTCAGCTTTCTCGAAAAATAATCCGCATCGATTATCTTAAAACCGAGGGAAGAAAGGTATTCGCTCACATAGCCCTTGCCTGCGCCCGTCTGCCCCGTAAGCCCTATCGTGTACGGCTTTTCAAGGTCGATTATGTTAAACGCCGCGGCCCTGATAAGACGGTTGTATACCGCCATACCGACTCCGCTTTTTTCGGGAATTCGCGCGTAAACCTTCTTCGCGCCGTGTTGCA
>CAJOER010000065.1 GCA_905233805.1 uncultured Eubacterium sp. | reverse complement strand
TAATCGTAATAGCCGTTGGCTTTGTTCATGCCGTACCAGTCGCCCGCGCTTCCGTGAGTGAGAAGCGGCGCCTCGCCGTTCATCTCATAAATTCTGCCGTATGCGTACGCTACGCAGTTGGGCATGGGGGTTCCTGTCTGAAAATATCTGTTAAGCTGAGATGAATAATAGGGGATTGAGGAGTTCGGGGCAGTAAGCCTCGGCTCATAAATCTCGCCCTCAGCGTATGCGTTAATAGGTGTTATTAATGATATAAGTGCGGTGAATACAAGTACGAGCGGTAATAATACTAACTTTTTCTTTTTAGTCATAGCACTTTCCTTTCTGAAACGGTTTTTCCGTTTCGGTGCTATGCATTATAACAAATGAGGTTATCTGTAATCTATGGCAGATTGCAACAACCATTTTGTAACAAAATTGTAACTTTTGTTACCATTTCACAAAGATTTCAGGTTAGCATTGACAAAATAATAGACATTCGTCTATTAAATCGCAAAAATTAAAGGCGCTGCAAAAGCAACGCCCTTTATTATATATTATAATTAATATCAGATTCTTGCTACGCCGGATTTACGTGCTGCTTCGGCAACTGCCGCAGCAACCGTATCCTTGATTCTCGGGTCGAATGCGTGAGGAATAATGTAATCGGGAGTAAGTTCCTCGTCGCTTACGAGAGATGCGATTGCGTAAGCCGCAGCAATCTTCATATCCTCGTTAATGTCGCTTGCGCGTACGTCAAGAGTACCTCTGAAAATGCCGGGGAATGCAAGAACGTTATTAATCTGGTTCGGGAAGTCGGAGCGTCCCGTGCCGACGATTGAAGCGCCTGCTTCTTTTGCAAGGTCGGGCATAATCTCGGGAGTCGGGTTAGCCATGGGAAGAACAATCGGGTTGGGGTTCATAGACTTAACCATTTCCTGAGAAACGATACCGGGAGCGGAAACGCCGATAAAGATATCGGTTCCCTTCATAGCCTCTGCAAGGCCACCCTTAACCATACCTCTGTTAGTAACCTTAGCGATTTCTTCCTTGGAGGGGTTAAGATTATCTCTGCCCTCGTAGATAGCGCCTGTTCTGTCGCAGAGGATAACGTCTTTAAGTCCGAGCGACATAAGCAGCTTTGCAATAGCAACGCCTGCGGAGCCTGAGCCGTTGATAACAGCCTTACAGTCGCCGAGTTTTCTTCCGGTAAGCTTCATTGCGTTAATGAGAGCTGCCGAAACAACAACTGCCGTGCCGTGCTGGTCGTCGTGGAAAATCGGGATATCGCATTTTTCCTTGAGCTTCTTTTCAATCTCGAAGCAGCGCGGAGCCGCGATATCTTCAAGGTTTACGCCGCCGAAGGAGCCGCTAATCATATAAATAATATTAACGATTTCGTCAACGTCCTTAGTTCTTACGCACATCGGAAAAGCGTCAACGCCGCCGAATTCCTTAAAGAGAACGCATTTGCCCTCCATAACGGGCATACCTGCCTCGGGGCCGATGTCGCCGAGACCGAGAACTGCCGTACCGTCTGTAATAACGAGAACCATATTCCAGCGGCGGGTGAGCTCCCAGCTCTTTTTATAATCCTCCTGGATTGCGAGACAGGGCTCTGCAACGCCGGGGGTATATGCGAGTGAAAGGGCGTCTTTATTGTCAACCTTAGCGCGGGCAACAACTTCAACCTTGCCTTTCCATTCGCCGTGAAGCTTTAAACTTTCTTTTCTGTAATCCATAATATATCTCCTTGGGTTGATTATCTCTCGATATGAGCTGTTATCTTCTTTCCTTCGGGATAGGGGGTGTAATCATCCTCCCACGGGAAGATGTAATCAAGGCCGAGCTCATCTCTTACTTCGTTGAGTTCGCCCTGAACGGATTCGTTAATCGGAACACCCTTGGGCTCTCTTTCCTTCCAGATTTCATATTCCTTTTCGCCTGCGATATAGATTCTTTCTTCGCCGGGAGCTTTTCTTGAAGCGCGGACTGTACGGATAATGTCGCCGGTCTTCTTTCTGCAAATCTCTTCGCCGAGGAAGTGGTTTGTATCAATAGCGATGAAGAAATGGCCGAGGTGGTAAGGTCTGATATTGCCTTCCTCGTCCTTGCCGTCGAGAGCCTTTCCGTATTCGCCGTCCTGAAGAACGGAGGAAAGGAATTCTACGAACATAGCAAAGCCGTAGCCCTTGTATCCGCCGAGAGCCTCGCCGATACCGCCGAGGGTTGTAAGAGCAGCAGTGCCGCCTCTGATTTTCTTAAGAGCTTCGCCTGCGTCGCCTTCAACGGGAGTACCGTCGATGTTGATAATCGTGCCTGCGTGAACTGGCTCGTTAATTCTTGCGTAGTATTCGATTTTACCGTTCTGGGTAATCGAGGTTGCGCAGTCAAAGTTGAAATCGAAAGCCTCGTCGGACGGAACGCCGAGAGTGAACGGGTTAGTACCGAACATGCCCTCTGTACCGAGAGTCGGAGCAACGGAGGGACGCGCGTTTGTACCCGTCATACCGATACAGCCCTGCTCGGTAGCCATTGAGGTATAATAGCCGGCGATACCGTAGTGGCAGGAGTTGCGTACAACAACCATACCCATACCGTATTTTTTAGCCTTTTCAATAGCCATACCCATAGCCTTTGTGCCGATAACCTGGCCCATACCGTTATGACCGTCAACAACAGCCGTGGTTTCGGTTTCTTTAAGAATTTCAAAATTAGTCGTAGGTGACTGGATTCCTGCCTTAATTCTGTCAAGATAGATGGGCTTGAAGCGGTTACAGCCGTGGCTTTCGATACCTCTTTTATCGGATTCAAGAAGTACGTCTGTACACATTTCGGCCTCGTCTCTCGGAATACCGTAACCCACAAAAGCGTCGGTTACGAAATCAGTGATTAAGTTCCAGGGACATACTACTTTTGGCATAGTTAAAATCTCCTTTAAAATAATATTTTATTTGACAAATTTATTATACCATAATTATACAATATATCAAGTTAAATTTTTAACAAACTATTGTGTTGATTAACGCGATAATTTGTGCTAAAATGTACTCATTACAAAATAGGAATGGTATATATGAAAAAGGTTACGATACTGCTTTCAAAATACTGCGACCCGTTCAGCAAACTGATTGCGCTGAGCAGCGGAGAGTATACGCATATCTCGATTTCCCTTGACCCCGAAGAAAAGGAGTTTTACTCGTTTAATTTAAAGGGCTTTATTAAGGAAAACTGGGAAAACAAAAAATCAAAATACCTTCTCCCCGAGCGCCTTCGTTTTTATATCCACGTTGACGAGGAAACCTTTTTAAAGCTTGAAAAAGAGATAAAAAGGTTTGAAGACAGAAAGGGCGAAATAAAGTATTCCGTTTTTGGAACGCTGCTTTGTATAGCGAGGATTCCGCATAACTTTAAAAAGGAATATTTCTGCTCAAGGTTTGTTGCGGAAGTGCTTACGAAAAGCGGCGCGGTAAAGCTTAAAAAGCAAAGCTCGCAGTATCTGCCGATGCATATAATAAAAGAACTCAGACCGCATTTACTGAAAAAGAAAAAAGGAGTTGTATGAACAACTCCTTTTTATATTATAATTTTGTTCCGCACTTTCCGCAGAATTTCATTCCCGCTTCGTTTTCATATCCGCATTCGGGGCACGTGTTAGCAGCTTTCATCGGTGAACCGCACTGACCGCAAAATGCCAGACCCTGAGCAACCTCAGCTCCGCAGGACGGACACTTGTTAAGTGAAAGAGGAGCGCCGCAATGATTGCAGAATTTTCCGCTGCCCGAAGGCTTTCCGCAGCTTGGACAAACTGTAGTCTGGTTTTCAAGCTTGCCTTTCCATACGTTTGCTGTTTCGGCGGCTTCGTCAATGTTTCTCTGCATAGCTCTGCTATGAGCCTGTGCTACATAGCTTGCTTCACGGGGTGCGCAGGTTGTACAAAGTCCCTCGTCCTCGTTCCAGCAATCGGAGCATGCCCAGTTATTACAAGCGGGACATTTTTTGAATTCGGGCTTAACCTCTGCCTGCGCTCTGTCGAATGCAGCCTCCTGTTCTTTTCTCCATTGAGGAGAATCCCCACCGAACTTACTTCCGATAAAGTCGCTTCCTCTTTCAAGCGCCCATCCTAAATCGTTAGCCTTTCCGCCGAGGAGTCCGCCGAGACCTGACGCCATACGTCCGAAGCGCTCAGATTTATTTCTCTGACCGTAGGTTGAGGATTCTTCAAAAGTACTCTTAAATCCGTTTCCGCAGCAGTCGCAGAAAAACTCAAACTGAAAGCCGGATTCGGTCGATAAATCAGTATAATTTCTTGTGAATGAATGAAGCATAAATGTGACTCCTTTTAATTATCTTTCCCAGTTGCGTGAGCGTTCTACCGCACGCTTCCAGTCTGCATATTTCTTCAGCCTGGTCCTTCCATACGCCCGTTGCAAGGCCTGCAAGATAAGCAGCGCCGAGAGCCGTAGCCTCTCTGTTCTTCGGACGGTTAACGTGACAGCCTGTCATATCCGCCTGCATCTGCATCATAATATTTGAAACGGACGCGCCGCCGTCAACTCGGAGGTCTTTAAGAATAATGTCGCTGTCGCTCATCATAGCTTCAAGAAGGTCGGTCATCTGGTATGTAATACTTTCAAGAACGGCACGGCATACGTGGCGCTTATTGATTGAACGCGTAATACCTACCATAATTCCTCTTGCATACATATCCCAGTAGGGAGCGCCGAGTCCCGTAAACGCGGGAACGAGATAGAGGCCGTTAGTATCGGGAACCTCTTCCGCAAATATGTCGCACTCCTGAGCGGAGGTGATAAGTTCAAGTTCGTCGCGCAGCCACTTGATAACCGAGCCTGCGTTGAACGCGGAGCCTTCAAGGTCGTAAATAACTTTTCCGTCAAGTCCCCAGGCGATACCCGAAAGAAGATTCGACTTGCTGTCAATTCTCTCTTCGCCGGTGTTCATAAGAAGGAAGCAGCCTGTTCCGTAGGTGTTTTGCGCCTGCGATGGGAATACCCGCAAGTTCTTCAATACCTGCGATTTTATAAACATAGCCGTAAATACAGCTTGAGGGCTTAGCCTCGGGAAGCATTGACATCGGGATGCCGAGCTTTTCGCAAAGGCTCTCATCCCAGCAGAGCTTATCAATGTCAAAAAGCATTGTACGGCAGGCGTTTGAGTAATCCGTAACGTGCGATTTTCCGCCCGTTAAGTTCCAGATAAGCCAGGTGTCGATAGTACCGAAAAGGAGGTCGCCCGCCTCGGCTCTTTCTCTTACGCCCTCAACGTTGTCAAGTATCCACTTGATTTTTGTTGCGCTGAAATAAGCGTCGATAAGAAGTCCCGTAGTCTGCTTGATATATTTTTCAAGGCCGTCCTTTTTAAGCTCTTCGCAGTATTCCGCAGTTCTTCTGCACTGCCATACGATAGCGTTATAAACGGGTTTGCCCGTGTGTTTATCCCATACAATAGTAGTTTCTCTCTGGTTGGTGATACCGATACCCGCAATTTTTTTCGGGTCAACGGTATCCTCGGTTCCCGCAGGTCTGATACAGCCTATCATCGCCTGAATAACGGAGAAAAGGATTTCGTTAGGGTCGTGCTCAACCCAGCCGTTTTGCGGATAATACTGTGTAAACTCGTTCTGACTTTTTGCTATGCATTCGCCTTTCTTATTAAAAATGATAGCACGGGAGCTGGTAGTTCCCTGGTCAAGCGCCATAACAAATTTTTCTGACATGATTATTCCTCATTTCATAAAATATTTGATTAAAAATAATTATTATAATCTAAATTATATTTTACTATTTATAAGCCGACTTTTCAATTAATCAAAATGTACAAAATCTATGGGTGTATTTTGGTTAAAATGACTTAAAATAAAAAATACAGGGTATGAAATCGTACATTTCATACCCTGAGTCGGAACTAATCAAGTCTTTCTTCAATATATTCAACCAAATCCTCAACGGTTTTTATTACGTCAAGCGCCTCGTCGGGAAGCTCCGTTGAATACTCGTCTTCAATTGTCATTGCAATATCTATCATATCAAGCCTGTCGGCGCCGAGGTCGTCGTAAAGCTTTGATTTCAATTCAATTTCGTCCTCTTTGATTTCGAGCTGGGAAGAGAGTATTTCTTTAATCTCATCAAACAACATATAAAAACGCTCCTTAAAAAAATATTGTTAATATTGTTATTCTATGGTATTATTATATTATGTCAGACGTGCAAACTATGTACTATATTATAAACATTGGCGCTCTTTGTCAATAGTTTATTGTTACGGGTGAAAAGATGGGAATTCCGTTAAGAGAAAAAAAGCATTTTGCCCTCACCGGCAGTCCGCTCGGTCATTCCATAAGTCCGTTTATTCATACCGAACTCCAAAAACGCGCGGGAATTATTGCGGATTACAAGCTGATTGAAGCGGATAAAAGCGAACTTGAAAGCTGTTTTAAAGAGCGGCTTTTAAGTCTTGACGGTTTTAACGTGACTATTCCGCACAAGACGGGAATTATCCCTTTCCTTGACGGCGTTTCAAAAAAGGCGGAGCTTTTCGGCGCGGTTAATACGGTAGCCGTTAAAGACGGAAAAACAAAGGGCTACAACACCGACTGCACAGGCTTTATAAGGGCTATCGGCGGCGCGGGAATTGACCTTGACGGAAGGGTTCTTATTCTCGGCGACGGCGGAGTTTCAAGAATGTTCATTTTTGAAAGCGCGCTTGCAGGCGCGGATATTACTCTTGCTGTCAGGAACACCGCCAAAGCCGAAGGTTTAAAAAGGGAATTAAAGAAAAAACTGAATTACGACTGCAAACTGACCGTACTTGACGGGGCAGACGGGGAATATGATTTAATAATAAACGGAACGCCCGTCGGAATGTATCCATATACTGACAAAAGCCCTCTGAGCGAAGCTGCCGTCAAGAAGTCGAAAGCGGTATTTGACGCGGTATATAATCCCGGCGAAACCCTGCTTTTAAAATATGCAAAAGAGAATTCGCTGAAATATCTTAACGGACTTTCAATGCTCGTATGGCAGGCTGCCGCCGCAGAGGAGATATGGAACGACGTTAAGTTTTCAGGCGAGGATATTGACGAGGTTATAAGACTTTCCGAGGAGTATTTAAAGGATGAATAATATTATTCTGTGCGGCTTTATGGGCGCGGGCAAAACCGTTGTCGGACGGGAGCTTGCAAAGATGATGGGCTGCCGCTTTATAGATACGGACGAAATGATTGAAAAAGAACAGGGAATAGCCGTTAAGGCCATTTTTGCCGTGCACGGCGAAGAGTATTTCCGCGAGCTTGAACACGAAACGTGCAAAAAGATTTCGGAAATGAAAAACTGCGTGGTTTCGACGGGCGGCGGCGCGCTTACATATAAACGCAACGTAGAGGCTATTAAGAAAAACGGCGCAAAGGTAGTCTTTCTTGACACGTCCTTTGACGCTATATGCGACAGAATCGGCAACAGTTCAAACCGTCCTCTCTTCAAAGACAGAGAGCAGGCAAAGCAGCTTTATGACGAAAGAAAAAAACTCTATGAAGAGGCGGCGGACTATACGATTGACGGCGATTTAAGCGCAAGAATGGCGGCGCAGAGAATAGCGTCAATATTTAAGTAATAATCAAATAGTAAATAAAAAGTTGAAAAAAAGAAACTTATGTGCTATAATGTCACATATTTGAATGAGTAAAGCATTATTAATATGTATCTTTATTCTTTTCGATACCGCGCAAAGACTTTTCGGTATTGTTTAATTTAGAGGTGATATTTTAATGAGCGATATAAAAGCCAGGGTGGAATCTAATCATACCGTAAGGATGTTTAAGAAATACAGAAACCTCCTCGGCGAGCTTACAAGAAAGAGCATTAAGCTTAAATACAGAAACTCCTGGCTCGGTATAGTATGGAGTTTCTTACAGCCGCTTTTGAATATGATAGTACTTTCCGTAGTATTCGGCGCCCTCCTCGGAAGAGGCGGCAAGGGAGTTATATGCTACCCCGTATTCCTTTTCTCGGGACGTATGATTTACGAATTTTTCGTAACTGCTACAAAGCAGGCTATGACGGCGTTCAGACGAAACGCGGCTATAATGAAAAAGGTTTATGTTCCAAAGTATATGTATCCGTTTTCGTCAATACTCTCGTCCTTTGTAACAACGGCAATTTCAATGCTCTGTTATATTATGGTCTGGGTATTCTTCAAGATTACGGGACTAAGCGGAGGCCACGGGCTGAATCTCACATGGCATTTTGTACTGCTTGTAGTACCGATGATTATTATGCTGATATTCTCAACCGGCGTCGGCCTTATGCTCAGCGTACTTTGCGTATATTTCAGGGACATTGAATATATCTGGGACGTATTAATGAGACTGCTGTTCTATTTGCTCCCGATTATCTATACGCTTGACCGCTTTAAGGGCAATCACGCCTGGATTAAGACCGTAATAAGGGTTAATCCTCTGTATCACATAATAATGCTGTTCAGACAATGCGTACTGACGGGCGAAATGCTTAACTGGAAAATGCTGCTTTATTCTTTCGGCAGCGCAGTTATTGTGCTTATTATCGGCGTGCTCGTGTTCAACAAAAAGAGCGACGACATTATTTATCACTTATAATAAAAACAAACGGCTGACTCTGTCAGCCGTTTTTAATATGTTTTTTTAGTATCTCTTTTCCGTTTTCGTAAGAATCCTTAACTTCGCTCAGCATACTTTCGTAAAACGAAACCGCGCTTTTTCTGCGCTCCTCGGCGATTTTTTTACCCGAGTCGGTTATGATTTTTGAATAGACGTTTTCAAGCTTGAAGCGGTATTCCTGAAAGAAGGAGGGGACGGCGTCTCCCGTGCCGTCGCTTATGTTTCCGTCTTCGTCAAACGAATAAAGCGGCTCGTTATACCCTGCCTTGTACTGAAGCGTGCGCGCAATTCCGAGGGTTCCCGTAACGTCGATTTTGTCCGCGTCGAAAAGAATTTTCGCCTCAATCGTTTCGGGCGCGTTATTACCTCTGAAACGGTGGGTGCTAATGCAGTGAAAAACGCTTTTTGAAAACTCCTCGCCGAAGCCGTTTTCCGTAAGAAAGCGGTAGGCCCTTTCCGCGCCGAGTACTGCGTGGTCAAGGGCAGGATTATCGTACTGCTCTTTTCTCGAAATATCGTGGAGAAGGCAGGCGGCGATAAGAATATCAAAGTCGACGTTCTCTTCCTGCTCGGCGATTTCAAGCGCAACGTTAAGCACGCGGTAAACGTGCTCTTTGTCGTGGGCGCTGTCTTTCATACAGGAAAGCATATAGTTTTCAATAAGCGCATAGTCTTTACTTTTCATATTATACCTCTGTGAGTTCGCTGATTATCGTGTTTGATACGAGCATTCCCTCGGGCGTGAGGGAGATGCGGTCACCGTGTTCACGCATTAATCCCATTTTTATAAACTGTTCGTACGGCTTTTTTATGAGCGCTTTTTCAACGCCCTTTGCAAGACGTAGGCCGAGCATTACTCTTTCGCTGTCGCCCCCGCCGTTTCCGTCGTAAATTTTATTAAACTCTTCGTCGTAATAAAACCGCCTGCCGCCCCAAAACGAGTGGGCGGTTTTTCCTATGCCGAGATAGGGAACGAGCTCCCAGTATTTTAAATTATGTCTGCTCTCAAAGCCCTCTTTTGCAAAATTGCTTATCTCGTACTGTTTTATTCCGATTTCGTTTAAAGCCCTCACGGTTTTAAGATACATTGAAGAAACTTCGTCCTCGTTGGGGAGAGGGAGAGAGTCCTTCATTTCGTAAAACTTGGTGCCCTTTTCGATTTTCAGCATATAAGCCGAAACGTGGGGGGCCTTAATTTTATCAATAAAATCAAGGCTTTCGTCAAGGGCTTCGGTATGCCGAGCATTAATTCAAGACTGATATTTTCAATCCCCGCATTTCTCGCCCCGTTTACCGCCTTTTCAACTTCGGCTTTTCCTGCGCTTCTTCCGAGGGCAAAACGCTCGGCGTCAACGGCGCTTTGCATACCGAGGCTTATACGGTTTATGCCGTATTCTTTATACAGTTTAAAGTTTTCTTTTAAGTTTTCGCGCGGATTGCACTCAATAGTAATTTCGCTGTTTTCGTCAATTTCAAACTGCGTTTTTGCAGCGTTTAAAACCTCACCGATGAGGTGAGGTTTTATTATACTCGGAGTTCCGCCGCCGAAATATACGGTGTCGAAAGCGCCGCTGTATTTTTTCATTTTGTCAATCAGTCTTTTGCAGTACGCCCCGTCCTCGCCCGCGCAGTATTTTTTGCTGTAAAAATCGCAGTAAGGGCACTTGCTTTTGCAAAAGGGAATATGAAAATACAGTCCGCTTTTTGTCATGCTATTTTTTCCTGCTTTCGGCTTTGAGCCTGAGCGCTTTGTCAAGAATTGTTTTTCTGAGTCTTATGCTTTTCGGCGTAACTTCAAGGAGTTCGTCGTCGGCTAAAAATTCCATACTCTGTTCGAGCGAAAGAACCGTCGGCGGAACGAGTTTTAATGCCTCGTCCGAGCCGCTTGCACGGGTGTTCGTGACGTGCTTTTTCTTGCATACGTTACAAACTATATCCTCGTCCTTTGCGCACTCGCCGACTATCATACCCTCGTAAACGTCAACGCCGGGGCCTACGAAAAGCCTGCCCCTGTCCTGAGTGTTCCAGAGTCCGTAGCCCGTGGTCGTTCCCGTTTCGTGAACTACGATTGAACCGCGGTTCCTCGTTTCAATATCGCCCTTATACGGCTCGTAGCCGCTGAAAATCTGGTTCATAATTCCGTTGCCGTTAGTGTCGGTAAGGAACTCGCTGCGGTAGCCGATAAGCCCTCTTGACGGGATTTTAATTTCAAGATGAGTCATACCCGTAGAACGCGTGTCCATAGTAACTATTTCGCCCTTGCGTGAGCAGAGTTTTTCCATAACCACGCCGACGTATTCCTCGGGTATCTCTATAATTGCGGTTTCAACGGGTTCAAGAGTCTGCCCCGTTTTTTCATCCTTTTTAAGAATAACCGTCGGGCGTGATACAGCGAACTCGTAGTTTTCGCGCCTCATGGTTTCAATAAGGATTGAAAGGTGAAGCTCGCCTCTTCCCGATACCTTGAAGGTGTCCATTGAATCCGTTTCCTCAACGCGCATTGATACGTTTGTTTCAACCTCTTTGAAAAGGCGGTCACGGATGTTTCTCGAGGTGACGTACTTGCCCTCGCGTCCCGCAAAGGGGGAGTCGTTAACGATGAAATTCATCGAAATGGTCGGCTCGTCAATCTTTACAAAGGGGAGCGCCTCAATATGCTCAGGGTCGCACGCAGTTTCGCCGATATTGAGGTCGGGCACGCCCGCAACGCAGACGAGGTCGCCGAAGCTTGCCTCGTTGCACGCAACTCTTTTAAGTCCCTCAAACTGATATAACTGAGAGAATTTTATGTTTTCCTGCCCGCCGTCCTGCTTGCACAGAACGTAGGGCGTATTTACTTTTATCGTTCCTCTTTCGACTCTTCCGACGCCTATTCTTCCTACGTAATCGTCGTATTCAAGCGAGGAGAAAAGAATCTGCGCGGGGCCTTCGGTGTCGTCCTCGGGTATCGCCGTCGTTTACCGTGGGGTCAAAGCTTGAATAACCGCCCCTTGCCGAAGCGTAAACTACGGGGAAGTCAATCTGGTCGTCGTCGGCGCCGAGTTCGATAAATAAATCGAGAACCTCGTCGACCACCTCGTCCGGCCTTGCGCCGTCGCGGTCAATTTTATTAACCACTACGAGGGGAGTCTTTTTAAGGCCGAGCGCCTTTTTAAGCACGAACCTCGTCTGGGGCATACAGCCCTCAAACGCATCAACGAGCAGAAGAACGCCGTCAACCATAGTTAAAATACGCTCAACTTCGCCGCCGAAATCGGCGTGGCCGGGTGTATCGACGATATTTATTTTTGTGTCGTTATAGTGAATTGCAGTGTTTTTTGAAAGTATTGTAATTCCGCGCTCTTTTTCCAGGTCGTTTGAGTCCATAACCCTTTCCTGAACGACCTCGTTTTCACGGAAAATTCCGCTCTGGTGGAGCATCTCGTCAACGAGAGTGGTCTTTCCGTGGTCAACGTGCGCGATAATCGCAATATTTCTTATATCCGTTCTCTGTGCCATAGTATTACTTCTTCTTATTAAAACTGTCTCTTAACGCAACCGTTCTGTTAAATACAATTTTTTCCGCGCCTGTATCTGTATCCGTGCAGAAATATCCCGTTCTCATAAACTGGAAGCGGTCACCCGCCTTAGTGTTCTTCAGCGCCTTTTCAATATAGGCGTCTTTAACTATAAGGGAGTCGGGGTTGAGGTTATCCTCAAATGAGCTTACGCCCTCCTCGTCGCTCGGGTTGGGAACGTCGAAAAGGCGGTCGTAGAGCCTTACCTCTGCCTTGCCGCAGTCCTTTGAATATACCCAGTGAATTGTACCTCTTACCTTGCGTCCGTCGGGTGCGTCGCCGCCGAAGGTTTCGGGGTCGTAGGTGCAGTGAACCGCGGTAACCTCGCCGTTTTCATCAAGGTCGTAGCCCGTGCAGGTTACAAAGTATGCCTTGTAAAGCCTTACCTCGTTGCCGACGTAAAGGCGGCGGTATTTTTTAATCGGTTCAATCATAAAGTCGCCGCGCTCGATATAAAGCTCTTTTCCGAAGGGAACGGTACGCTTTCCGTATTCCTCATGGTCGGGGTGGTATTCAACTTCAAGCTCTTCGACTTTATCCTCGGGATAGTTGTCAATTATGAGTTTAATCGGGTCGATTACCGCCATAGCCCTCGGCGCGTTCTGATTGAGATTATCGCGCACGCAGCTTTCAAGCAGGGCGAAATCAACTACCGAATACGCCTTTGAAACGCCGATTTTGTCGCAGAATTCGCGGATAGCCTCGGCTGGGTAACCCCTGCGGCGCATACCGCTGATAGTAGCCATTCTCGGGTCGTTCCAGCCGTCAACAATGCCGTCCTGAACGAGTTTCAGGCACTTTCTTTTTGACGTAAGGGTATAGTTTAAATTAAGACGCGCAAACTCAATCTGGCGCGGCTTTTCGCCGTCGATACACTCGTTTACAAACCAGTTATAGATAGGTCTGTGATTTTCAAACTCAAGCGAGCAGAGCGAGTGGGTAACCTTTTCGCACGCGTCGGAAAGCGGGTGAGCAAAGTCGTACATAGGATAAATGCACCACTTGTCGCCCGTTCTGTGATGAGTTGCGTACATAATTCTGTATATAATCGGGTCGCGCATATTGAGGTTCGGCGACGCCATATCTATTTTTGCACGCAGGGTTTTTGAGCCTGCCTCAAATTCGCCCTTAGCCATACGCTCGAAAAGGTCGAGGTTTTCCTCAACGCTTCTGTCGCGGTAGGGGGAATTTTTGCCGGGTTCGGTAAGCGTTCCGCGGTATTCCTTCATCTCCTCGGGAGTCAGCTCGCAGACGTACGCCTTACCCTTTTTTATGAGCTTAATCGCGCATTCGTAGAGAAAGTCGAAATAATCGCTCGCAAAATATACGTTGTCATAGTCAAAGCCGAGCCATTTGATATCCTCTTCAATGGCGTCAACGTATTCGGTGTCCTCCTTAGTCGGGTTCGTATCGTCGAAACGGAGGTTACAGATTCCGTTATACTTATTCTTTACGCCGAAGTTAATGCATATCGCCTTTGCGTGGCCGATATGAAGATAGCCGTTCGGCTCGGGAGGAAAACGGGTCTGAACGCGCGAATACACGCCCTCTTTTAAATCCTCGTCGATAAAATCATGGATAAAGTTAGAGGCGATTTCTTCGTTTTTAATCTCGTCAATAGCCATTATTTTTCCTCCTTGTAGTATTTCAGCGCAGCGTCAAGACGGCTTATTACCGTGTCTTTTCCGAGCAGTGCGGTTATCGAATAAAGGTCGGGGGTGTTCGTTCTTCCCGTGAGGGCAACCCTTATTACCGTTGAAACGTCGCCGACGTGGCCGTCGAAGGCGTCGGGATTCTGCTTGTATTCCTTTACGTTGGGAGTACAGCCGACCTCTTCGCACATATCTTTAATCCTTGAAAACCAGGTGTCCTTATCGTCGTCAAGATTTACGACGTCTTTATACTTTTCAAGTACCTTAACGGCAAGCGCGGGGGTTGCGTTACCCGTAAGCTCATAGCAGGGAGTGAACGTTTCGTCATACATATAGCTGATGTAATCGGGAATATCGCTCCACTTTGCAATATCCTTACGCGGCTTTTTATTCTCTCTGTCAATATTGAGAATAGCCGTTGCGCGCGCGGTGTCTTTTTCATAGAGCGCGGCAAGGTCTTCGTTATATTCCTTCGCCCACTCGTAAGAGAGTTCAAACACCTTTTCCGCCGGCATTTTGCATATAACGTTTTTGCTCACGTCGGTAAGCTTTACCATATCGAAAAGCGCGCCTGATACGCTCATTTTTTTAATGTTAATCGGGAATTTGTCTATGCTCTCGTCGGGGTTCATCCTGCGCCAGTCCTCAAAATTAGAGTTGGCAAGAGTCATAATATATTCGGTTACGCTCTCCTTCGGGAAGCCCTGCTCAGCGTAGTAGGTAACCTTCGCCTCGGGGTCCTTACGCTTTGAAAGCTTGCGCTTTCCTCCGTTTTCCTCCTTCATAATCGGAGCAACGTGGGCGTACTTCGGCGGTTTAAAGCCGAGCACACGGAAAAGCTGTAAATGAATGGGAATGCTTGCTATCCATTCGTCGCCCCTCATAACGTGGGTTGTTCTCATAAGATGGTCGTCAATCGCGTGGGCGAAGTGGTAGGTCGGGATTCCGTCGGATTTAAGAAGAACGACGTCCTGAACGTTTTCGGGCATTTCAATCTTGCCCCTGATAAGGTCGTCGAAGCGGCATTTTCCCTCAAGAGTTCCCGGGGATTTAAGGCGTAGCGTCCACTGCTCGCCGTTTTCAATTCTCTTTTCAATTTCTTCAAGGGATAAATCGCGGTGCTTTGCGTATTTTCCCCATATGCCCTTAATGCTCTCGTTTTCCTGGGAGGCCCTTATTTCGTCAAGCTCCTCAGCCGTCATAAAGCAGGGGTAAGCAAGCCCCTGTTTTACAAGAGACTTTGCGTATGCCTGGTATATATCCTTGCGGGCGGTCTGGTAATACGGGCCGTAGCTGCCGATTTCCTCGCCCTCGGCGATAACGCCCTCGTCGGGTACTATTCCGTAAACGGAAAGCCCTTTGAGCATTACCTCGATTGCGCCCTCAACCTTGCGCTTCTGGTCGGTATCCTCAACGCGGACGTAAAATACGCCGTCGGTATCCTTAGCGGTCTTATACGAAACAAGGCAGGTGAAGAGGTTACCGAAGTGAAGAAAGCCCGTCGGACTCGGCGAAAAACGCGTAACGCGCGCGCCCTCTTTAAGCTCACGGGGAGGGAATTTTTCCTCATAATATTCGGGCGTTTTATCAATCCCGGAGAAAAGAATTTCCGCAAGTTTATTATAATCCATAAAGAACTCCTTTAAGAAACTTTTATCAATTTACAAAATTAGTCATAATATTATCGCATAAAATAAACTATTATTCAATATTAAATAATAAAAAAGTTATATTTTTATACGGATTTCAAAATTTTTTCTTGACCTCGGAGCCTTTTTGTGCAATAATGGTAAAGCGCAAAAGAAAAGAATATATCGAGGTGTGGCTCAGTTTGGTAGAGCACTACGTTCGGGACGTAGGGGCCGCTGGTTCAAATCCAGTCACCTCGACCAACAGAAAAACCGACCCAAACGGGTCGGTTTTCCTGTTGCTAAAAGACTGGATTTGAAACGAACTCCAAGAGCGGCGCAGAAAGTGCCGCGATTGGGAGAAAGCTCCGGTGGAGCTTTCGATAGCTGAGAAGAAAATCCAGTCACCTCGACCAACGGGACTGGTTTTCCAACCCGTCCTTAACTTATGCCAAAATCCCCCAAAACCGCTTAAACAGTGGCTTTGAGGGATTTCTGTTTTTTATTTGAGAACACTTGAGATTGCCTCAGATTCGTTGAATTGCAACATAGTTGCAACAATATTTTGCCGGAATTTTGCGCTATTATCATTGTAAAATAACTCGACAAATCAGAATTTGTCTTATTAAATAATCTTGTCACCTTTTTGTCACACTGCAGGTGTTATAATAATATACAATCATTAACCGATTCGGTTAATGACAATCGGTTTACCGTGTGGTATTATGTAAAACCATCAAATATTTTTCAAATTATATTCAACGATTTGTTGGAAATATGTTGAAAGATATGTTACACTTATTATATCACAACAATTTATAATCAAAAGGAAATCATTTTTCAAACGGCAAAGACAGAAAGGACAAAATATGAAAAAAACATTTTCAGTTATATTATCAATCATTTTAGTTTTATCGGTGCTTACCGCCTTACCGCTCACGGCTTTCGCAAAGGTTACTCCCATTACTCAAAACGGCGTTACCTATTATGTTGCCGACAACGGCAGAACAAGCGCAGTAGTACAGGATAACGGCATTACCTGGCTTAAGGAAGAATCCGACGGAACATCTGCATGGTACGGTATTGATAATTCACAGGGGCTTATTGAACCAGGCACGATTTTCTGGGTGAAATGGCTGGATGCTGAAAATGATGCGGATATATATCATTATTACTTTGATGCGCTTGACGATACGCTAAAGCAGCAAAACATCACACAGCGTTTATTTCTGTATGGCATTGTTAATCCTGAAGGAACAGAGGAAAGCGGCTTTGTAAATTCAGTTCCGATGTATATACAACTTGGCGAGGATTGGGCTGAAGAGGATATAAAGAATACATTTACTAATGACTCTGACAATCCTACCGAAATATCATTTAAGGAAATGGAATGTCCCAACGGAACTGATTTGTTTGCGGAAGTTAAGTCGAACGTTTTTATTGAAAGTGGTAGTTTTGACGGCTTCCCGAATCTGAACGGTACCGCTTCCGTAAGCGGTTCAACCTTCTCGGGCGGTACGGGAATGCTCTTTGCCGGCTGCGGATTTCTTTTAGGCGTAGCTGTTACTGCACTCGGAATGACTGTAATTGCAAAGAGAAAAAACAAAGAAGCAGAAAACGCATAGTTTTAACACAGAAATCTTCACTTTTTTTCAAATAATAAAGTCCTGTCGTTTTGACAGGGCTTTTTTTCTGTTAATCATCTCCACAAATCAGAATTTATAGAAGTCCTGAAAGTTTCATAAAAAAGGCCTTACTTATCTTAAAAAAGAGGCAGAGCTTGCAAAACAGTTTGACGCTCTTGAGAGAATTACGGTTATGCACTCGAGTTTCTTTGAAGGCAGGAAGTTCGACAAACACACTCTCGGAAGCACTTATATTGCAACAAGCAGGGTTAAAAACCTGATTGAAGAAAAGTATCCGCTGCCCGACGAATTTAAAGCGACGCCCGAATTCAGGGAATTTATTGAAACAATCTGAAAGAAGAAGCCTCGGCTCACGCCGGGGCTTTCATTTATCTTTTTTTGCACTCTTTT
>CAJOER010000064.1:6929-11561 GCA_905233805.1 uncultured Eubacterium sp. | reverse complement strand
GGTATTGTTGATAACTTCAAGATTATGTGGGGCTGCCTTCCGTTCCGCCAGATTCTTATTTCCGGCGTTCTCAGAAGCCCGCTTCAGCTTCTCATGATTCTTGCTATGCCGCTTATGCTTTACTATTATACGGATAACTCCTTTAACGACGTAGGAAATCTTGACGGCGGCCAGAGAATTATCAAAATCGGTTTAATCGGTCTTGCCGTATTTATTCCGCAGTTTGCCGCTATGGCAATTACTCCGAACCTCGTTAAAAAGTTTGAAAACAAAGCGATTTATAATTTCTATACAATCGCGGGCGCCGTTCCCTATGCGCTCATTTTCGTTGCATATCTTCTCTTCAAGGGCAATCTTTTAGGTTGGATAGGCATTATAATTACCGCTGTTTGCATCGGCCTTGCGTCGGCTTCAATGGGCGGTATCAACGTAATGCAGTCAATTATGATTGCCGACTGCGTTGACTATGAGGAATACAACAAAGGCTACCGTCCCGACGGCGTATTCTTCTCGGGTCAGTCCTTCCTTACAAAGCTTTCGGGCGGTATCGCGGCGCTTATTCAGGGCGTTGTATATACTGTAGTTAAGTTCTCGGGCGAGAACCTTGACAATATTAACTACCGTCTTACCCAGGGCGAGCATTTCTTCCAGATTGACGGCGGTAAATACGCCGCAGCAATGTTCTTCCTTATCTCAATCCCTGTTGCGGTAGGTATGCTTCTCTCTGCAATTCCTATGAGAAAGTACGCTATGACCGACTCCGAGCATAACAGAATGCTTGCGGAGCTTGTTGCAAAGCGTGAGGCGGCAAGAAACGGCGAAGCTGCCGATAATACCGAGGAAATTCAGGCAGGTCTTGAAGGAACCGATTGAAACGAAGTCGCGCGTGTCCTTGACGAGAATATGGATGACATCGTGCGTCAGATAAACGAATTATAAATATTACACCCTGTTCATATAGCGGAGCAGGGTGTTTTATTATATAAAAAACAATATATTGTTGTTGTATCTTGTAACCTTTTATGTTATTATATACAAGTATTATTATATATAAATATATGGAGGACTTTTAAAATGTATCCCGATTACTACGATTCAATCGCAAAAGTGCGTGAAACTGACAGCGAAGTAGCCGACGCTATGGCGCTCGAACTCAAAAGACAGAGAGAGAATATCGAGCTTATTGCTTCCGAAAATCTCGTGTCCCCGCAGGTTATGGCGGCTATGGGCAGCGTGCTTACAAATAAGTACGCGGAGGGACTTCCGAACAAGCGTTACTACGGCGGCTGTCAGTATGTTGATATAGTTGAAGAAATCGCCATTAAAAGAGCCTGCGAGCTTTTCGGTTGCGGCTTTGCAAACGTTCAGCCCCACTCGGGCGCTCAGGCAAATACAGCCGTATATCTTGCACTCCTCACCCCCGGCGATACCGTTTTAGGTATGAGCCTTGACAACGGCGGACACCTTACCCACGGCTCAAAGGCAAATATTTCGGGTAAGTATTTCAACTTCATTCCTTACGGCGTTGACGAAAACGGATATATTGATTATAACGAATTTAAAAAGCTTGTTGAAGAGAATAAGCCCAAGCTTGTAGTAGCAGGCGCTTCGGCATATCCGAGAGAGATTGACTTTAAAAAGATGGCAGAAATCGCTCATGAAAACGGCGCGCTTCTTATGGTCGATATGGCTCATATTGCGGGACTTGTTGCCGCAGGTCTTCACCAGTCGCCGTTCCCGTGGGCTGACGTTGTTACAACCACAACCCATAAAACGCTCAGAGGACCGAGAGGCGGCCTTATCCTCTGCGACGACCCCGACCTTGCAAAGAAACTCAATTCAGCCGTATTCCCCGGCTCGCAGGGCGGTCCGCTTATGCACGTTATCGCAGGTAAGGCTGTAAGCTTCGGCGAGGCGCTCAAACCAGAGTTCAAGGAATATCAGAAGAGAGTTATTGAAAACGCTCAGGCGCTTGCAAACGGACTTATCAAAAGAGGTCTTAACCTCGTTTCGGGCGGTACGGATAACCATCTCTGCCTTCTTGATTTAAGAGGTATGGGCGTAACGGGTAAGGAACTTGAAAACAGGCTTGACGAGGTTCATATTACGCTTAATAAGAACACCGTTCCCAACGAGCCTCTCTCACCGTTCGTTACAAGCGGCGTACGTATCGGCACCCCCGCCGCTACGACGAGAGGTCTTAACGCGGACGATTTTGATAAAATCGCCGAGCTTATCTATCTTGCAATTACCGATTTTGACGGTAAGAAGGAATACATTTTAAATGAAGTAAAAGGAATTTGCGACAAGTATCCTCTTTATGAATAAGTGATATGATAAAACTTTTTGCTAAAATATTCGGCTTGATAATGGGCGCATTTTATGCGCTCTTTAAGCTGAAAAGGGCTGAAAATAAAATAGCGTTTATTTCACGCCAGAGCGAAACGCCCTCGGTTGATTTTCGTTATCTTATCGATGAAATAAAAACGAATTACCCCGATTATAAAATCGAGGTTCTATGTAAAATGATACCCGAAGGCGCCGTCGGAAAACTTAAATACATCCCCGAAATGTTCCGCCAGATGAAGGCGATGGCAACGTCAAAGGTTGTAGTTCTTGACGGATACTGCATTTTAGCTTCGATGCTCAGGCATAAAAAAGAGCTTAAAATTATTCAGCTCTGGCACGCTCTGGGAGCGTTTAAAAAGTTCGGCAAAAGCATACTTGATATGGAGGGCGGAAAGTCCTCAGCCGTTGCCGAAGCTTTTAAAATGCACAACAATTACGACCTCATAGCGGCTAGCGGAGATAAATGCGTGCCGTATTTTGCCGAGGCGTTCGGTCAGAGCGAAAAGAAGTTTGTACCCGTCGGTATTCCGCGTATGGATGCCCTGACGAGTCAAAAGGAAAACGCGCGCCTTAAAGAAAGCATTTTTAAGAAGTATCCTATGCTTGATAACGGCAAAAGAAATATTCTTTACGTTCCGACCTTCCGCGATACCGAGGAGGACAGGAAGGCGCTTGAAACCGCCTGTGAGGAACTTATAAAAAGGGTAAACTACGACGAATTCAACCTTATCATAAAGCACCATGTAGTTAATACCAATAAAGAGAAAATTTTTACCGATTCTCATATGAACTGCGTTGAGGGCGAGTGCTTTACGGGTATGGAGTTTATGTCGGTTGCCGACTGCGTAGTGACCGATTATTCCTCGGTTCTTTTTGAGGCGCTGCTCGCGGAACTTCCGCTTTATATTTACTGTTTTGACAGCGATAAATATATTAACGAGCGCGGATTTTATATCGACTTCTGGCGCGATATTCCGGCTCTGTATTCAAAAAATGCAAAAGGTATCTGTAACTTTATAAATGACGGCAGTGTTGCCGATAAAGATAAAACCGAAGCCTTTAAAAAGGCGTATGTCAATAAAAAATATGAGAGCGTAACCGCCGTTTGGGCAGAGATAATCGACTCGCTCATCAAAGGCAGTTACGACAACAAATACAACTATAATGGGTAAACTGAAATCACTGGCGTATCCGCATCTTCAGAAAATGCGCTACGCCTCGCTTGTCAGAAAATTTAACGAAGCGAAAAAGCTGCCGATGAAGGATAACAAAATCCTTATGCTTTCAACAAAAAAAGGAAAGCTCGGCGGCAATCTGCTTGCGATTAAAAACTATATAGAGAATAATTCCCTTGACTATGATATAACCGTTGCGGCGGGGGGCAGCATACCCGACGAGGACGTTCTCGCAAAGGAACTCGCCGAGTCAAAGTATATCCTCGTTGACGATTATGAACCTATGGTATATCCGCTTACTTTAAGGGACTCGCAGCACCTCGTTCAGGTCTGGCACGCTATGGGCGCGTTCAAAAAATTGGGCTATGCTAGAGAAACTGCCGAAAAGAATTCGCTTACCCATAAAAACTATACCGAGGCAATTTGCTCTTCGGGCGAAATTGCGGGCGTTTACGCCGAGTCCTTCGGAATAAGCGAGGATAAAATCAAGCCCGTCGGAACGCCGAGGACGGATTTTTTCTTCGATAACGAATATGTTGAAAACGCGAAGGCGCGTATATACGAGAAGGCGCCCGAGCTGAAAGATAAAAAGGTTGTTCTTTTTGCTCCGACCTTCAGGGGCAATAACGTAAACGACGGATACTATCCCGAAGATTTTATAAACCTTGACGCGCTTGCCGAAAACCTCGGCAGCGACTGGGCGGTGGTATTAAAACTGCACCCGTTCATTAAAAATAAACTAAGAGCAGGCGAGGGCATAACCGATATGTCCGACGAGAGGGAGATAAACGACCTTCTCTTTATTACCGACGTTCTTGTTACCGATTACTCCTCGGTAATATTTGAAAACGCGGTTATAGGAAACGCCGCGGTGCTCTATGCTCCCGACCTTGAAAGCTATACGAAAGACAGGGGCTTTTACTTCAGCTATGAAGACTACGCCTGCGGAGAGATTGTCGAGGATAAAGACGCTCTTGCAGACGCGGTAATCCGAGCGGATAAAAACGATATTAAAATGAAAGAATTTAAAGACCGTTTCGTTTCCCTTTGCGACGGGAACTCGTCAAAACGGTTCGTTGATACAGTACTGGAGGAAGGATAATGTATT
>CAJOER010000064.1:0-6908 GCA_905233805.1 uncultured Eubacterium sp. | reverse complement strand
TTTTAAAGGTTACAAGCGAGCCGGGAATGATTGCCTTTGCAGGCGGTTCGCCCGCTGTTGCGGCTTTCCCGACGGAAGAGGTAACCAAGCTCTCCAACGAAATATTAACCGAAAATCCCGTGTCCGCGCTCGTTTACGGCGTATCCGAGGGCTATGAGCCTCTGAGAAAAACCGTAAAAGAGTGGCTTAAAGCGAGAGAAAACGTAGGAACTGACGACGACAGCGTTATCATTACCGCGGGCGGAACTCAGGTTATGGATATTGCAACGCGTATTTTAACCGATTTGGGCGATACCGTTATATGCGAGGAGCCGTCGTTCGTAGGTTCTCTCAACTGCTTCCGCTCTCACGGGCTTAAACTTGCGGGCGTTCCTATCGACGCCGACGGAATGAATATCGATAAACTTGAAGAGGTTATCAAAGCAAATCCCGGCGCAAAATTCATCTACACTATCCCGAATTTCCAGAACCCCGGCGGAACAACCCTCTCTCTTGAAAAGAGAAAGGCTATGTATAAATTAGCACTTGAAAACGACCTCGTTATCGTTGAGGATAACCCCTACGGAAATCTGAGAGTAGCAGGTGAGGATATACCTGCAATAAAGAGCTTTGATACCGAGGGTATCGTAATCTATGCGGGTTCATTTTCAAAAATCCTCGCGCCCGGTATCCGCGTTGCCTATGCGGTAGTTCCGAATAAAATGGCGGGCGCGTTCACAATCGGCAAGCAGGTGTCCGACGTTCATACGGGAGTGCTAAACCAGATGATTGTATCCCGCTGGTTTGACGAATATGACGTTAACGCGCATATTGAAAAGATTAAGCTCATTTACAGAAAACAGCTCAATCTTATGTGCGACTGTCTTGATAAATACTGCCCCGAGCTTGAATACGTCCGTCCCGAGGGCGGTCTGTTCATCTGGGCAAAGCTTCCCGACGGCGTCGATATGATGACCTATGTAAAAGAACTAATTAAATATAAAGTTGCCGTCGTTCCCGGTTCAAGCTTTATGACCGACGATACGGCGCCGTGCAACTATATCCGCCTTAATTTCTCAACCCCGTCCGAAGAAAATATCGAAAAGGGCGTAAAGATTATGGGCGAGGTAATCAAACAATTCATTTAACGGAGAATTATTATGTCAGAAACTCAGGAAAGAAAAAAACGTTCACTCTCGCTGATTCAGCCGACGTCTGTTCCGACTCTCGGTAACTATCTCGGCGCTATGAGGGGCTGGCCCTCGTTTCAGGAGGATTTTGATACGGTATTCGGCATAGCCGATTTACATTCAATTACCGTGCGTCAGGAGCCTGCCAAGCTCAGACAGCAGACTATGCAGCTTTACGCTATGCTAATGGCGGTAGGTCTTGACCCCGAAAAGGGAATACTTTTCATTCAGTCCCACGTGCCTCAGCACTCTCAGCTTGCGTGGCTTTTAAACTGCTATACCCAGTTCGGCGAGCTTAACCGTATGACTCAGTTCAAGGATAAATCCGCCCAGCATTCGGATAACGTTAACGCAGGACTTTTTACTTATCCCTGCCTTATGGCTGCCGATATTCTTCTCTATCAGGCGGACGTTGTTCCCGTCGGAGCCGACCAGAAGCAGCACCTTGAAATAACAAGGGATATCGCCGAGCGCTTTAACGGGATTTACGGTAACGTATTTACCGTACCCGAGCCGTATATCCCGAAGGCGGGCGCAAGGGTAATGAGTCTTCAGAATCCCGTATCCAAGATGTCAAAATCCGACCCGAACCCGAAGGGAACGGTGTTCCTTACCGACGAGCCGAACGTTATTATGAAGAAGTTCAAGAGCGCCGTAACAGACAGCGAAATGGCTGTGCGCTACGCCGACGGCAAGGACGGAATCAATAATCTTATGACAATTTATTCGGCTATCACAGGCGACAGTATTGAAACTATCGAACGCGATTTCTCGGGCAAGGGCTACGGCGATTTCAAAAAGGCGGTAGGCGAGGCGGTTGTTGCCGAACTTGAACCCGTTCAGAAGCGCTATAACGAGCTTTTGAAGGATAAGGCTTATCTTACCGAGTGTTATACAAACGGCGCCGAAATCGCCTCACGTATAGCAAACAGAACGCTCACCAAGGCGATGAAGAAGATAGGTTTTGTTTTAAAGTAAATTGACATATTATGTTCAGTTTGATATAATAATTTATTATTTTTACAGTTAGGAGATAATTCTATGAAATTCAGCGAATTTCCAAAGGCGGTAATCAAGGAAAATGTTGATTACACCGTAAAAGAAATAACCAATGTAATTAAGAAATACGGTCCGCGTGAGTCGGGTAACGAAAACTGCTACGCAACTCAGAAGCACATTAAAAAAGAAATGGATATCTTTGCAGATGAGACGGGCTTTGAAACCTATAAAATGGCTCCCAAGGCATTTTTACACTTCACCAAGACCGTGTCCTTTATGATTATTCTTGCGGTTGTAGTATGCCTTGCGCTTACTTATCTTAATATATTTGACGGAAAGGGAAGCAGCGCTTTCTTTATTCCTCAGATAGTTGTCGGCGCAACCGTAGGCGTAGGACTTTTCATTACCGTAATGGAATTTCTTCTTTACAAGCAGTTCTGCGACGTGCTTTATAAGAAGATAGACGGAAGAAACTTTTATGCAAAGAGAAAGCCCACGGGCGAGGTCAAAAGAAGAATTATAATTTCGGGCCACTGCGACGCGGCTTACGAGTGGAGACATAATTACTACTCAAAGATTCTTCATATTAAATCTCTCACGGGAATATTAATGGGACTTACAATCGGAACCGCAATCGGCTCTTTCGTAGTTGCAATAGTTACGATTATTGCTAACTTTGCAAATATGGGCGCGTTCGGCGATTTCCTTATCAATTACAGCTATTATTTCCACTGTTTCACGGCGCTCTGCATGATTCCGCTTTTCCTTTTTGTTGATTTCAAGACTATCTCCCCGGGCGCTAACGATAACCTTACGGGAACATATGCTGCCGTATGTGCGCTTCGTATGCTTGATATGGCGGGCGTAGAGCTTGAAAACACCGAGGTTGTTGCTATGATTACCGACGGTGAAGAAGCAGGCCTCAGAGGCTGTAAGCAGTGGGCTAAGGACCATCACGACGAGTACTGCAATTCCGGCGTTGAAACCGTAGCGCTCTGCGTTGATACTCTTACGGACCTTGAATATCTCAACGTATATAACCGTGATATGACGGGAACCGTAAAGCATGACCAGACTTTCTCACAGCTCGTTATGGACGCCGCTATTGAGGCAGGTCATGAGGACCTTAAATTCGCAAACGTATTCTTCGGTTCGTCAGATGCCGCGGCTCTTACTCAGGATGGAATTACCGCAACCTGTCTTGCCGCTATGGACCCGACTCCTGCCGATTATTATCACAACAGACGCGATACTGCCGACAGGCTTAACCCCGAAGCTCTTGAAGTAGGATTTGAGGTTGTTCTTTCAACAATATTCAAGTTTGACAGAGAAGGCCTTAATAAAGATTCGGAAGAGGTTGAAGAAGAAACCGAAGCAAACGAAGAATAAGATAATAAAAAATACCCGAGGCGGGTTATCCGCCTCGGGTTTTACTTTGTTTATTTTACTTTTGCAGGTTTACGCTGTGAGTATTCGCCCACGTATTTTTTGCCGCCCTTCTTTTTGATAGCGCGGACTCTTACGTAGTACTTGCCCTTCTTTAAGCCTTTGATTGTATATGAGGTCGTGTTCTTTGAATTGATTTCAATTTTCTTTGCGCCCTTCATATTTTTCTTTTTAGCATAGAAGAGTTGATAGCAGTCAGCGTTCTTGTCCTTCGTCCAGGCAACCTTGATTTTACCCTTTGAAGGCGCAACCTTTGTAAGCTTTTCCTTGTAATAGTAACGGTAACTTATCTTGGAGTACTCTCCGCGTTCCCATGCGCCCTTGGCGTTCTTCTTGTACGCGGCGAACTTAAACTCGTACAGACCTTTGTTTTTGAGCTTTTTAAGGATGTACTTGTTCTTGCCCTTAGTCCATGACTTTTTCCATTTCTTAGCGCCCTGCTTGCGGTACATTACGCGGTAGTTCTGAGCGCCTTTTACTTTGTTGAAGGAAATGATAAGCTGTTTTTTCTTTGCGTTGGATACGGTTGTAATGCCTGCCGGTTTCTTAATCTTCTTATTAACGGGAGCATTGTCAGCCACCTTTTCGGAAGGCGTTACTTCCTTAACGCTTGCCTTGGGAAGAATTTCGGTTTTTGTTGCTTTACATTCTTTGCAAGTATAAGTTTTAATACCCGTTTCTTCAACAGTCGGCTGTTTTGTAATAACGCCGTTGTCGAACTGATGACCTGTTGCATTAATAGGCTCGGTTTTCTTATCATTACAGTTTGCATTAGTACATGTAAACGTCTTCTCACCTTTTTCGGTACAGGTTGGCCTCTTTGTAACTACGCCTGCGTTCCACTTGTGGCCGGTTGCCGGAATGTCCTTAACCTCCCTGTAATCGCAGTTAGCGTTAGCGCAGGTTACAACTTTTGAGCCTTTAACCGTACAGGTAGCTTTCTTTGTAACGTTTTCAATATAACTGTGACCTTTAGCGTCGATTGTTTCATTTTCAATGTAATAACCGCACTTTTCGCAGAAACGCGACATACTGCCGTCTTCGGTACAGGTTGCTTCCTGCATAATCGTATCGGTGAAGTCATGGTCTTTAAGATCCAATACCTGTTTAAAGGTTGTATCCTTGGTAATAACAACTCCGTTCGGGTCGGTTTCCCATACATAAACCTTATGTCCCTGCACGTTCAGATTAATAGTGTCGGAGTAAAGGTTCGGAATATCGGAAGGAGTTTCGCCGTGTTTCACGGGTTCACTGCGAAATACCGTTTCGGATGTCGTTCCGTCGTTGCCTTCTATTACTTTAACATAATTAACATTGTACGATTTAAGCTCGTCTTTAACCTTAAAGATAGTATTGCCGAGAATAATCTGGCTTGAGGGGTTTATTTCAACTCCGCCAAGGCCAAGTGTCCACGAATAGATGTGTCCGACCTGCTGGTTCGGTATAGCAGGAACTTCCTTTGGGTTCTGTCCATCTTCAACATACTCAATGTTAAGAATCTCGTTATTTGAGCCGTAATAAAATACAATATGGGTTCCTGTCGGTGCGTCTGCCTTTTCAAGGTGAGTTCCGTTGCAGACCGTGCATTTAAGGCAGGTATACGTATGGCCGTTTTGTTGAACGTCTTCTGCTACTACTTCGAACGGACCGCAATACTCAAGACTTTTTGCTTCTCCGCATACCGAGCACGCAATGCTGTGCTGATAATGAGTTGAATCGTTTTCTCTCGGAAGGTCACTGTTGTATTCGGGCTTTATTTCTCCGTCATACTTGTGACGCTTTGCAGGTGTGTAATCTCTTTTTTCAGTTTTATCGCAGCCCTCGCGCTGACAGGTGCGAAGAGTGTAACCTCTTTCTGTACAGGTAGGCGCTATAACCTCATCTTTCCAGTCATGGCCAAGCGGAGAAACATAATTACTTGTTTTTGTCTTAGTACAGTACCTACAATGATAAGTAGTATATCCGCTGCTTGAACAGGTGGGAGCCGTAACGGTTCCGTCATCCCATATGTGTTCATGCGAAATTTCAACAAAGTTGATGTGATACTGTTGAGCATAGTCGTATGCGGTTGAAGGAATGTAACCGTGAATTGTCGGATTTTGGCCGAAGATAGCTCCACTGTTACCGGGAATAACGGTTTCTTTATTGTAGAAGAAATATGCTGTGTTCTTATTATCTTCAAATACTTCGTCACCGATTGAGGTTATCGACAGGTCGCCTTCGTTTAAACCGAGTTTGACCAGCCTTACCTTGGGAGCCTTCCACGGTGCATTGTCGGCTGACTTGTTTTTAACGTCGCCGCCCGAGCGTTGCGGGAACGGTAATTGTTTCAAGTCCGTTTGCTCCGTCAAACGCGTGTGCGCCGATATAGGTAACGTCGTCGCCGACTTCAACCTCTTTAATTGTATCGTTATTGCCGAAAGGACTTGCCGCACCCGATTCAAAATCGTTCATGGCGCCTTCACCGCTTATAGTAACCTTACCTGTTTCTTCATCATAAGTAAAGGTAGTATCGTCGCCGATGTTTCCGCTCGGCGGAGTTATAACGTTAAGCGCTTTATACGCCGCAATAAGCGCGTTGCCAGTTGTTGCGGTTGTAAATCCGTTAGTCTTGACTCCTGCTGCTTCTGTTTCGGATGTCTCATAAGCCGTTTTAAACGCTGCAAAGCTGTCCTCAGTGTAAACGCCGTCGGCATTGTTGTAGTCATAAGTTTCCTTTGACGTTGTAATAGCAGAAGCAAGAACGTCGTAGCTGCTTAAATCTGATGCGCTAACCGTTACGCCATTCAGATATTCTTTTTTAGTCTGAACATTTTCAGCAACGGTTGTCGCATGACTTACATAGTTATCTGTTGTAAAGCCCGTGGTAGGCTCTTCCTGCAGATAAGTTATAGCGTCAATTATATCGGAAAGCTCATTTTTTACATATTGATCATTCCCGCCTATATTAAGATATGACGAAACAACAGACCTTATAGTTTCGGGAACATTACGGTAGTCAATTACATAATATGTACCCTGACCGTTATAATTATGGTAGTCGTTTGTAGAAGTTGACAAAGCTGTTGTCCATCTCATAGAACGTCCGACAAAACCGTATTCCGCCGTCTGTAATCCTTTGACAAAAGCTTCGTTTTTGCCGACATAGTGAATAGTATTTGTATACTGATACCAGTCCTTACTTGTGCTTGTGATTTTGACTCCTCGATTACCTTCATTTTCGTTCGTGTTAGCAACGCTTGCGCCGTCAAATCCGGGAATAGAAGAATTCTCTGTTTCATGATTAAAAGCTCT
>CAJOER010000063.1 GCA_905233805.1 uncultured Eubacterium sp. | reverse complement strand
CGTCGACAGTTTCAATTTTGATGTCGACATATGAAGTTATGTGCGAATCAAGTTTTGTTTCGCCGAGCTTATGCAGCGAGCCGTAGTCCAGCGAATAGAGTTCGGCTCTGGCGCTCGCGGTGTTGCCGCTGCTCACCTCAAACAAAAGCAATTCTTTAACATTGTCGCCAATCATATCGGCTATAATAAAGTTATTGATGTTAATACTATCGCCGATTTTTTTGACTTTGCCTTTCTTGCCGTCAATGTTATAAACGCAAAGAATATGGTTAGTTGAATTACTGATAGCGTCCCAGCAGACAAAAAGCTCGCTTTTACCGTCGCCGCTTATGTCGCCGAAATCAAGGGAATGAATATCGCGTCCCTCGCCCTCAATATTCTGAATAATCTTCCACGAGCCGTCAGACTTTTTGATTACGGACATATTGATTGTTCCGAGGTTGTCGCTAGGCTCATAAAAAGCAAGGGCCTCATCTTCGCCGTCGCCGTCAATGTCGTAAAAGGTATAAGAAGTAATATACTTTCCGGCATTCGGTATTTTTAGCGAATAGCCGCCTTTTGCATATTCATCAAGAGCTTTTTTGATATCCGCGTTATCGCCGAACGGAGAAAGCGGAGATATCAAATCGTCAATAGAAGATGAAATCCTGAAATTACATCCTGAAAACAGAATACAAACAAGGACAACGCATATTAAGATTTTAAATAATTTCAATTTTGCCTCCCTGTTTGATATAATAATAACATTTTAATTATAAATTGTAATATATTATAACAGATAATAATTAAAAAATAAATAGATAATTTCAAAAAATAACAAATATTACAAAAAAATATAATAATATAAAAAAATAACCTGCCATTTGGCAGGTTTAAATTACAAAAATCAGTCTGCAAAATATCCTTTTGCGCTAACGCCTGACTCGGAATCGGGATTGAATTCCTCACCGTCATGAAGGTCTGTCGGGCCGGACGTCCACACTGACTGAGCCATATTATATTTTCGAATTTCCATAACAGGTTCGGCATATAATTTTCTCATAGCCCATACCTCCCTTTATAATACAAACATAATATATCACTACTCGATAATAAAATCAAGGGTAAACTGTCTAAAATTTAAAAAATATTCATATTTATGTGTTACTCGAAACGATTTGTTAACTTTTTATTCAAAATGCACAATATATTGTGCCGGATTCTTACAGTATTTCCATTTATATAATGGTTCCTCCGCCGAGAACGAGGTCGCCGTCATATAATACAATCGCCTGTCCAGGAGTTATCGCACGAATAGGAATATCAAATTTTACACATACCCTGTCTTTGTCAATCCAAACCTTACAGGGCTGCTCCTTCATATTGTATCTCGTTTTTGCGAAGCAGGATATTTCCCCTGCCGGCTTTTCAATTATCCAGTTGAAATCTTCAGCTTCAAGGTAATCGCTGAACAAATCTTCGTTTGAGCCGAGGATAACGGTATTATTCCCCAAATCTTTTTTAATAACGTATACGGGATGACCAGCGGCAACGCCGAGTCCTTTACGCTGGCCGATTGTATAATTGATTATTCCCGAGTGAGTTCCGAGTGAGTTACCGTCTTTATCAAGGAACTGTCCCGAGGGGTACTTTCTGCCCGTAATTTTTTTTATAAACGCAGCATAGTCGCCGTCGGGAACAAAGCATATATCCTGCGACTCCCGCTTTTTCGCGTTAATAAAGCCTTCTCTTTCGGCAATTTCCCTTATTTCTTTTTTGGTATATTCACCGAGCGGGAAGAGCGTATGAGATAGCTGCTCCTGAGTTAAGGAATATAAAACGTAGCTCTGGTCCTTGGAAGAGTCAATTCCCTTTTTAAGATAAAACCTGCCGTCCTTTTCCTCAATACGCGCGTAATGACCGGTTACGACGTAATCGCAGCCGAGCTCGTACATGGTATTCATAAGCTTTTCAAACTTGAGGAAGCGGTTACAGTCAATACACGGGTTGGGAGTACCACCCTGCTCATAAGTTTTAATAAACTTGTCAATTACCTTCTTTTCAAAATCTTCCTTGAAATTCAATACGTAATGAGGCATACCGAGTCTGCGCGCAACCGCCTTTGCGTCCTCGACGTCGTCAAGCGAGCAGCACGTTTTATCGCCGATATATGAGAGGTCGCCGTCGTGGAGCTTCATGGTAGCGCCAACGCAGTCAAAACCTCTGTCCTTCATAAAATAAGCGGCTACGCCGGAATCGACGCCGCCGCTCATAGCAATTATTGCTTTTTTCATAATTTAACCCAGTTCAATCATTTTATCAATGCAGTGCTTTGCTTTAAGTCTTACGTCCTCGTCAAGCTCGATAACCTCGCCGCCCGTACCCTTACAGCAGTTTAGCACGTCAACAAGAGTAGTCGCCTGCATATTATGGCATATACAATCTTTTGAAAGCGGATAAAAGCTCTTATCGGGACATTCAAGCTGTAAATGAGTTACGATTGAATTCTCCGTTCCGATAATGAATTCTTTTTTATCGCTCTTCTTTGCGTAGCTCATAATTCCCGTAGTCGAACCTACGTAATCGGCAAGTTCAACGACCTCTTTTCTGCATTCGGGATGAACGAGAAGAAGCGCCTCGGGATGAGCGGACTTTGCCTTCAAAACGTCGTCTTTGCTCATTTTAGCGTGAGTCGGGCAGCAGCCGTTGACGAGTTTGAATTCTTTATCGGGGAGCTGCTCTTTAATCCACGTTCCGAGGTTAATATCGGGGATAAAAAGCACTTTATCGCTTTCAAGCTTAGAACAGATATTAAGCGCCGAAGAAGAGGTTACACAAACGTCGCAGAGGGTTTTAAGCTCGCTCGTCGTGTTTACGTATGCTACTACTGTATGTTCGGGATACTGCTCCTTAACCTGTGCTAAAAGCTCGGGTTCAATCATCTCCGCCATAGGGCAGCCCGCGTCGGGATTTGAAAGAATAACCGTCTTTTCGGGCGAAAGGATTTTACAGGTTTCAGCCATAAAACGCACGCCGCACATAATAACGGTTTTATTCTCAACCTTCGACGCCTCTACGGAAAGGGCAAAACTGTCCCCCGTAAAGTCGGCAACCTCAAGTATTTCGGGAGATTGGTAACAGTGAGCAAGAATACAAATATCCTTTTCTTTTTTCAGTTTTATAATCTGTTCCTGAACGTCTTTAATAGCCATAATTCTTCTCCAAATAAAAAGGCATTACAAAATCTGTAATGCCTATTATATATTATTTTCACTTTTAAATCAACCGTCAATCTTACCGTCCTCTGTCGAAGGAGCGGACGATGAATTTTGCGCCGAGGGATTCGCAGATTCTGCGCGATTTTTCAATCTCTTCCTCGGGGATAACGTCAACGACTGTCATTCTTACCTCGTTGCCCTCGTCAACACAGTCCTTTGTAAATCTAAGCATAGCGTCAAACGCCCTGACGGGATAAATATTGCGCGTTATCTTATCGTATTTTTCGGAATCCGTTTCGTTAAGAGAAACGGAAATAATATCAATAACTTCGCAGATTTCCTTTGCGGTCGGTCTTCCGTTAATTAAATCGGAAAGGCCGTTGGTATTTATTCTGAGTTTTATGTCAGGATTAATGCTTTTAACATATTTTGCAGTTTTAATAAGATTTTCAAGGGCGCAGGTAGGCTCGCCGTATCCGCAGAATACAGCGCTTTTTACGTTGCTGAAATCGTATGAATCAACCGCATTTTTAATTTCCTCAAAGGTTGGCTCTTTATCAAACCAGAGGCGCTTAGCCTCGCCGACTGCCTCGCCCCTTGAACGAATGCAAAAGGCACAGTTACACGGGCATTTATTGGTTAAATTAAAATATGTTCCGCCGCCGAGCGTATAAATAATATCCGTCATAATTTAAAATCCTATCTTGTTTTTTACGTTTGCTTTATCAAATGCAAGCGCAAGAAGTATAAATATTACCGCCGAGCCTGCTGCCTGAATTACGTTGCCGGGAACATCAACTACGGCGTAAGCCTTGTCAATTATCAAATCCGCAAGGAAATATCCGCCCACCGTAACAAAACCCGAAATAACGGTCATTAAAGCAGTTTTTACGGTAAGGAGTTTCGTATTCTTATCCTTCTTATAAATAAGCACAAATGGAATGGCGATAAGCGCTTTAATTATTACCGTTGCAGGGGCGTACATTACGTACGAGCCGGCAATATCCGCAAGGCCTTCGCCTATCGCGCCGGCAAGAATTGCCCACGGGCCGATAATAAGCGAGCCGAGATAAATAAGCGCGTCGCCTAAATGTATGTATCCGCTTGTGACGGGAATTTTTATAAAAAAGGTCATAACGAATATGACCGCCGCAAACATACCCGTAACAGAGAGCTTTTTAGCGTACATAACTCCTTCCTCCTTAAATATTAATAAGTATTATAACACACTATTTTCAATATTCAATAGCTAATTTAATGCATATTCAAAATATTTTTGAAATTCTGAGTCCAAACTATTGGACAGTAGCACCGCGGCATATTGCATAAGCGTAATCGGGAATATACAATGTATATGTAAGCAAACAGATGTTTCAAAATTCAAAGGAGGAAAACAATTATGAAAAAGATAAAAGCGATTATTAAAGGAATTTTGATGTCACTTATTACACTTGCGGCAGGCTTTGCCGCGCTTGCCCTTCCCTTCAGACTTTTTACGGCGTTATCACCTGAGGGAATGCACATTTTATTTGTAACAGAAATTACCGTATACCTTGTAACAGGCGCCGTGTTTCTTATCATTAAAGGTAAGAACGATAAAGAAAAAGAAAAGAACGAACAGCGCAGAATTGAAAGGCGCGCAAAATTTGAACAGGCACAGAGAGAATACTACGATTTAGCGGCGTAATTAATAATAAAAGGAGCATTAATTTTTAATGCTCTTTTTAATTTGACTTCAACGGGTAATTTGTGCTATTATAGTGTTGCAGGATAACTCACATTAATCAAAAAGGAGAAAATTATGAAAAAGACGTTATCAATTTTATTATCACTTATTATGACAGTAACGGCTGTCGCTGTTCCGCTTGCAGTAAATGCAGAAGAACATCATCACGATTTCGGCACGGGCGAACTTGCTGAATATGAAGTAAGCTGGGACCAAAACAACGTATGTACCTGCAAAGGAGTTTGTAAGGGATGCGGTCAGACTGTTACCGAAACCGTAGAAGGCGTACCTTCGGTATATAAAGAACCCACTTGCACAAAATGGGGCGAGACAAAGTACACCGCAACATTCAAAGATGGCTTTGATGAGGAATTTGAAATTCTTGAAGACATTGAGCCTCTCAAGCACGATTTCGGCAAAGGCGAACTCGCTGAATACGAGGTTAATTGGAGCGCGGATAATATCTGCACATGCAAGGGCGTTTGCAAGCGTTGCGGCAAAACCGTAAAAGAAAAGATTACCCCGAAGAAAAAAACAGTTAAAAAAGCTACCTGCACAAAATGGGGCAGCACAAAATATATCGCAAAGTCCGAACTTGGATTCGACACCGAAACTGAAATTATTGAAGACATCAAGCCTCTCGGCCATAGCTTGGACAAGAAGACCAAGAAATGCAAGAGATGTAACGCAAAGGGTAAGAAGAATACCCTTGTTGCAAAAGGCAAAACCGTAAAAGCAAAGGCAAAGAAAGCACAGTCATTCTCACGCAAAAAAGCTATCTCTGTAAAGAAAGCAAAAGGCAAGGTTACCTTTGCGAAAGTTAAAGGAAACGCTAAAATTGCAGTAGCGAAGAACGGTAAAATCAAAATTAAAAAAGGTCTTAAGAAAGGCAAATACAAAGTAGTAGTTAAAGTTAAGGCAGCCGGCAAAGGCTTATATCTGCCGAAGACTAAGAAAGTAACAGTTAAAATCGTAGTAAAATAAAGTATATAAAAAGACGACCGAAAGGTCGTCTTTTTTTGACCCACCGGGGAATCTCTTCTCAGCTATCGAAAGCTCCGCAGGAGCTTTCTCCCAATCAGTCTGCTTTGCAGCCTTCTTGGAGTTCGTTTCGATTCCC
>CAJOER010000062.1 GCA_905233805.1 uncultured Eubacterium sp. | reverse complement strand
ACGATAAATATAATATTAATGTATTTAAGATTCTCAAAAATGTATATAAACTTGAAAGCCCGATTATTAATTATATTTTCTGGTACGCAGCACTGGCAGTTATTCTGTTTCTGATTTATAAGAAAAAGCGGCTCGAAATTGCGTCCTGCGCTGCGTTTCTCGCTCTTGCAGAGGCCTATCTTTTCGTAAGAAGAAGGGGAGTAGTAAGAGTTGTTGACCCGATTGCAGCAGTCGGAATTATAATTCTGCTTTTCATAGTTTTAGAAGAAAAAGAAACAATAAAAGAACTTAAACTGTTCAAGATTTTTGAATATAAAAAGCTTTATCCTTTTATTGTAAGTATAACTTTGGTTTTATGCGTACTGCTGTCAGCACTATGCTTTAAAATATACGATAAAAAGTATATCGATTACAGCGACACTGTTGATTGTGTTGAGGAGGACAGTGAGCATATCTATCTTGCGGCGCCTCTAAGTGCCGATAAGCTATACGACCATCATTTAACTCTGTTATCTGCACAGTACGAAAACGTTCCCGTTTTCGTTATTGAGGGCGACTGGTGGATTTATTCGTATTACTGGTACAGTATGCTTGAACGATTCGATTATAATGATTATAAGGACAATGCAATCAATATAATTCTTGAAGATGACGTTAGATTTATTTCAAGAAATAAGGATTTACCCGGTTATCTTGTAAAGTTTTATAAAGAGCATTATAACCTTAAAGTTAAATATGAGCTTGTAAATGAATTCAACGGCGGTATGAAGGTCTTTGAATTTACGGTAGAATAAAGGTGTAGTATGACTGACGAAAAAAAGTATTTCATTGAACTGCTTTCCTCGTTTGTTAATCGTTCGGTGCCCACGGGACGCCGGGTTGATTTTAACGAGCTTTTTCGTCTTGCCGATATTCACGACGTCGCCGGTATAATTGATAATCAGCTTAAACAGCTTGACGGTGAATTCCTTCCTCAGGGTAACGTTAAATCATATTTTAATCAGTCACTCGGCTATACCGTAAAAAACTACGCCCTGCGTGAAAACGCCTATCAGCTGACTAAGGATTTTATTATATCAAATGGCTGCAGATTCGTTTTCGTAAAGGGTATTAATGTGAAACGTTATTATCCTCAGCCTGAACTCAGAACAAGCGGTGATATTGACGTTATTGTTGACGGCGGAATGCTCGAAAAACTTTACAATTCAGCAAAAGAAAAGGGTTATGTGATTAAGGATTACGTTTCCCATACGTTGACTTTAAAGCTTTTTAAAACCGATATAGAAATTCATTCTCAGCCCGATGTTTTCAGCGATTATTTCGACGACATATTCGCTGTTGCTGATAAAACAGACGATTTTGAATATAGTCTAAACGAATATAACGAGCTGCTTTTTGTCTTGTGTCACCTTGCAAAACATCTTGCGTATCGCGGCGCAGGTATCAGAATGCTGCTTGATATTGATTTGATTATCAGGGGAATCGGAAATTTTGACAGTGATTACTTTTTTGAGATGTGCAGTAAGGCTAATATATTAAAAACCGCAGAAACTCTTACATCTCTCTGCAAACTCTGGTTTGATACGCCGATTAAAAGTACGGTTGACATAAGCGGCGAGCTTCTTGCTAATCTTGAAAATGTATTTCTCGACGGCGGCAGTTTCGGATATGAAATGAATTCGGTACCCACTCGCTATCTTAGCGACGGTAACAATTCAAAATTTAAAGTTATGTTAAAAATGGCTTTCCCGAGCAGGGAATACCTTAAAATATGTTATCCGTATTATAATAAACACGCGTTTTTATATCCTGTTGCACGTATTAACAGGCCTATCGACGGATTATTTAAAAAGAAAAACAGGGCAAAAGAAATCATTAATAATGGCAGTTCCTTTTCCGATTCAGGTGTCAGATTTGAAGTGTTAAAGGAACTCGGAATAGAAAAGGTGTAATATGAATATTGTTGCAATCCTTGCAAACGGCGTCGGCGAAAGGTTCGGCAGTAACGTTCCCAAGCAGTTCCATAAAGTGAACGGCAAGATGGTAATTGAATACGTAATTGAGTCAATACTTTCATCAAAAAGTATTGATAAGATGATTATTGCCACTAATGTTGAAGCAAATTCTGTTTATCTTGCCGATATTTGCAGCGAAAACAAAATTGATTTGATTGAGGGCGGAACAACAAGAAACCGCAGTTTAAAATCGGTAATTGATTATATTGACGAAAAATATGAGTGTAAAAAGCTTATAGTCTGCGATGCCGTACGCCCTATGATTACAGGCGAGCTTATAGATTCATATTTTGAATTTCTTGAAGATAATGACGCTGTTGTTACCGCACAGAGTATTACCGACTCGCTCGGCTGCTATGATTTTCAGAAGGTGGACCGTGAGAGATACTATTTAATGCAGTCTCCCGAGGGCTTTGATTTTAAGCTGTTAAGGGATAATTTCGACAGCGATTCATCATTAACCGAGGTTACTCAGCAGCTTCCCGAAAACAGTAAAATACATCTTTCTTTTGATTTTAAAAATAACTTCAAAATGACTTATCCGGCCGATTTGAAATACTTTGAGGCGCTTGTTACGGCAAGGGATAACAACGTTGATTTTTCAAGTATTCTTGATAATGTTGAACGTCTTAACGGTTTTCTTTCCGTATATCATCCGATTGAAGCGAAGGAGTGGAAAAAGGAACTCGAAAAATCTATTCCTAAATTGCTGAAAAACTGGCAGATAACAGATTACAGCCTTATTAAAAACTCGCATTTCGGTATTATCTTTCTTGCAAAATCTGTTAAATACGGCCCTTGTGTTTTGAAGATAATTCCGCCGTTTATTGACAGGTATGTTTCAGAGCGCTCATGTTATCAATGGATAAACTCCAATTTTATGTGTGAGCTTTATGATTTTGACGATAAGTGCTCTACTATTCTGCTTGAAAGATGCAATGAAGTTAACCTTAAATTTGATAAAAAAGACGGCAGACTTCTCGAATTCTTTGCACGCATAATCAACGGTTATGTAAGCGAAAAAACAAGCGATTTAAGCCTTTTCAAAGACTACGAGAGTATTCTGAAAAACAAGGTTAAAGAAACTGATTTCAAATACAATAAAGAGCTGATTATGGGTTATGTGAATAAAGCCTGCGAACTCTTTGAAGATACCTTTTCATACAGTCAGCACGTACTGATTCACGGCGATTTGCACAGATATAATATAATGGAAAAGGATTCTCAGCTCAGCGCTATTGACCCGATAGGTTACATTGCGCCGAAGGAATTTGATATCGCAAGATATATCGGAACAGAACTTACCGATACAGAAAATATAAATAAAAAAGAGCTCTTTGAAGAGCTGGTTTCGTATTTCTCTCAGCTTTGTCCTACGGATAAAATCCGCGACGCTGCAATTATTGATATGATATTCAGGCTCCATAACAGTCTTTTTGAAAATGAGGATTATAAACTGACCGATAAGTGGCTGAAAGTTCTTGAAGAAATTTTATAAATAAAAGCATCACTGCTGTGATGCTTTTATTTTTTTGTTGTAAATTATTCTCATAAGTATAAATCCTAATATAAAGCCGGTTAAGTTAAGGATTATATCGTACTGATAACCCTCAACCGCAAGCGGAACAAGCATACATATAAGGAAAATTAATGCGTCGTTTATCTTAAAATTAATTGCTTTAATTATGAACGGCAGGGGAAGAAAGATAAATATATTACCTATACATATTAACGCCATATATGCGTCGTTGAGATTGCGCATGAGATATGAAAAGTATTGAAGCGTTCCGTTGCCGATTTCGGTGTTTACCGAAAATGAGAATGAGTCGGGCTGCCTTATAAACGATACGTAGAATATCAGCGCGTAAATAAGGAAATAAGCCAGCCAGAACGTCTTGAAAAAGGTTTTATAAGAATCCTTTAAAAAGACAGTAGCGGCTAAAAATAACGCTCCTGAGGCAACGCTTACCGCCGCGCCGTACCAAAGGCAGTATGCGAAGTTGTATAGAAAGTGGTGAAAATGAAAGTGTTCAAGATATCCGTAAATACTCACCGCCGCAAGTTCGCAGGGCAGAATTACTGTGAATAGCTTTTCTTTATTGCGGTTTAAATAAGTAAGAAGAATAATTATTGCCGATACTATAAGATACCGTAATACAGTGAAACCGAGTGAATGCGGTCCGAAATATCCGCCGAGATACTGTCCCGTTTTGGGGTCAAGATTTGTGGAGATACACGCAAGGGGATAGAAAAGCGCTAATACAACAGCGCCGATATATGAAAATACTTTTATCATTTTTTCACCCCCATCTATCAACATAATAACTAAATATTACATAAATTACAAGTCTTATATATAATATAAAAAGTTATTGACATTATACTTAAAATATTATACAATTTTAGCAATGAACATTTTTGGAGGAAATATTTATGTCAGTAGTAAAAAACGTAACATTGGTAGGTCATGCTTCCAAGGGTAAAACCACTCTCAGCGAGGCTATGCTCAATGTTGCAGGCGTAACGGAAAGAATGGGTAAAATTGCAGACGGCAATACAGTATCCGACTGCGATTCCGAGGAAAAGAAGAGAGGCGTCAGCATCACTTCGTCCGTTCTTTCTTTCAATTACAGCGGAGCTAAGATTAATTTAATTGACACTCCGGGTCTTTTTGACTTTGCACTCGGCGGTGCAGAGGGACTTCGTGCGGCTGATACCGCTATTCTTGTAACTTCATCACGTTCCGGCATTGCCGCAGGTGATGAGAAAGCATTTAAAAATGCAACTAAGATGAATAAGGCGCGCATTATCGTTACAACTAAGATGGACGATGAAAGAGCTGACTTCCACAAGGCATTTAACGGTCTTGTTGATGAGTTCGGTTCAACACTCTGTCCTGTAGTTGTTCCAGTAGTAAGCGGCGGCAAGATTGCAGGATTCCATAATCTTGTTGACGGTAAGTCTTAAGCTCTTTCCGACGACGGTATGATTGAGGAACTTCAGGAAGTATTTAACGAAGCAGTTGCCGGAACCGACGACGAGCTTATGGAAAAATACTTTGAGGGCGAAGAGCTTACAACTGCCGAAAAGATTAAGGGTCTCACAATCGGTCTTGCAGAAGGCACAATCGTTCCCGTATTTGCAGTTTCGGGACTTACAGGCGTAGGCGTTGACCTTCTTCTTGATTTTATCAAGGACTGTGCACCGGCTCCCAAGGCTGAAAATGCCAAAAAGGGTGACGCAGACGTTGAAATCGCATGCGACGCTTCTGCACCTCTTGCAGGTATTTGCTTTAAGACTCTTGCTGACCCGTTTATCGGAAAGCTTAACTTCTTTAAGATTGTTGCAGGCAAGATTACTCAGGGTATGACCGTTGTTAACGCAAGAACAGGCGACGAGGAAAGACTCGGTAAGCTCGTTTCTACGCTCGGCGCAAAGCAGACTGACCTTAAAGAATGTGCCGCAGGCGACATCTGTGCTATTGCTAAGCTTTCAACATTCAAGACGGGCGACACAATGTGCGCTCAGGGTAACGTTGTTACTCTTGAACCTGTTGAAATTCCCAACGCTACTTACTCAATGGCTATCACAGCTGAAAAGAAAGGCGAAGAGGAAAAGGTTGCAAACGCTGCAAACAGAATTATTGAAGAAGACCCCTCGATTACATTCGTTAATAATACCGAAACCCGTCAGACCATTCTTTCAGGTCTCGGCGAACAGCATCTCGACGTTTGCCTTTCCAAGATGAAGGAAAGATATAAGGTTACAGCTAACCTTATTCAGCCGAGAGTTGCTTACAGAGAAACAATCTCCAAGAAGGTCGAGGTTCAGGGTAGACATAAGAAGCAGTCCGGCGGACACGGCCAGTTCGGTGATGTTTGGATTGAATTTGAACCCTGTGATTCTGACGAACTTATTTTTGCTGAGAGAGTTGTCGGCGGTTCCGTACCGAAGAACTTCTTCCCGGCAGTTGAAAAGGGACTCAGAGAATCAATGGAAAAGGGCGTGCTTGCCGGCTATCCGATGGTTGGCGTTAAGGCTACTCTTTTCGACGGCTCTTACCATCCTGTAGACTCAAGCGAAATGGCGTTCAAGACTGCGGCTTCAATCGCATTTAAGAACGGTATTCCCAACGCAGGTCCTGCGCTTCTTGAACCTATCGTAACTCTTAACGCTGTTTGTAACGATGACGTTATGGGCGACATTATGGGCGATATCAATAAGCGCCGCGGCAGAGTTCTCGGTATGACTCCTATCGGCGACGGAATGCAGGAAATCGTTGCTGAGGTACCTCAGGGCGAAATGACTACTTTCTCAATCGCTATGCGTCAGATTACTCAGGGCAGAGGCTCATTTACTACTGAATTTGCAAGATATGAAAGATGCCCCGAAAATATTACCCAGAAGGTAATTGAGGAATCTAAGGAAGAAGAATAAAAACTGTAAGAGAGGCTCTTTGAGCCTCTCTGTTATTAGGAGTAATTATGAAATATATTTCAAGTATTAAAAACTATTCTTTAATATTAATAATTCTGACTCTTGTTATAGGTCTTATGTTTCTGATTTTTCCTGAGCAAAGCCGCGATATGATTTCGCTTGTAATAGGTATATCGCTGATTTCGGCGGGACTAATAGGAATTATCAACTATTTCGTTAAGGATAAATTTAAAGGTACGCTCATTACCGGTATCATTACTATTATTTTCGGAATAATAATATGTTCTAATATAATACCTATTATTAATATTATAATCGGTATCTTGGGTGTAATGCTTATTCTTTTCGGCGTATTCAATCTAGGCGTTTCAATAAGAATTATTGCTGCAAGTCTTTTATTCGGCTGGACGTCATTAGTTCTGTCACTTGTCTGTATCGGCTTCGGCGTATTTGCAGTTATGAATATAAATGAAACTACGGTTGCCGTGTTCAGACTTCTCGGTATAGCACTTATCGTTTACTCGGTTCTCGACATTATAACCTTTATTCAGGTTAAGCGGCTTTATAAGAAAATCAACACCGCTGTTGACGTTGCCGTTTCCGATACCGAAATTGAAACCGAAGGCACCATAATAGAATAGCTTTAACTATACATCTCGCTTTTGCATAAAATATAAGGAGTAGTAATACTCATATGCAAAGCGAGGTGTAATTTTGTACTCATTTAATGTAAATACGATTACAAATGCCCAAAGAGCAGTTAAACTGCTTAAAAGAATAGGAATAACATCAAAAATAGGGCGTCTTAAAAATCCATCAAAATCAATGGGCTGCGGATATACTGTGGATTTGGAATGCGACGATATATCAGCGCTTTCTTCATATCTTGAATCAAATGGAGTTAAAGTTGTGAGCGTGGGGGAAAAGTGATATATTTTGACAATAGCGCCGCGTCTTATCCCAAGCCCGATATGATAATTGATAATGTAAAAAGAATATTTAAGAATTATTCTTTTAATATAGGCCGCGGCGGCTATCTTCCTTCACTGAAAACAGCAGAAAAGGTATATGAAGTCAGGGAACTTGTTGCCGAAATGTTCGGTTTTAAAAGTGAAAATATAGCCTTTACTAAAAACTGTACCGAGGCTCTTAACTGCGCAATTAAAGGAATCGCGGAAAAAGGGGATAATTTTATTATAAGTCCCTTTGAGCATAACAGCGTTATAAGACCTTTAAACAAGCTTAAATGCGAGGGTATTGCCGATTACAGTGTTGCTGCATATAGTAAAAACAAAACAGAATTTATCAGCAATTTCAAAGTCCTTATTAAAAGCAACACCAAAGCGATAATCTGTACTCACACAAGCAACGTATTCGGAATAAAAACGCCTGTTAAAGAACTCGGTAAGCTTTGTAAAGAAAAAGGGATATACTTTATCCTTGATGCATCCCAGGGAGCAGGAATTTGCGATATTAACAAAAAGAGGGATAATATAAATATTCTTTGCTCATCGGGGCAGAAATCCCTCTACGGCCCTAACGGAACGGGTTTTATCGCCGTTTCCGACGGTATAAAGCTTAACACGCTTACCGAAGGCGGAACGGGGAGTAATTCGCTCGATATAAAACAGCCTGACTTTATGCCTGACAGGCTTGAATCGGGAACTCTTAATTCTTTCGGAATTATACTTCTCGGCTGCGGTATAAAATTTATCAATAAACACGGTATTGACGCTATTTACGAACATGAAATGCATCTTATTAAACGGCTTTATTCAATGCTGTATGATAATAAAGACGTTTCACTTTATACGCCTTATCCCGAAAGCGGCAATTCAATGCCGATTCTTTCGTTAAATTATAAAGATTATTCAAGTGAAAAGACCGCGTCTGTGCTTACCGAATACGGCATATGCACTCGGGGCGGCTATCACTGTTCGCCCCTTGCCCACAGGACCATGAATACGCTTGAAAAGGGGACTGTGAGAATCAGTCCGGGCTATTTTAATTCATTACGGGAATGTGAACAGTTTTATAAAGTTTTAAAAAAAATATGAAATCACTTTATTTCTTTTATAAAATATGTTATCATATATAATTGTAATTAAATTAAGAGGACGTTATAAATGCAGTATATTGAATTAGCACTAAGATTTCGTTACGTTAAAAATCTATGGAATTCAGTTGTTGACTATTTCAGCCAGGTTAAGAGCCTTTTCAGTACTTTTAACCTGATTGATCTTGTCGATATTCTTTTTGTAGCCGTTGTGCTTTATATAGTTATAAGAATTCTCAGGGAAACAAGGGCGATGCAGCTTATTAAAGGACTTATTTTTGTTGCTGTTTTGTACTTTGTAGTATCATTCCTCGGAATGAGCGCTTCGAGTTATCTTCTTAAAGCGGTATTCTCAAATATTCTTATAATTGTTGTAATTCTCTTTGGCCCTGAAATCAGGAATATTCTTGAACAGATGGGCGTAGGAGCCGCAAGAAATACTATAAGAGGAATTCTTTCCTCAGGTTCTGCCGTTGAGATTACCGAAATCAATAAAGCCATTGATTCAACCTGTAAGGCCTGCGTAGATATGTCCGATAATATGATAGGCGCATTAATTGTATTTGAAAATGAAACCATGCTAGGCGATATAATCGAAACCGGAACGGTTCTTAACGCAAAGCCTTCAAAAGAACTTATTGAAAATATCTTTTTCCCGAAATCCCCGATGCATGACGGCGCTATGATTATAAGGGATACTAAAATCTGTGCAGCCGGATGTATTCTTCCTCTTACAAATAACTCTGCTATTTCTTCTTCTCTCGGTACCCGTCACCGTGCGGCTATCGGTCTTTCCGAGCAGAGCGACGCGGTTGCTGTCGTAGTCAGCGAAGAAACGGGCAGTATCAGCTACGCTAAAAACGGCCAGCTTGTACAGAACGTTTCAAGCGGCGATTTGAGAGATTTTTTGATGAATACGTTTATTCCGTCAACCTCCGCAGCAAGTGAAGGCTTGTTCAGACGAATTGTAAGGAGGGTGAAGAAATAATGGCTAAGAAGAATAAAAACAATTCTTTAAGAAAACTTATATTTAATGATAAATACCTTATTATTACCGCCCTTATTTTAGCAGTAATCGTATGGGTGGTTACCTCCCTTAATATAGGTACCGACGAAACAAGAACGATAAATATAAACGTCCCGATTAAAATCAGCGACGATTTATCCCAGCAACTCGGTATGGAGTATTATACGCTTCAGAATACGGTTGATATTGACGTTACCGTAAGCGGCGCAAAATATGTTATAGGCCAGGTAAGCGATAAGGACCTTAATGTTAAGTTTGACACAAGTAACGTAAACAGAGCAGGGGAGCACAGTATCCCGATTCTTGTCACAAACAAGTCTACAAGAAAAGAGTTTACGGTAAGTTCCGTTTATCCCTCGTCAATTGAAGCATACTTTGATGTTGAAGAGGGATATGTATTCGGAACGCCCGTAATCAGTGAAGACAGCGTTACCGTTACAGGTCCTAAGAGTTATGTGGACAACATTAAAAGGATAGTTTCCGAAGTTGATTTCGGCAGTAAAACTAAATTAAAAGAATCCTATACTCAGGAGTGCGAACTTAAGCCGGAAGGTAACAGTGTTGAAAAGAATTATCTTACCTTTACTTCCGTAAGCGACGAGGGTAAAAAACTGAATTCAATTTCAGTTACCATACCCGTTCTTAAACAGGCTAAGCTTCCCGTAGCAGTTAACTTTGAAGGCGCTCCGTCATTACCTGTTCAAAACGCAATCAGCGTAAGTTATTCAATTCCAAAGGTAAATGTCGGAATTCTCGAAAGCACCGATATTTCAAAGGCTATAATCGGTACAATCAATTACAGTGATTTATCTGTCGGAGTAAATGAATTTACTTTTGATACCAATGACGTTCAAGGCGTATATTTCATTGATAACAGTGACAGTGAAATTACCGTTACCGTTACGGTTTCCGACGAATATGAGGAAATCACTGTTCCCATAAAGACAAGTGATGTAACGGTCGGCGGAGTTCCCGACGGAAAGAAAGCCTCTGTATTTGGACTGAAGGATTCCCGCGTATCTGTTATTGTTCCCAAGGGAACGCTTCTTACCTCGTCGGATTTAAAGATTAAAGCCGATGTCAGTGAAGAAAACGAAGACGGGGAATACACTCTGAATATTAAACCTAACGATAAATCGTCATGGGTATATTCGGATTATACGGCAAATATTGAAGTTGAATAATAATTAAGGGAGGGCTTAAGCCCTCCCGTTTATTTATATTTATCAAAATACTTAAGTAGTTCGTCTTCGTTTAGATATGCGCTCAGAGCACCTGTTTTCGTAACTGCTTTTCCGCCTGTAATGTTGCCGAACAGAACCGAGCCTTTAACGCTGTATCCTTTAAATATTCCGTAAGCAAATCCTGCAAGGAAAGCGTCGCCTGCGCCTGTTGAATCAACGTGTTTGAATTCGTTTATTGCGGGTATGATTGCAGAACCTTCACTGTCATACAGTAAGCACCCCTCGCTGTCAAGCTTAACAATCACGTTTTCAAAATAATTAGAGAGTATTTCCGCTGCTTTCTCGATATTATCTGCGCCGGTAATTTTCAGCGCTTCTTTTCGGTTAGGAGTATAATAATCAGCCGTATTTAGGTACTCTTCATATTTCTCTATTGAAAGTGTGTCGTCCCAGCCAGTGTCAAGAATAAGAATTGAACCTTCGTTTTTCAGTTTTTTATATTCTTCAATAAGCCCGTCGGTATGCATAAATACAATCTTCGCGCCTTTTTCAAGGGCGTATATTGTTTCTTTGTTTTTGCAAAATCCTTCGCTGCCGTAGGAAATAAACGAGCGGTCGTTGTCGAGAATAATTGCAGACGTAATATTTACGGGTATTTCACTGCCTTCATAGATGTTGCAAAGTTCACATCCGAGTTTATCATATTCTTTTTTAGCAAATGAAGAAAACATATCCTGACCGAGTTCTGTAATTATCTTTGTGTCTATACCGAGACGGGCAAGATTAATAAGCGTTGCGCAGATTCCTCCGCCCAGCTTTATTTCAAAGTTTTCGGCATATATTTCTTCACCGACGCCGGGTATACGTGGCATACCGCTGTATAACAGGTCAACATTTGTTTTATCAGCTCCTGCGATAAAAGGCATAATTATCTCCAATCGTTTAAGTATTCCTTATTCAGCTGTGCATAGGCTTTAATCAGTTCTTTTGCAAGCGAATAAGAGTTTACAAGCGGGTGCAGGGTAAGCGCCTCTACGGCGGTTTTATATGACTTATTTCTAATAGCTTTTGAAGCAAGACGCTCGTAATTCTTAACCCGCCTTATAAGTTCCATGTTCTGTGAATCGGGGTTTTCTATTTTATGGGGAAAAGCCCCGTCTTTTGTTATATCACAGGTTATTTCAACAATGTCATCATCAAGCAGTTCGCTTATTGCACCGTTGTTTTTTGTGCAGAGTATCATTGAACCTTCTTTACCGCTCTGCTCAATTTCTATGAATTTCAGCGCTACACCTGCATAGCCTCCGTCATCATCCTCATATATATCAAAATGCCAAGGGCTTTTTCTTTTTATTCCCGTTTCGGAGGACATATAATTGTTTTCACGTTCTCCGTACCAATGCTCAAATATTTCAAGTGCCTTATCAAAGTCCTTATCAATATCTATTCCTTTAAGCTCGGCGGCCATTTTTTTATTGATTTCGCAAATCTGCTCGCCTCGTGTTTTCTCGGCGTTCAGAATGTTGTTTAGTGCCTTTTCACGGTAATAGAAATAGTAAAGATATTCATTGAGAATGGCTTTTCTGTCAAGCAGTAAGTCTTTATCAAAGTACCTTAAATCCGTATCGGTATATGCTTTTTCATTATTAATAATCTCATAAAGCATTTCTTTTCCTTCAATTATTATGGAAGTAAAATAGCTTAAATGATTAAGACCGTATATTTCTCCTTGAGCATTATCCGGATTTTTGTTATACAGTTTTGCGAATGAACGGAGCATACCCGAAGGTGCGTCACATATTCCGTATGTAAAACCGTAACCCATATCGCTGAGAGTCTGGCTTACAACTCCTGCGGGGTTTGTGAAATTGAATACCTTACAGTGAGGCTTGGCATATTTAATTATCATCTCGCAATATTCTGCAAGAGCTTTTACGCTTCTCATCGCAAAGGATAATCCTGCGGCACCCGTAGTTTCCTGTCCTAAAACGCCGAGGGAAAGGGCAATACGTTCGTCCTGAACTCTCATTTCGTCGCCGCCCTCGCGTATTGTAGTGATAACGTAGTCGGCGTCCTTAACGGCTTCTATTGCATCGGTTGTCAGAATAAAACTGAGCGAAGGGTTAAGAGTATTCGCAACCTTTGCCGCCATTTTTCCGTAAATAGCCAGCTTTTCTTCATTGTTATCCATAAATACAAGCGTATCAATACCGTATGCTTTTAGCAAGAAACATTGAGCGTACTCCGCCGCCTCCGATTACTGTAAGTTTCATTAATTCACCGCCTTTAAATACATTATATTTTATTTTTTAGTTATAATTCTTTACAAATAATTACATTTCTGTTATAATTTATTTAATTTTTTTCGGAGTGATTATATGAAACGATTTATCTGCTCATTACTTTCTGTTTTAATAATTGTCTGTGCCGTTCCGTTTACTGCACAGGCTTCTTCCAATGTGATTAATATTACCGAAAAACAGATGAACGATAACGCTTATAAATACATTGAAAACGCATTAAAAGAGGCAAAGAATAACGCCACTAAAGAAAAGCCGTATGTAATTAATGTTCCGTCGGGCAATTATACTCTGAAAAAAGCGCTTCATATTTACAGCAATACTACGCTTAACCTTGAAGATGATACTGTTCTTCTCAAAGGCTTTACCGACGGAAATATGATTAAACTCGGCGTTAAAGAAGAGGCAAATTCAGGCTACGAGGGTTATGAGAATGTCACCGTTAACGGCGGCGTTTGGAACGGTAATTTCAAGGGAGCCTGCATAATGCGCTTTGCTCACTGCAAAAAAATCACTGTTAAAAACTGCATTTTGCAAAATCAGAAAAACGCTCATTTCCTTGAACTTGCAGCAGCGAACAATTTTAAGATTACCAACTGTATCTTTGAAGGCTATCTTAAAACGGAATCTACCGACGCGCTTGCGCTTCAGATTGATATTATTCATAACAGCGCTCACTTTTCCGCATATGAAGAGTATGACGACACACCGTGTAAAAATATTACCGTAAGCAAATGCACGTTTACCGACGTATATTCGGGAGTCGGAACCCGCTCAGGTGTTGTCGGAAGTTATTTTGACAATATAAAGATTAAGAATAATACGTTTAAAGATTTAAGCGATATTGCGATTTCCGCATTCAATTTCAGAAATTCGGAAATATCCGGTAATAAAATCAACAGTGCAACAATGGGAATTACATTCCAAACTTTTCCCGATGTTAACGCTGCGAACCGTCTTTATTTACCTAACGATAAAGACGCCGACACTGATATAATTAAAGATACAAATTCGGTAATTAAGAATAACAGCATAACTGTATATAACACCACTTACAGAGGGAATTCAAGCGGTATTTCCGTATACGGCGGCTCTGTTTCTGCTGAGTATGCAAAAGAGATAAAAGTTAAAAAAGGTAAATATTATGCAGAGGGCTTAGTTCTCAGCAAAAACAAGATTAAAGTTCATTCCGCAAGCTCCGGCGGAGTTATAATGGAATACGCAAATAAATGTTCACTTAAAGACAACAGCATTATTTCATACAGCGATTCTTCTGCCGACGGTATTATCTTTTTAAACGGAGATAATAATATAGTATCAGGCAACACCGTTAAGGGATTTTTTAACGGAATTTCAGCAGTTAGCGGAAGCGTAAAAAATAAGTTCACAAAAAACGTTATTAAGTCTAATTCAAATTATGCAATTTCAGTTGATAAAAAATCCAAGGCTCTTATTTATTACGGCAACACGGTTAAGGGAAATAAAAAGGGTAAATATCACATCAAGTCAAAGAATTATCCTTTGTATGCGAAAGATATTAAACTTAACGCCGAAAAATCACTTTCGGGAAACAGACTGAAATGGAATAAGGTTAAAGGCGTTTCGGAATATAAGATTTACAGAAGCAATAAGAAAAACGGTACTTATAAGTTTATCAAGACAGTAAAAGCCAAGAAATCATCATATACAGATTACAATAAAAAGGGCAGTAAATACTATTACAGAATCCGTGCCGTTAAGAACGTAAACGGCAGCAAGATATACGGAAAATACTCCAATAAAGAATAAGGCGTCTGAGACGTCTTATTTTTTATATTTATATTGATAATACTATTAAAAAATGATATAATATTAAGAACGAAAATTGAAGAATTAAGAGCTTTTTTACGTTATCATTCGGAAAGATATTATAATGACGACGCTCCAGAAATAGAGGATTACGAATATGATATGAAAATGAGGGAACTCAAATCACTTGAAGAAGAGTATCCCGAATACGACTCACCCGACTCGCCAACAAAACGCGTCGGCGGCAAGGCGGATAATACTTTTGAAGCGGTAACTCACACGGTTCGCATGGAATCCCTTCAGGACGCATTTTCAAAGGACGAAATAAGAGATTTTGACAACAGGGTAAAAGATGCCGTCAGCGGCGCAAAATATGTCGTTGAGCCTAAAATTGACGGGCTTTCGGTTTCTCTTGAATATGTTAACGGAGTTTTCTTCCGCGGCTCTACAAGAGGCGACGGCGATACAGGCGAGGACGTCAGCGCAAATCTCCGTGTAATTCACAGTATACCCCTGAAACTTAATGAAGCCCTTCCTTATATTGAGGTCAGAGGCGAAGTGTATATGCCTAAAAAGAGCTTTAATAAGGTTGTTGACCGTCAGCTCCTGAACGGCGAAAAACCCTTTAAAAACCCCCGTAACGCGGCTGCAGGCTCGCTCAGGCAAAAGGATAGCAGCGTTACCGCAACGCGCGGGCTTGATATATTTGTATTCAACGTTCAGCAGATTGAGGGCAAGGAACTGAATTCACATAAGGAAAGCCTCGATTATTTAAAACAGCTCGGATTCAACACTGTACCGTTTTATACTATTGTTGACAGCGTTGTCGAAGCGCTTGATTGCATTTGATATTGACGGCGCAGTAATAAAGGTCGATAACTTTGAAATGCGCGAAATCTTAGGTTCTACATCCAAGTTTCCCAAATGGGCTGTTGCGTTTAAATATCCGCCCGAAGAAAAGCAGACTAAACTTATTGACATAGAAATCGCTGTCGGAAGAACCGGCGTTCTGACGCCTACTGCGGTATTGGAACCCGTTCATCTTGCCGGTACAACCGTTTCAAGAGCAACTCTTCACAATCAGGATTTCATTAATGAAAAAGGGATTAATATAGGCGATACCGTTACCGTAAGAAAAGCGGGCGATATTATTCCCGAAGTACTCTGCGTTAACGATAAAAACAGTTTCGGTAATTTTGTCTTTCCCGAATTCTGTCCTTCCTGCGGAGAAAAGGTTATAAGAGAAGAAGGCGAGGCGGCTATAAGATGTATAAATCCCGAGTGCCCTGCGCAGCTTCTCAGAAATCTTATTCACTTCTGCTCGCGCGACGCTATGGATATAGAAGGACTCGGCCCGTCGATTATAGAAACGTTTGTTGATAACGGTTTTATTAAAAAGACTTCCGATATATATCATCTTGATGAATATAAAATTGCTCAGCTTGAAGGATTTAAAGAGACAAGTGCGAACAATATTATAACGAGCGTCAATAAATCCAAGGAAAATGACCTCGGTAAACTGATTTTTGCGCTCGGTATCCGTCATATCGGAGCAAAAGCGGCAAAACTCCTTGCGGATAAATTCAAAAATATTGACGCAGTTATGAGCGCTTCGGTTGAGGATATACTCACTATTGAAGGCTACGGCGAAATAATGGCTGAGTCTGTAGTAGAATTCTTTTCAAGCGAGAGCGCTATTGAGCTTATTAATGAACTGAAAGAAGCCAGCGTAAATACCGAATCAAAAACGGTCATTAAAGACAACCGTTTTGAGGGTATGACTTTCGTGCTTACGGGAACTCTTGAAAACTATAAACGAAGCGAGGCTTCAAAGATAATTGAAAGCTACGGCGGCAAAACCTCGTCAAGCGTATCGAAAAATACTTCTTACGTTCTTTCGGGCGAAAGCTCGGGTTCAAAGCTTGATAAAGCAAACGCTCTCGGCGTAAAGGTAATTAATGAGAGCGAATTTGAAAATATGATTAAATAATGGAAGGTAATAATATGACACCTGCTGAAAAATATATTGAAAGCATTAAAGGCAAAAAGGTCGCTTTTGTCGGTATGGGCGTTGCTAATGTGCCGTGCGCTGAATTCCTTGCCAAACACGGAATAGAGGTTTACGCCTGCGACAGAAAAGACGAAGAATATATCGGGACAGATATCTGCAAAAAACTTAAAGAACTCGGAGTTAGTTTTTCACTCGGAGAGAGTTATCTTGACGTTCTGCCCGATATGGATATTGTTTTCCGTTCTCACGGCATTCTTCCGTTTCAGAATCCCTGGATAGGCGAGTGTCTAAACCGCGGACAGACTGTTACAACTGAAATGGAGGTATTTTTTGAATACTGCCCCTGTAAGATTTATGCTGTAACGGGTTCAAACGGCAAGACGACAACTACTACTCTTATTTCTAAAATGCTTGAAAAAGAGGGGAAGAAAGTATACCTCGGCGGAAATATCGGCAAGGCGCTTATGCCTGAACTTGATAATATTACTGAAAATGATTATGCGGTGGTAGAACTTTCTTCATTTCAGCTTCTTACAATGACAAATCTAAAAGAACAGCCCGACGTTGCTGTTGTAACTAATATTGAAAGCACGCATCTTGACCACCACGTTGACCTTGACGAATATGTTGATTCCAAGCGTAACGTACTTATTCATCAGATTCCTTCTCAGCGAACCGTACTTAATGCTGATTGCGATTATTCAATAAGCAATTCCGTAAAGCACGATATGAGAAATGATGTTAAAGGAAGGTTTTATCAGTTTTCTATTCAGCACAGCGTTGAAAACGGTGCATTTCTTGACAGGGAAAGCGGAAATATTTACTATTCCGAAAACTGCAGCAAAACGTTTGTAATGAATAAAAACGATATTGTTATTCCCGGCGAGCATAATATTGAAAACTACTGCACTGCAATTACCGCCGTATGGGAAGACGTAAGCGTTGAAAGCATTGTTTCTGTTGCTAAAACCTTTGGAGGCGTAGAGCACAGAATAGAATTTGTAAGGGAATTCAACGGCGTTAAATATTATAACGACAGTATTGCAACATCGCCTTCAAGAGTTATAAGCGGTCTTAAAGCTTTCGGCGAAAAGATTATCGTAATTATGGGCGGTTCCGATAAAGGAAACGATATGAGCGAAATGGTACCGTTTATTCTGAAATACGTCAAGGTACTTGTTCTAAACGGCGCAACCGCAGATAAGATTTATGATACGATAATATCCGACAAGAATTATAATGACAGCGGACTCAAAATTATCCGCGTTAAAACAATGCAGGAGGCTTTATTAAAAGCAAAACAGGCGGCTAAAAGCGGTGATATAGTATCGCTTTGTCCTGCGTGTCCCGCTTTTGACCAGTTCAAGACCTTTGAATACAGAGGCCGCGAGTTTAAATAATTAGTTAATGAATTTGAGGATTAATATGAATACGGCAGAATTACTTAAAAAATTGACCTCGGCAGTCGGCGTAAGCGGCGCTGAGGATAACATAGTAAACGTTTTAACCGATTTACTGCAGGAATACGGCGAGGTTACCGTTGACAGTTTAAATAACGTATATTGTACGTTTGGCGAAGGATATCATTTCCTGCTTGACGCACATACCGATGAAATCGGTCTTATAGTTAAAGGAATAACTGACGACGGCTTTATTAAAGTTGCCTCTGTCGGCGGAGTTGATAAGCGTATGCTTCTCGCCTCCGAGGTTTCAATCTGGGGCGAAAAGGAAGTCAGAGGCGTTATTTCAACCCTTCCTCCTCATCTTCAGAAAGATAATGAGAAAAAGGCAGTCGAAATTGAGGATATTTCAATTGACGTCGGCATGACGAAAGAGGAAGCCGAACAGTATATTTCCGCAGGTAACAGAGTAACATTCAGGCGCAATTTTGAAGAACTTATAAGTACGCGAATTTCCGCTTCGGCACTTGACGACAGAAGCGGAGTTGCTGCAATTATACTTGCGCTTGAAGAACTGAAAGACGTTAATGCTAAAATTACGGCTCAGTTTTCTACTCAGGAAGAAGTCGGCCATAAAGGGTCAATTGTTGGACCTTTCGGAAGAAATGTCGACGAAGCTATTGCATTTGACGTTTCTTTCGCTTATACTCCGAGCTGTAAGAAGAGCGACTGCGGCGAACTCGGTAAAGGTCCTATGATAGGTATTTCTCCTATTATTGATAAGAATATAAGTGAAGGTTTAATCAGAGTTGCCGAAAAGAATAATATTCCGTATCAGAAAGAGGTTATGGGCGGCGGCCATACGGGAACAAACGCAGATACTATGTCCGTAACCGAAAAAGGAATTAAAACGGGACTTATTTCAATTCCCGAGAAATATATGCACTCTCCGATAGAGATTGTTGACACTGTTGACGTTGAAAATACTGCAAAGCTTATCGCGGCATACATTAAAGAAAGGGCGGGTGAGATTAATGCTTAAAACACTTTGCCTTTTAAACGGCACCTCAGGCGATGAAAAGGCTGTGCGCGAATTTATAATCAGCCAGATTAAAGATTACTGTGAATATAAGATTGATGCGCTCGGTTCTGTTATCGCTTTTAAAAAGGGTAAAAAAACTCCGAATAAAAGTGTTTCAATTAATGCACATATGGACGAGGTCGGTTTTATAATTACGGGTATTACCGATTTGGGCTATCTCAGATTTGCGCCTGTCGGCGGAATTGATTCAAGAGTATGCCACGACAGAATTGTTTCTATCGGCGAAAAAGGCATTAAGGGCGTTATCGGAGACAAGGCATACCACCTTCTTGAAGATGACGAAAAGGACAAGTGTCCCGATTTTGACAAGCTTCTGATTGACATAGGCGCCGAAAGCAGGGAAGAGGCCGAAAAGTATGTTACACCCGGCGATTATGCATATTTTGTTTCCGATTACTGTGAACTCGGCAACGGCTTTATTAAAGCTAAAGCGCTTGATGACAGAGTCGGCTGTATGCTTATGATTGAACTTATAAAAAGCGAGCTTGAATACGACACTTATTTCTGCTTCAATGTTCAGGAAGAAGTCGGACTTCGCGGAGCAAAGTGCACTTCATTTGCGGTACAGAGCGATATTTCAATAATTCTTGAAAGTACAACCGCAGCTGACCTCGACGGAGTCGAAGGCGACGAAAGAGTATGCGTACTCGGTAACGGACCCGTTATTTCCTTTATGGATAAAAGAACCATTTACGATAAGGAACTCTATAAGCTAGCTTTTGAAACGGCCGTAAAGAATAACATACCCGTTCAGACAAAAACGGCAGTTGCTGGCGGTAATGACGCAGGCGCTGTACAGACGAGCGGAAAAGGCTCGCGCGTGCTTGCCGTATCTCTTCCGAGCAGGTATATTCACTCGGCAGCAAGCGTAATTAAAGAATCTGATTTAAACAACACAAAAATACTTCTGAACGAACTTCTTAAAGTGATTTATGATTGAAAAGATTGAAACCCCAGAGGCTTTTGACAGCTGGACTAAACGTGACGTTTTTACGGTGAGAATTCTCTCGCTTTTAAAATCGTATTCAACTAAATATCATTTTTGTACCTTTTACCGACAGATTGTGGACGGTAAGGTTACTGCTATTATGTCACGCCTTGACGGTAATTTTACAATGTCGGTTGAAGATGACTGTGACGTTGAAGAGCTTGTTCATTTCTTCTGCGTCAGCGGATATAAGACTATTCTTTGTACCGACAGATTTATCCTCAGTCCCCGATACGAACAGGGTGAAATTATGATATCCTCAGCAAAGCGTGATTCTATGCTTGAATGCGCAACGCTTGACGAATATCCTAAGCTTATGGATTTATATAATTTCGTTGACTATGACGAGCAGGACTTTAAGGCGTGGTATGTTGATATAAGTCACAGAATCCGTTATAAAACTGCGAAGGCGTATGCTCTCGTTGTTCTTGACGAAATTATTGCCTCGGGAATTCTGTCCTCTATTATTGATAATTACGCAATACTTACAGCGGTAAGAACGAGGGACGAATTCCGCCGTATGGGTTACGGCTCAGCGCTCGTTAACGCAATATGTTTCGACGTTAAGGGGTATGTATATATTATGCGTGACGAGGGCGTGAATGAAGAGTTTTATACTAAACTCGGATTTGAAAATATCGGAAAGTGGAGAATGTACAGATGATTCCGTTTTTTAAAATTGACAGTAAAATCGAAGAACACTCCGACAAGGCGTTACAAAAATGCCGTGAAGTGTTTGACGATATAGAAAACGTTGCTGAATTTAATCAGTTAAAAGTGCAAAAAGCTTTTATTGATAATGGTATATCCGAGTCGCATTTTATACCTTCAACCGGCTACGGTTACGGCGACAGGGGGCGCGATACTCTTGATAAGGTATGGGCTGAGGTTCTTTGCGCCGAGGATGCCCTTGTAAGACATAATTTTGTAAGCGGTACTCATACCCTTGCTACTGCGCTTTTCGGCGTTTTGAGGCCGGGTGACACTATGCTGAGCGTAACAGGAACGCCTTATGATACAATTCACAGCGTAATCGGTATTAAAGGCGAGGGTATGGGCTCTTTAAGGGACTTCGGTGTATGTTATAATGAATTACCTCTTAAAGACGGTATGCCTGATATTGAGAGTATAAGAAACACCGTTGACGAAAAAACAACGATGGTATATATTCAGCGAAGCCGCGGATATACTCTGCGCCCGTCGCTAACAATAGACGATATTGAAAAGATTGTTAAAGCAGCGAAAGAAAAGAATCCCGAAGTCATCGTTATGGTTGATAACTGCTACGGTGAATTCGTTGAAAAAAGAGAGCCGCTTGAAGTCGGTGCAGACCTTATTGCTGGCTCTATGATAAAAAATGCCGGCGGCGGTATTGCGAGAACAGGCGGCTACATAGCGGGAAGGAAAGACCTGATTGAAAAATGCGCTTACCGTCTTACGACGCCCGGTCTCGGTAAAGAGGTCGGCG
>CAJOER010000061.1 GCA_905233805.1 uncultured Eubacterium sp. | reverse complement strand
GAGAGCATAACGCCGTCATTATTGTATGCCGCGGCAACCGCCCAGCCGTCCTTCGGCGTGTCGGGAACTATAACCGTGTGATTGTTTTGAATATACACCCTGCTTCTTGCAAGGGCGCTCATGGGAAATGAAATTGAAATTATAATTGCGAGGGCTAATGATAATACTTTTTTCATAGTAACCACTCCTTTATTTTATCTTAACATAAATACTTGTAATTTACAATAGTTACAATTTGTGCTACAATTAACACGAGGTGATAATATGAACGCTAAACTGAATAAGGCTGCGCTTATTGTAAGCGGTGCGCTTACGGCAATAATCTGCCTTGTAATGAATATTGTTCTTATTCCGAGAATTGAAAGTTCAACAGAGGGAATAAAATGCTTTGATATGAACTTCGGCTACAGCGTTGAAACGGCAAAAAGGTTTCTTGAGCTTCTGTCCGAAGACGGCAGGAATATTTATCTTAATATTCAGCTCCCGCTCGACTTTTTCTATCCCGTGGCATACTGTACCTTCTTCGTTCTCATGCTCCTTAAATTCGCGGAGAAAAGAAAGGCGTTTATAGCTCTTCCGATTCTGCTTGCAATATCGGATTATACCGAGAATATCTGTACGATAATTATGCTTAAAAGCGCGGAGTTTCAACCGTCGCTTGCGGCGTTCGCCTCGGTGGTTACGTGTATAAAAACCGTACTTATGTATATAACGATACTTGTAATTATTGTCTTGATTGTAATAAAAATTAAAAACAAAAAAAAGCAGACTGATTAACAGTCTGCTTAATTTTTTGTTAAGTCGCTTACGGTTTCGCCTGCGATAATAAGCCCCATAACCGCGGGGGCAAAAGCCGTGCTTCCGGCAACCTGTCGCTTTGAGGTTTCTTCCTCGCTGACTTCGGGGCTAAGCGGAGCCTCCTCCGAATAAACGCATTTAAGGTGATTTATACCGCGTTTTCTGAGTTCGCGGCGCATTACCTTTGCAAGCGGACATACTGCCGTTTTGCTTATATCCGCAACCTTAAATGCCGAGGCGTCGAGTTTATTGCCCGCGCCCATAGCGGAAATTATCGGCACTCCGAATTCGTTTGCCTTTTCGGCAAGGAGGAGCTTTGCAGCTACGGTATCAACCGCGTCGATTATATAATCGTACTGCGAAAAATCGAATTCATCCTCGGTTTCGCTCAAAAAGAAAAGCTGTTTTTTAATAATCTTAAGTTCGGGATTAATATCAAGAAAACGCTTTTCAGCCGCGTCGACCTTCGGCATACCGAGGGTGCTGTGAAGTGCTATAATCTGGCGGTTGAGGTTGGTTATTTCAACGCAGTCCGAATCAACGAGAGTCAGCGTACCGACTCCCGAGCGGACGAGCGCCTCAGCGGCGTGACCTCCCACTCCGCCTATTCCGAACACGGCAACGTGAGAGCGTTTCAGCTTTTCAACGCCCTCTTTACCGAGCAGTAATTCAGTTCTTGAAAATTGATTAATCATAGTTATCTTCTCGGCGGCGGGAGATAATCGTCCCTGCCGTTTCGTCTGTTTCTCTGCTGATATTCCCTGTTCATCTGTTCGTCAAGCTGCTCGCGTCTGCGTCTCTTTTCAGCCGAGCGCTTTTTCGACTTTTTAAGCTTTGAAATAAAGGCTAAAATATAGAGAATTAATAAAACAATCAGAAGAAGCACTATTGCAAGTACAATCTTATTGCTTAAAAATGATTTAACTGCGTTTACGATTTTAAGGAAGGTTGAAAGTTCAACCGTCTGCATAGCGCATAAATCGACCGTTGCGACAATCTTATTTGCATAGTAAACGTCCGCTTCGCAGATTTTTTCGCCCTTAATTATAGGGGCGTTAAGTTTTTCGGGCGGGTCAACGGGTTTAATCATAACCGCCGAGGCGTCAAGCGAGGCGGGGACGAGCGCCGTGATGTCCTTATTACTGCCGAGCTGAACCGAGTCGGCATCCTTACCATCCTCAACGGGAATTTCGCTTACTACGTCGTTACCCTTTACGACAACCGAATATTTAAGCGAATCAAACGCCCAGTCAAAAAGAGTTGCAGCGTCAATAAACGAACATTTTGTATCAATGCCGTCAAGCTTTTTAATCGGCGAACCCATAACTACCGCAAGATAATTATAGCCGTCTTTTGACGCCTTTGTTATTACGCAGTAGCCCGCCTGGGTAGTTGAACCTGTCTTTATACCCTCGGCATATTCGTAATAATAGGTAATATGGTGAGGGTCGAGCATAAAGTTTGTATGAATAAGAGTCATATCGTGGAACTTTATGCTTTTTTCGGTGCAGGCTTTAACGAAGGTTTCGTTTTTCAGCGCCTCCAGGGTCATAATCGCCATATCCGAGGCGGTCGTATAGTGATTGTCGTCGTGGAGTCCGTCGCAGTTAGTGAAATTAGTACCCGTACAGCCTATGGACTTTGCCCAGTTATTCATAAGCTTTACGAATTCGGGGATGGTTCCGCCGACGTATTCAGCGGCAACGGTACAGGCGTCGCACGCCGAGTGCACCATAATAAGCGAAAGCAGGGTTTCTATTGTAACCGTTTCGCCGACTTCAAGGCCCGCAACCTGGGCATAGGTATTTGCAAGAACGTCGATTGCGCTTTTTGATACAGTAGTTTTTTCTTTGAGATTCTTTACATTATTAATTATAACCATCGCCGTCGCTATCTTCGTAAGAGAGGCGGGATACATCTTTTTATCCTTATTCTTCTGCGCGATAACGGGATAGTTTTCGTCGTCAAGGTTAATGAGCATATACGCGTCGGCGTATACCTCGTCGGATACGATATATATTCCCTCGTCGTTGTTTTTATCCTTCGCAAGAACCGAAATGGGCGAAGAAACACAGACGAGTATTATAATAAAAGCCGTAAAAATTGATAACAGTTTTTTCATGGACTTGACACCTGCATAATTAAAAGTTATTATTATATTACCACAGTAATATTGATAATACAAGTAAGGAAATAAGGTTTTTTATTATGGTATATATTACGGGCGACGTACACGGCGACATTGATTTTTTCAAGGACGCAAGACTCAAAAAGCTGACCGAGGACGACACTCTTATTATCTGCGGAGATTTCGGCTTTCTCTGGGACGGAAGCGAAAAGGAAAAAAAGGCGCTCTCTCAGCTTGAAAAGAAAAAATACACAATCTGTTTTCTTGACGGAGTTCACGAAAACTTCGATATGCTCAAAGAGTATCCGCCTTACCGCTACAAGGGCGGCAACGCGCAGAAAATTGCTTCAAACATCTATCATCTCATGAGGGGCGAAATTTTCACCTTTGAGAGAAAAACTTTCTTCGTTATGGGCGGCGGAGAGAGCGAAGATATTGAAATGAGAAAAGAGGGCAAGACGTATTTTAAAGAGGAGATGCCCTCCGGCAAGGAGCTTTTAAACGGCGCAAGAAACTTAAAGGACGCCGAATACAAGGTAAACTACGTTTTAACCTACGAAGCGCCTGCAATAGCAAAGGATTTTATAAGGATGCACACTAATCAGGAGATGCATTTCACCCCGCTCAACACCTATCTCGGCGAGCTTATGAAAAGCGTTGAATATAACCACTGGTATTTCGGCTCGCTTCATATGGATATGCAGATAAGTAAAAATATGACGGTAGTATTTAACGACATTATTAAAATATAAAAACAAAAAGGGCTGCGGAAAATCCGCAGTCCTTTTCTTTTTTCTGTTAATAAATACCCTGGTCAAGCATAGCCTGCGCAACCTTTTCAAAGCCCGCGATATTCGCGCCTGCGATAAGGTCGTAGCCGAGACCGTACTTTTCAGCCGCTTCAACCGACTGCTTATGAATATTAATCATAGCGTTATGGAGTCTTTCGTCAACCTCCTCGGCAGTCCATGCAAGGCGCTGAGAGTTCTGGCTCATTTCAAGTCCCGATACGCAAACGCCGCCTGCGTTAACAGCCTTTGACGGAGCAATAATAACGCCGTCGGTATTCATAAAGAGCTCGGTTGCATCCTCGGTTGTAGGCATATTGGCAACCTCGATATAATACTTCGTACCGTTGGCGATAATCTTCTTTGCTTCCTCAAGAGTTATCTCGTTCTGAGTAGCGCAGGGCATAGCGATATCAACCTTAACGCCCCAGGGCTTTTCGCCCGCGTGGAATTCGCAGCTGAACTTATCGGCATAATCCTGAGCCTTATCTCTTCCCGAAGCTCTCATTTCAAGGAGATAGTTAATCTTTTCGTCGGTAATAATTCCGTCGGGGTCATATACGTATCCGTCGGGTCCTGAAATTGTTACGGGCTTTGCGCCGAGCTCGGCGAGCTTCTTGCAGGCGCCCCATGCAACGTTACCGAAGCCTGAGATTGCAACGGTCTTTCCCTTAATGGTATCGTTTTCGTGCTTTAATACCTCAAGGGTATAATAAACTGCGCCGTAGCCTGTAGCCTCGGGACGGATAAGCGAGCCGCCGTATTCGATTCCCTTACCTGTAAGAACGCCGTTATCGTAAGAATCTCTTATTCTCTTATACTGACCGAAGAGGTATCCGATTTCTCTTCCGCCTACGCCGATATCGCCCGCGGGAACGTCGATATTCGGTCCGATATGACGGTAAAGCTCGGTCATAAACGCCTGACAGAAACGCATGATTTCGCCGTTGCTTCTTCCTCTCGGGTCGAAGTCGGAGCCGCCCTTACCGCCGCCCATCGGGAGACCTGTAAGGGAGTTCTTGAAGGTCTGCTCAAAGCCGAGGAAGAAAATAATTGAGCCGTTTACCGAGGGATGAAAACGGAGTCCGCCTTTATAAGGACCGATAGCGGAGTTGAACTGAACTCTGAAGCCTCTGTTAACCTGAGTCTTGCCCTCGTCGTCAACCCACGCTACGCGGAAGGTTATAAATCTTTCGGGCTCAGCCATTCTTCCGAGAATATCAGCCTCTTCGTACTGGGGATTCTCGTCAATTACCTTTTCGAGAGAGCCGAAAACCTCTTTTACGGTCTGAATAAATTCAGGCTTTTCGGGGTTTCTCGCCTCAACTGTTTCGATAACTCTTTTAATGTACTCGTTCATAAAAAAATCCTCCATAAAAAATTTACCATATAAATTTTAATACCATTGTATTTTTTTGTCAAGGTATTTATTACTAAATGTAAAAACCGCTTCCCAAAAAACGGGAAACGGTTTCGTTCTTTTATGCTGCGGAGTCGGCTGTATCGGTATGCTCGGGCGTAAAGGTAAACTCGCCGTCAGCAAAGTCAACCGTACACTTTTCGCCTTCCTTGATTTTTTCCTCGAGAATCATCTCTGAAAGCTTATCCTCAATCTTCGACTGAATTTCACGCCTGAGAGGTCTTGCGCCGTAGGTCTTGTCAAAGCCTGCCTCGGCAAGCGCGTCAATGGTTGCATCTGTAAATTCAATCTTAATATCCATATCGCCGAGTCTCTTTTCAAGAGTTTTAAGCATACGGCGCGCGATTTCCTTAATATCGTCCTTTTCAAGCTGGTTGAATACGATAATTTCGTCAAGACGGTTAAGAAATTCGGGCTTAAACGTACGCTTTAAGTCGCCCATAACGAGTTCCTCAATGCTCTTGTTTCCGTCGTCTTCTCCGCCGAAGCCGAGGGACTGCTTCTGCTCGGTAATCTTGCTTGCGCCGACGTTGGAGGTCATAATTATAATCGCGTTTTTAAACGATACCTGACGTCCCTGAGAGTCGGTAAGCACGCCGTCCTCGAGAATCTGGAGCAGCATATTGAATACGTCGGGGTGAGCCTTTTCAATCTCGTCGAAAAGGACTACGCTGTAAGGCTTTCTCCTGATTTTTTCGGTAAGCTGTCCGCCCTCGTCAAAGCCGACGTAACCCGGAGGTGAGCCGATGAGCTTCGATACGGTATGCTTTTCCATATACTCGCTCATATCAAGCTTTATAATCGCGTTCTCGTCGCCGAACATAGCCTCGGCAAGAGTTTTGCAAAGCTCGGTTTTACCTACGCCCGTGGGGCCGAGGAAGATGAACGAACCGATAGGTCTGTTGGGATTTTTGAGCCCTACTCTTCCCCTTCTGATTGCCTTCGAAATCGAGCTTACCGCCTTATCCTGACCGACAATTCTCCTGTGCAGGATTTCTTCCATATTAAGAAGGCGTTCGCTCTCCTCCTTTGAAAGCTCG
>CAJOER010000060.1 GCA_905233805.1 uncultured Eubacterium sp. | reverse complement strand
CCTTTCAAGGGCAAGGTCAATAAGTTTTAAATAGACCTGAGTCTTGCCGCTTCCGGTAACACCGAAAAGAAGCCCCGTTCCCCCGCCGTTTTCAAGCATTTGGCTGTATGTTTTATAAGCGTTTTCCTGCTCGGCGGAAAGAGTAATATCTTCTTTTTCGGGCGTATAATCAGCAACGGAATACGGGTTACGGTAAATCTCTTTACGGTAGAATTCAACTATACCGTTTTTTTCAAGATTTTTAAGCACCGCCTGTCCCACGCTGCAAAACTCACAGATTTCATTAAAGCCCGCTGCTCCTACGTCGAGAAGTAAATCAACTACAATTCTCTGCTTTTTAGTTACGGCGGAAAGCACGGCCTCGTCTTCACAGACAAGCCTTACCATACGCTCGCTTTTGGAGCCTATTTTGCCGTAGCCGCGCGGTAACATCTGCTTTAAGCAGTCGTAGGTAGTACAAAAACAGCGCTCTTTAAGCCACAGTGCAAGGCTAACCATTTCTTCGGATAAAACCTTGTCACCGACTTTAAGAAGCCCTCACGAAGCGTATCGCCTCTGCCGAAAGGTACGCTCACCGCACAACCTGCCTGTGCTTTATCTGCAAGTTCTTCGGGTACGAGATAGCTGTAATCGGTATCAAAACTGAAAAATGTGTTATCGACTGCAACAGTCGCAACAGTTCTTTTCATTAATTATCTCCGTTACTTTAACTCGTCGGGTTCCGAAATAACATACTTTCCGTCACAGATTTCCGAAATAGCTTTTGAAACCGTCTTCTCTTCAACGGGTTCTTCCTTTTCGATAGCCTCGTCGCGGATTTCGCGCGCTCTTTTGGCAGTGCCTACTACAAGGCTGTAACGGCTGTTTACGTTTTCAAGCATTTTCTTTAAATCGGGATTAAACATAAGTATATCTCCTTATCTGTTATGAGCTGTAAGCTCGTTTTCTAAAATTTCATTAACTGTATTAACACATACTGCAAGGTCGTCATTGACAACGTTGTATTTATATAAATCAGCGTATTCAAGCTCGAACTCAGCGCGCTCGATACGTCTGTCTATATCTTCGGGGGTGTCGGTTGCGCGTTTTACAAGACGTTCGCGCAGAACTTCAAGCGACGGCGGAAGAAGGAAAATCGGGACGCAATCGGGACGGAGCCTCATAATATTCTGCCCGCCTTCAACCTCGATAATCAGAAAGCACACCTTACCGTCTTCAATCGCTTTGTTTACGCCTTCAACCGGCGTTCCGTAATAGCTTCCGTTGTAAACGGTATATTCAAGAAGTCCCCTTGAATTAATAAGGCGTTTGAATTCTTCCTCGGTTTTGAAGTAATAATCTACTCCGTCAACCTCGCCCTCACGCATAGCGCGCGTTGTGGCGGAAATTGATTTTATAATATCGGTTCTTATTTTACAAAGCTCCTTGAACACGGTATCCTTACCGCAGCCGCTGGGAGCCGAAAGAACAACCAGCATTCCTTTATTATCCATTATTCCCCTCCTCGTTAAAACGCTTTGAAAGAGGTTCGGGTTCAAGATAACTTAGAATTACATTATCGCTGTCCGTAATAATAACGCTCATTGTTTTTCTTCCGTGGGTAGCGTCAATAAGCGTTCCGCGTTCCTTGCCTGTCTGAACAATACGTTTAACAGGTGCGGACTCGGGAGAAACGATTGTAATAACTCTGTCGGCATTAACAAGATTTCCGAAACCTATATTTACTAATTTCATATCTCTTTCCTTATTCAATATTCTGAATCTGTTCTCTTATTTTCTCAACCTCGGCTTTGACGTCGACAACCTTGCGGGCAATATCCACGTCGTTTGCCTTGGAACCGATTGTATTGGCCTCGCGGTTAATTTCCTGAACGAGGAAGTCGGCCTTTCTGCCGACAGGTTCGTCAGAAGAAATAAACTCTTTAAGCTGGGAAATATGCGAGCGCAGCCTTACTGTTTCTTCCGCTACTGCGACCTTATCGGCATATATTGCGACTTCCTGAATTATACGCGCTTCGTCAAGTGAAGCGTCGCCGATTAATTCGTGAACGCGTTCCACGAGCTTATCGTTATATTCTTTAACCGTTTCGGGTGAACGGCTTTCGATATAGGATACGCAGTCAAGGATATAATCGCAGCGCGAATTGATGTCCTCAAACATCTTTTCGCCCTCGACGCTGCGCATTTCAACAAATTTAACAATAGCCTCGTCGGCAACCTCTTTAACGCAGGACCAGAGTTTTTCCTCGTCCTCCTCAGCCTTCTTGACAACAAGAACGTCGGGAAAACGGCTTACGGTTGAAGCGCCGTAATCGCTTTTAAGTTCATACGTTTCTTCGAGTTCTTTAAGCGCTTTTACATAAGCCGAAGCGAGAGTGTTATTTACTACAACCTCGGCAGCTTCGGTATTGAGCGCCTCAATACCGATATAACAGTCAACCTTACCGCGCGATACCTTTGAATTAATGTAGCTTTTAATCTTATCGTCAATAAAGCCGTACTGCCTCGGAATACGTGAGTTAAACTCAAAATATCTGTGATTAACGGATTTAAGTTCAACAGTAATAACATAGCCCTCAATCTCTTTAACGGCTCTGCCGAAGCCTGTCATTGACTTAATCATAAAACACCTCCGATAATTATTAAAAATATTATAATTATTAAAAGTTTTAAGGTCAATGATTTATTAACGGTTTATTAACATATTTAATAAAACATTTACAAAAACAGCGAACAAGCTGCTGCTCATTCGCTGTCTTCGTCTTTGCTGTCATCTTCAGGTTCAGAATCCTGAGAGTCGTCGGTTTCGTCCGGCTGAGTATTTTCTGTTTCATTTCCGTCCTGATTATCCTGACCTTCGTCTGCGTTTTCGCTGTCATAATCGTCGTCAGGCTCGGTGAATTCGGATTCAACTTCCGTATCAAAGCTTTCTTCCGGATTGTCTTCCCCGTCGTCTTTCTTCGGCGGACTTTCTATTTTTTCATTGAACGAAGGTTGAGTGGTTTTCTTTTCACTGTCGACTTTATTTGTATTCTTGTTTTCTTCTTTCTTTTCTTTTTGTTTTTTCGTAGTATTATAAGTCGTGTTCTCGCTTGTTTCGGTTATTGCTTCGGTATTCTCTTCCTTTTTCTTTTCGGCAGCGGCGCTTGCAATATTTTCAATAATGCTCTTGCCGGTAACGCCCTTAACGGCTGCGTTTGCAGTAATTGTTGTAGCAAGCAGTATCGCCGCAATAACAAGAATTCTTACCGCTGTTTTGGTAAACTTAACGTGCCTATTGTTTTTGACGTCGGGATATATAAACGGAACAACCGTATTTAAGTCAACGTCGTTATCCTGAAGTTCAAGAAGCGCGTCGGCGCATCTGTCGATAAAATCAAAATCGGGATTTTCTTTTTCGAGTTCGCGGTCCATACTGTCATTAATAAGAAGAACCGCTTCGTCAATATTATCTTTTTCTTTAAGAATATTTTCAAGAATATCTTTATTGAAAGTTATATTCATAAGTAGCTCTCCTTTCTAATAATAGTCTTTAAGCGAGGAAATAATTTTCCGTTTAAGCCTCGTTATCTTCAGCGAACAGTATTTTTCGCTTATATTGAACCTCAGCGCTATATCCTTAACCCGTTGCTCTTCGCTGAAACGCAAGGTGTAAAGCTCTTTTTCTTCTTTGGTGAGGATTGTGTTCAGCTTGAATTCAAATTCGTTGAAATTAATTTTTTCAACAATATCTTCATCGGAATAAAGAACATTCTGCGCATATTCAAAATCGGTGAGGTTTTCGTTTTCGCTTTTTATCCTGTTATAATATTTCTTTATGTAGTTTGTTGCTACATTATAAAGAAATGCACGCGGTGAGTTGATAATTTCACCTTCTATCATTTTATTATAAAGCGTCATAAAGGTATCCTGAACGCAGTCGTCGGCATAATCTTTATTACACTTAAGCCTTGAAAGGCAGTATTTGAATATCAAATGATAGTATTCGCTGTAAATAGTATTGAAAAGTTCGTCAACTTTCGCTTTATCAGTCATAGTGAAATCCTCACCTCGCTTTCACCATATATATTAGTACAAGTTTGATACAAAATACAACAATAATTTTAAAAAACAAAAAAACTCCCGAATACACCGGTATTCGGGAGCGTCTGATTATCTCATTGGATTATCCTCTTTGTTTTATTTTTAAGGTACAATTATCTTCTATTTATTAACTGTCCATTGGTCTATACCTCTTTGTAATAATTGTTTTGCTGAGTTAACTAATTAGTACATCGGTCTATACCTCGTATTAAATAGAATTTTTGAAATTTAGCATTTCAGTTTTATTTTTTAAAGAGCTTATCTGCTCTGATTGCCGGCATGATAACAATCTTATATAGCTTTAATATTAACTTGTGACTACACCTGAAAGTATTTTCCAATCATGCCTATAACATTTAAGTCACTTCATAAAGCCATAACCCGTTATCAGATTTATCTATGACCTGATTCTGTCGGTTAAAATTCCGTTATATTATTGGAATACTTTGCAGGTGGCTAAGCTTTTCGGTTTACTGTCCATTGGATTAGCCCTCCTGTCTTTTTATTTGAACTTTGGCTCGTATTGTAGATTTCGCGATAACGCCTTGAGCCTCCTCTCCTAAGTTCAACCTTATAATAGCATACTTCTTGTAAAATGTCAATAGGTTTTTTCCACTTTTTTTATTTTCTTTGTGCAATATAAACAATTTCTTAAATCTATTGACTATTTCCGAAAAATCTAATATAATAGAAGTGTTGGGGCTGTAAGGCTCCCCTTATTATTCTTAGAAGGAGAATACTCTATGGAAAACGAAGAACTCTACACTCCCGATATTCTTTCGGTTACCGACGAGGACGGAAACGAAATAGAATTCGAGCTGCTTGAAAGATATGAAACCGACGACGCTGTGTATGTAGCAATTACGGAATACAGAGATGACGCCGAAGAAATCGTTGAAGCGGATTTTGAGGTAATTATTCTCAAAGTTGCCGAGGACGAGGACGGAAACGAATATCTTGAAGAAATCCAGGACGATATGGAATACGAGCAGGTTTCGGATATTCTTATGGCAAAGATTGAAGAAAAATATGAAGTAGAATACTTCGACCCCGAATTACAATAATATAAGTATAACGTTCTGCGCATCTCGACAACCGCAGGCTCATATAACCCGAACAAGATTTATTAAGGGATTCAGGCTCCGTATATGGGAATGCAGACCTCCCCTTTCGGGACGCTGGGAGCACAAAGTATATGGGATGAAGCCCACCTGCGTTAACAGCAGGTTATCATCAGCCGCGGCGGATGTGCGGAATATTAAAAAAGAACCGGTTTTTCAACCGGCTCTTTTTTATTTGTTTTCTATCGTCCAGTTCATAACGGCAGGAAGTACGTATTTGTTTTCTTTCCATATTCTCTTGAACTGTTTTTTCTTAACGGGCGCCTCTTTACGTCCCGTTTCAATAGTCAGAGTATTAGTCTTATTAGTGTGTCCCACAAATCCGCCGTAAGTCGGCTCGGCTCTGAATTTATACTTGTCACACGAAGCGCGTTTATAATGGGTAAGAACTTTAACCGCTTTGTATAAGCTCTGGTTCTTTTTATTAAGGCTGTAGCTCTGGCCGAAATTTGTATAAATAATTGAACCTACGGAATGATAACTGATAACGACTTTCGGCTTAACGCTTTTAAACTGTTTTATCATTATCTTAGTTTCTTTTTCGGATTCGGGCGACTTGCCTTTATACATGGCGTTGGTCGGTTTCTTTACTGCCTTATACTTTTTCCTGTACCATCCCTCTTTGTAGTTCCTGTTCAAATCAACGCCGCGTGCGTTTGCCTTCCAGCGCGTATAAAAACGTTTCTTGCCTTTGCCGTATTTCTTGCACATCTTTATGATATTATTCTTGAGGGTTTTATTCTTTATACCCTTGGGGCCGTTGATACTGATTTCAATACCGTCGGGATTTACCATAGGTATGATATGAAGGCAGGTTTTATCAAGCAGCTCGCTGTAATACTTTCCCTTATATCTTCCCGTATAGTAGTTAGCGCAGAGGGATTCAAGCTGCCTCATTACAAGAAGAGAGTTAATATACTCTCTTGCATGCATTGACGCCTGAATTGTAATATGCCTTTTAGCGTTTTTATTGCCGATAATCACCTCGTAAATATTCCTTTTGTCATAGGTTTTGCCGAGGCTTTTATATTCCATCAGATACGGATATTCGGCTTTAAGACTCTTCAAATCTTTGCAAAGCCTTTTATAGCTATATTTAACCGAGTCGGATTTTACAATCTTCATATTCTTTTTGCTGTAATAATCCGACTTTTTCCTTTTTTTTACGGTTACTTTATAACTTACAAAAATATCCTTGTTACTCTTTGCTTTACAAATAATCTCTGCTTTTCCCTGCTTCACGCCCTGAATAACGCCCGACTTACTTACTTTAACTATGTCGCTGTCGCTTGATTTCCATACAAGCTTTTCCTCGGCGTTTTCAGGGCGAACCTTAACAAACAGAGTCCTCTTTTGATTAACGGCGATTGAAACCTTGCCCGCTTCGGGAAACTCAGCGGTAATGCTTTTTATCTTAACCGGAGTCTTGGCATAGACATAGCAGGGCGAAGACAAAAACATACAAATTGCAAGAAATACTACCAGTACTTTTTTCATTTATAATCTCCTA
>CAJOER010000059.1 GCA_905233805.1 uncultured Eubacterium sp. | reverse complement strand
CCGACCTCGCCGAGGTTGACGTTATGGTTTTCGGCTCCGCTTTTATCGGAAGGCTCGAGCCTATCGCGGATAAGCTTTCAAAAAAATGTATGCTTATCTATGCGGGTGAGGGTACCTGCCCGAGCTTTGCGGAAAACTATATTGAACTTACTGCGGATATGTCGAGCCGTAACCCGAATATTGAACTTAAAGAGAGCGACAACGCCGCTATCTATTTCTCCTCGGGAACTACCGGCTTCCCGAAGGCTATACTTCATAATCACGAGAGCCTTTCCCATTCCGCCAAGGTTGAGCAGGCTCACCACGGCCAGACTCACGACGACGTATTCCTCTGTATTCCGCCCCTTTATCACACGGGCGCAAAGATGCACTGGTTCGGCTCCCTCATATCGGGAGGCAAGGCGGTTCTTCTTAAAGGAACTAAGCCCGAATACGTAATTCAGGCGGTAAATAACGAGCGCTGTACTATCGTATGGCTCCTCGTTCCGTGGGCGCAGGATATCCTCGACGATATAGACAGCGGAAAAATCGACCTCAGTAAATACGATTTATCCTGCTGGCGCCTTATGCATATCGGCGCGCAGCCCGTACCGCCCAGCCTTATCAAGCGCTGGAAGAAGGTATTCCCGAAGCACGATTACGATACAAACTACGGACTTTCCGAGTCAATCGGCCCCGGCTGCGTTCACCTCGGCGTTGAGAATATTGACAAGGTAGGCGCTATCGGTATTGCAGGCTACGGCTGGGAAACCAAGATAGTTGACCCCGACGGTAACGAGGTTAAGCAGGGCGAAATCGGTGAGCTTTGCGTAAAAGGCCCCGGCGTTATGACCTGTTATTACAGAAACGAAGAGGCGACCGCAGAGTGTCTTAAGGACGGCTGGCTCTTTACGGGCGATATGGCAAAGCAGGACGAGGACGGCTTTATCTTCCTTGTTGACCGTAAAAAGGACGTAATCATCAGCGGCGGCGAGAATATCTACCCCGTACAGATTGAGGACTTTTTAAGACAGATGGAACAGATTAAGGACGTTGCCGTAATCGGTATGCCCGACCACAGACTCGGCGAAATTTCAGCCGCGATTATCGAGGTCAAGGACGGTTACACCCTCACTGAGGACGAGGTCAACGAATTTTGCTATAAAATCGCAAGATATAAGAGACCGAGAAAGATTATCTTTGCGGATATTCCGAGGAATCCGACGGGTAAGATTGAAAAGCCCGTGCTCCGTAAGAGATACTGTGTTGACAATCTTGTAGCCAAGGAAAATGAATCCTGATTTAATATTTATTTAATTTAAGATAATTACAATATCAGCAATCTAACAAAGGAAAACGGTTATGAAAGAATTAATGCTTGGTAATAAGGCGTTCGCAAGAGGTCTGTATGAAGCGGGCTGCAGCGTAGCGTCAAGCTATCCCGGAACTCCCTCGACGGAGATTACCGAGGAGGCTGCAAAATATGATGAAATTTACTGCGAGTGGGCGCCTAACGAGAAGGTCGCAATGGAAGTTGCTTTCGGTGCGGCTATGGCGGGCAAAAGAAGCTTTTGCGGAATGAAGCACGTAGGACTCAACGTTGCCGCCGACCCGCTTTACACCGCCTCATATACGGGCGTAAACGCGGGTATGGTAATCGGCGTTGCCGACGACGCGGGTATGCATTCCTCCCAGAATGAGCAGGACTCGCGCCACCATGCAATCGCCTCAAAGGTTCCGATGCTCGAGCCCTGCGATTCAGCCGAGGCGCTTGAATTTACAAAGCTTGCGTTTGAACTTTCCGAAGAGTACGACACCCCCGTTATAGTTAAAATGTGCACGAGGGTATCGCACTGCCAGAGCCTCGTTGAAAAGGGCGAGAGAAAGGAAGTTTCAAAGCCCTACGCAAAGGAAATATCAAAATACGTTATGATGCCGGGTAACGCAATCAGGCGTCATCCCCTCGTTGAAGAGAGAACGGCAAAACTTACCGATTACGCCGAAACAAGCGGTATCAACCGCATTGAAGGCAGCGGCGACATCGGCATTATCACGTCGAGCACGAGTTATCTTTACGTTAAAGAGGTATTCGGCGAAGACGCGAAGGTGCTTAAACTCGGTATGGTAAATCCTCTTCCCGTAAAGCTTATTCTCGACTTTGCAAAGACGGTTAAAAAGCTTTATGTTGTTGAAGAACTTGACCCGATTATTGAAAATCACTGCAAGGCGCTCGGCCTTGACGTTACGGGCAAAGACGTTCTTCCCATTTGCGGCGAATTTTCACAGAATTTAATTGCCGAAAAGCTCGGCTTACCGAAAAAAGAAACCTGTAAGTTTGACGAAGCTCTCCCGATGAGACCGCCTGCAATGTGCTCGGGCTGTCCGCACAGAGGAGTGTTCTACACGCTTAATAAAAACAAGTGCACGGTAATAGGCGATATCGGCTGTTATACCCTCGGCGCGGTTGCTCCGCTTTCGGCTATGCATATGACGCTCTGTATGGGCGCTTCAGTTTCGGGACTTCACGGCTTTAACAAGGCTCTCGGCGAAGAGGGCGAAAAGAACACCGTGGCGGTTATCGGCGACTCGACCTTTATGCACTCGGGTATGACGGGACTTGCAAATATCGCGTATAATCAGAGCAATTCAACCGTAATTATTCTCGATAATTCAATCACGGGTATGACGGGACATCAGCAGAACCCGACTACGGGATATAATATCAAAGGCGACCCCGCGGGCAAAATAGACCTTGAAGCGCTTTGCAAATCAATGGGCTTCAACCGCGTAAGAGTTGTTGACCCGTATGACCTTAAAGCTATGGACGCGGCGGTTAAGGAGGAGCTTGCGGCAAACGAGCCGTCCGTAATTATTTCACGCCGTCCCTGCGTTCTTCTTAAATACGTAAAAACCAACGCTCCGCTTAAAGTGAACGAGGATAAATGCCGCGGCTGTAAATCCTGTATGAGGCTCGGCTGTCCGTCAATCAGCTTTAAGGACGGCAAGGCTCACGTTGACAATACGCTTTGCACGGGCTGCGGAGTATGTAAACAGCTTTGCGCGTTCGACGCGTTTGAATAGGGAGGGATTGACTGTGACTAAGAATATTATGATAGTCGGCGTAGGCGGTCAGGGCTCGCTTCTTGCGAGTAAGCTGCTCGGTCAGATTCTTCTTTCCGCAGGCTACGACGTAAAGGTATCAGAAGTACACGGAATGAGCCAGCGCGGCGGCTCCGTTGTAACTTACGTACGCTTCGGCGATAAGGTTTACTCCCCCGTAATTGATAAGGGCGAGGCGGATTATATCGTGTCCTTTGAACTTTTGGAGGCGGCAAGATACGTTGGATTTTTAAAGCCGGGCGGTCGTAATCACGGGCGCGGCTGAATATCCGCAGAATTTACTTGAAAAAATGGAAAACTCGGGAGCGCAGGTTGACGCGTTCGACGCGCTTGCAATAGCAAACGAGGCAGGCTCCTCAAAGGCGGTAAATATCGCGCTTATGGGCAAACTTTCAAAGAAGTTTGACTTTACCGAAGAGCAGTGGCTCGACGCGCTTGAAAAATGCGTACCCGAAAGATTTATTGAACTTAACAAAAAAGCGTTTAAACTCGCAAGAGAATCATAGGCTATAACAAATTTACATAAAGGAGGAAATCATGGGCAAAAACTATTTTAATCCCGAAATTGAAACCATGCCGGTTGAGCAGATTAAGGCGCTCCAGAGCGAAAAGCTTATTAAGCAGGTTAAAAACGTTTACGAAAACGTGCCTTATTACCGCAACCTTATGGACAAGAAAGGCGTAAAGCCTGAGGATATCAAGTCGCTTGACGATATCAGCAAGCTTCCGTTCCTTTCAAAAGACGATTTGAGAGAGGCGTATCCTTACGGACTTCTCGGTACCGACTTGAAAAATATAGTTCGTATCCAGTCAACCTCAGGTACGACAGGTAAGCGCGTAGTTGCTTTTTATACCCAGAAGGATATCGACCTCTGGGAAGAGTGCTGTGCAAGAGCTATCGTTGCGGCAGGCGGTACAAACGAGGACGTATGTCAGGTATGCTACGGCTACGGCTTATTCACGGGCGGCCCCGGACTCAACGGCGGCTCGCATAAGGTAGGCTGTATGACGCTTCCCATGTCGTCGGGTAATACCGACAGACAGATTCAGTTCATGATGGATTTAGGCGCAACTATTCTCTGCTGTACGCCGTCTTATGCAGCGTATATCGGCGAATCGCTTGCGGAACACGGATACAAGCCTGAGGACAACAAACTCAAGGCGGGTATCTTCGGCGCCGAACCCTGGACTGAAGAAATGCGTCAGGAAATTGAAAAGAGCCTCGGTATCAAGGCTTACGATATTTACGGCCTTACCGAAACTTCAGGCCCCGGCGTTGCTTTCGAGTGCGAGGAGCAGAAGGGTATGCATATAAACGAGGACCATTTCTATGCTGAAATTATCGACCCCGACACTGGCGAGGTTCTCCCCGAAGGTTCAAAAGGCGAACTCGTTTTCACTGCTCTTGATAAAGAGGGCTTCCCGCTCATCCGTTACAGAACAAAGGATATCTGTATCTTAACGCGTAAGCCCTGCTCATGCGGAAGAACTCTTATTAGAATGACGAAACCGCTCGGCAGAAGCGACGATATGATGATTATCCGCGGCGTTAACGTATTCCCGAGCCAGATTGAAACGGTTCTTCTTAAGGAAGGCTATACGCCGAACTACCAGATTGTTGTTGACCGTGTAAATAATACGGACACCTTTGATATCTACGTTGAATGCTCGCCCGAGAAGTTCTCCGATAAGGTATCGGAAATGCAGACGAGCGAAAAGAGTCTTGCGCTTGCTATGCGCGCAATGCTCGGTATTAACCCGAAAATCCACCTTGTTGCGCCGAAGTCAATCGAGCGCTCCGAGGGTAAAGCGGTCAGAGTTATTGACAAGCGTAAGTTACACTAAGGAGGAATAAGTATGGCTATTACACAATTATCTGCATTTCTTGAAAACGTACCCGGCAAGCTTTGCGACGCTGTTGCGGCTATTACGGGCGCAGGCGTAAATATCCGCGCTCTCAGTGTGGCTGACACTAAGGATTTCGGAATTTTAAGAGTTATCGTTTCCGATATTGAAAAGACGAAGGCAGCCCTCGACGAGCAGACTATAGTACGCGAGACTCCCGTTATCGCAGTAAAGATGAACGACAAAGCCGGCGCGCTTAACGATATTCTCAGTATCCTTAAGTCGGCTGACATAAACGTTGAATACGTTTACGCCTTCACCGGCGCGGTTCAGGGCAACGCTTACGTTGTTCTCAGGGTAGACGACCAGGAGCAGGCTGAAGCAACCCTCGCAAAGAACAATATCCACACCCTTAACGACGAGGACATCAACGATTATCTGAAATAATTTTTAAGCATAAAAAGCAGGCGGTTGAGCCTGCTTTTTTTATTTTTGTGTGCAGGACATAATGCACAAAAAAATAATAGACAATTTGTAGAGAATCACGAAAAACACATTAGCTGTTGATTATAAAAAACACTGATGTTATTATGGTGTTATAAATGAAGCAAAGTGTAAAAAGATAATAGACACTTTGTTGTTAAAGAGAGGTTTTTTGTTATGAAAAAGATACTCAGCTTCGCTTTATCTCTGGCAATTATTCTGTCTGCGCTCGTGCTTTCTCCTGTCAATGCACTTGCGGTTGACGACCCGGGAACGCTTGATTCAAAACTGATTGAATTCTGGGCGGACCCCGAAAACACTATAACGCAGGATGACATTACGGCATTTAAAAACGGCGATAAAACGACTATGGTAGGCGCGGTTGCCGTACATAAACGCTCCGGCTCTTCGAGCAATTACTATCTTTTCCTGCCCTCTAACGCAGACTGTAATAACCTTAAACTCTGGTTTACTGCTTCAAGCGCCAGCGTTGACGGCGTTGCGGTTTCAAACGGCGAAACAAGCAACGTGTTCAGTGATATTGACGCGGGAGGAGTAAGAAAAACTTATACAATAAATCTCGGCGGTACCTCCTATACCGTCACCGCGCTGAAATCGGGAGATGTAGGCGCTGTTTATATAGACACTCAAAGCGGTACCATTGCAAATATTAATAACTCTTCCGATAAATCGGTATCCGAAAGCGGTACGATTATGGTTACCGAGCCTGACGGAACGGTTGATTTTGACGGCGTAATGGACAAGATGAAGGGAAGAGGTAACGCTACCTGGAGCGCGAAGGGAACGAAGAACCCCTATAATATCAAAATCGCAAAAAAGACCGCTCTTTTAGGTATGGCAAAATCGAAAAAATGGTGTCTTCTTGCAAATGCCGAAGACGAAACCCTGATTAAAAATCAGCTTACTTATGATTTTTCAGAATATATCGGGTTAAGATATCAGGTTATCGGTAAGCCCGTTGATTTATATGTAAATCAGCAGTATCTCGGCGCATATCTTCTTACCGAAAAGGTAGAAATAGGCTCGGGAAGAATTGAAGTGTCCGATGCATATGAAAACCTCGAAAATGCAAACGCTTATACCGACCCGAGCACGGGAGAGGTAATTACCGATTTAGAGGGAAGAGACGTTTCGGCTGTCAAGGAATACAAGGATGAAAACGGCACGGCTGCATCGTCCGATACACTTTCGGCGGATAAAAACGCCCAGCAGGTCGGAATGAGAAGATACTCGCCGTCTCTTGTAAGTCCGAATGACATTACGGGAGGCTATCTGTACGAGCTTGAAATATCCAACCGCTGGGAGGGCGAGGGCGCAGGCTTCTGCGGCTATAACCGTCAGGGCTGGGTTGTTAAAAGCTGCGATTTCGCCTCTAAAGAAATGGTGAATTATTCATACGATTTATTCTATGCGCTCGGCGGCTCGGTATATAACGGCGGCGTCGTTCCGAATACGTCGGTTACGACCAACTGCAGCGGACTCAGTGCGCTTTCTGTTATTACAAACGGCGCAAGGTCTATTACAAATCCTGCGCCGAAAGCCCAGTATCAGGGTAAAAAGTGGGATGAGCTTCTCGATTCCGACAGCGCGGTAAGATATTACTGGACTCAGGAATATTTCAAAAATATGGATTCCTCAACCTCGTCGACTTATTTCTATAAGGATTCAGACAGCGTTGACGGAAAACTCTATGCCGGTCCCGTTTGGGATATGGACGCGTCTCTCGGTTTTGATAAAAGCGGTTCGCGTTGGGGTTACAGCTATACAAGTTATGACGGCTGGTACGCGAAAAACACGAGAATATACCGTTGGAGAGCCAACGATTCCACGACTACCTATTCATCCGACAATCAGTCCCCGAGAACCTTCTACGGAGCGCTTGCGACTAACTGCAGCGATTTCTGGGACAGGGCGGGCGTTTACTGGCAGTCAAGAGTATCCCCGGCAAGTAAAATTCTGACCGGTGAAGCGCAAGACGAAAGCGGTACGCTTCATTCCGTTTCATACTATGCAAATAAAGTTGCAAAATCGGGAACGATGAACAACCTGAGACATAATCTTGATAATGATGCGGAATATGACGCCGCCGGTATCATAACCGATATGACTGCCTGGCTTTCAAACCGCGCCGGATGGATTGACTCTCAGTTCAGCAGCATAAGCATAAACGACGGCGATGTTACGGTCGAGCCCGTTGAAGAGCAGTATTTTAACGGCAGCGCAAAAGAGCCGAAAATCAGCGTAAGCTATAAAGGCATTGAACTTGAAGAGGACGTTGATTTTACGGTTGAGTACAGTAACAATATAAATCCGACAAACAGCGCGCTGGCTGTGCTTACGGGCAAAGGCGCGTTTACGGGCACTAGAAACGTAAACTTCGTTATCAATAAAGGTACTTTAAGCGGAGCTTCGGTTGCGATTGACGAAACTGCCTGCGCAGGCGACGTGCTCAGCGTTTCGGTTACTGCCGCGGATAAAACGCAAATAAACGATTATATTACCTATCAGTGGTATGCTGACTCAGTGGCAATTCCAAATGCAACAGGCAGTGAATACGAGGTCGGCGCAGGGAATGTTAACAAGACGGTAACGGTAACCGTAACGGGAGACGGCGTTAACTATGAAGCGACGTCGGTAGTGTCGAATAACTGCGAAATCTCTCACCTTATTAAAAATGAGGTTATTGCATCGTGGAATTATGATTATACTGCCGACAGCAGTGCGCTTCAAAATGCCGATGCAACGGGCGAAACCTATTACTATACGGCAAACGGCGGCACACAGAGCGGCACGGCAAAACTAACCGGCTCCGTAACCGCGCAGACTTCATCAGAACTAATCTGGTCCGGCAGCGATTTATACGTAAACGATTCTACCGTGAATTCACCCGACCAGACCCCCACTGTTGCGCCCGATAAAACGGCGCTGATTGCATGGGGTAATCTTCCGTATTTTGAAACCGAGATTTCTGCAATCGGTTATACGGATATAAGAATATCAGCAAAACTCGGCGGCTCAAAGAAGGGACCGAGAGATTATAAAGTACAGTATTCGCTTGACGGCAGTACCTATACAGATGTTGAAGGCGCTTCATATTCTATTACAACTAATAAAACTATGGAGCAGGCGTTTACAAGGGTACAGCTTCCCGCTGAATGTAACGGAAAGAGTAAGATATATATCAGAATTGCCGTTGAAAACGATATAGCAATAAACGGTACAAATGTTATTGCAGGGGAAGTCTCGGGTAATGCCGCAATTAATAACGTGGTAATCATCGGCAATCAGGCTGACGTTCAGAAGTATACTGTTAAATTTGTTGATTATTCGGGAACTACGGTATCTGAAGAAGAATATCCCGAAGGCACGGCTGCGGACAGTATTGCAGTACCCGGAAACACGGCGGTAAGCTTTGATGAAAGCGTGCATACAAAGTACACCTGGGGCACAATTTCCGACGTAACGGCAGACGCCGTATATAATGAATCCGCCGATACGAAACCCCACTCGCTTTCGGTTACATCCTCATCCGAGGCAAGCTGTACTCAAAACGGTGAAACGGTTTATTCCTGCAGCGGATGTGAATACGTTAAAACGGATATAACTCCCTCGTTCGGACATGATTTTACGGGCGCTGTTGACGTTATCTGGAACGGCGGTTCAGGCACGGGCGAAAACAAGTGGAGCGCATCGGCAGTTCAGCACTGTAAAAATGATGATAGCCATACAACCGACATTAACGTAATAACCGAGTACTCTCATAAGGACGCTACGAATAAGGAAGCGGGCTATGACAGGTGGGAGGCAAAATACGGCGGCGAAGTTCTTGATACTAAAAACGAAGTTATTTCACCTGCAGGCGTAAGCATAACTGTTGCTTCAACGGACCTCGGCACGGTCGAAGGCTCTATTGAAACAAACGGCTCGTTGGTAACAAAGGTATTTGAATACGGTACAAAGTATACGGTAACTGCAATACGTCCCGAAGGAACTACTTTCCTCGGCTGGCAGATTAACGGTAAACTCGTTTCAACTACCGATACTTACTCAAGCGTTGCTTATACCGACCTTACTCTTGTTCCCGACAAGTACGGAAACACTATTAAAGCCTTTAAAGACATAAGCGTTTCTGAATATCAGACTGCTGTTGCAGACGCGGTTCCGGCGGCGCCCGCATACCCCGGATACACATTTACGGGATACAATAAGAGTGATGCTGAGATAAAATCAAATACTGCTTCGGCAACGTATACGGCAAGGTATGAGAAGTCCGATATAACCTACACGGTAACCGCGCCCGGCGCCGATATTACGGTTTCCGCCGGAACGGTTGACGGAGATACCGCGACGGTTCCTTATGATACAAAGGTAACGCTAAAATCGGCAGGAGCAGCGGGCTGGGCTATTAACAATGTAACTGTGGCATACGGCGATAAATACACCTTCTTTGTAGGCGCAAGCGTAACCGTTACGCCCATAGATGATGCAGAAGTTGCTCCCATTGTCAATATTATCAACGTAACGCCAAATGCTCCGAACTATACGGTTCTTGCAACACGCGCGTCAGGAAGCGCTAAAATTACACAGCGCGGCTGGATGTACGGCAGAAATGCGTCTGACGAAGCACTTGCCGATCTTGAGTCTGCTCAGGCTGATTCGCAAGTCAGAGTTAAGATTGCCGCTGCAAGCGACGGAGCAAACGAATTTGCCCTTACATTCAAAGCGTCACAGAGCGGTATAATAAGGGTTCGTGCTTTTATTGTAGACTCTGACGGTGAAGTTTATTACTCGCCGACAGAAACAATTAACGTATAGAATATATCATTAAAACGGACGGTTCATACGGAACCGTCCGTTTTAATTTATCTATGACAAAATGCACAAAATAATAATAGACAATTTGTAGGACCTTACGAAAAAGGCCTTAGCGGTTGATTATGAAAAATAGCGGTGTTATTATATAAATATAAATATTATTATTTATAAAAAATAATAGACAATTCACTGTTAAAGGGAGGATTTTTGTTATGAAAAAAACACTCAGCATTGTTCTTTCGCTGGCGATTATTCTGTCGTCACTTGCGCTTGCGCCTGTAAATGCGCTTGCTGCAGTAAGCGACCCGGGAACGCTTGATTCAAACACACTTGAATTCTGGGCGGACCCCGAAAACACTATAAAACAGTCGGATATCACCGCATATTCCGAAGACAATAAAACGACTATGGTCGGCGCCGTTGCCGCGCACAAGCGGGCAAGTTCGGAGAATAATTATTATCTTTTCCTTCCGTCAAACGCCGACTGTAACAACCTAAAACTCTGGTTTACCGCGTCAAGCGCAAGCGTTGACGGCGTTGCCGTTTCAAACGGTGAAGCAAGCGACGTATTTAAAGATATAAACGCCGGCGCTGTTGTAAAGACTTACAGCGTTAAGCTCGACAGTAATACGTACAGCGTCACCGCCGTTAAGTCGGGCGACGTCGGCACCGTGTATATTGACACGGAGAGCGGTTCAATTGCAAAAATCAATAATTCCGAAAACAAAACCGCTTCGGAAGGCGGAACAATTATGGTTACCGAACCCGACGGCACGGTTGATTATGACGGCGTGCTCAGTAATATGAAGGGAAGAGGTAACGCTACCTGGAGCGCAAAGGGAACAAAGAATCCTTATAACATTAAAATCGATAAAAAAGCCGCTCTTTTAGGTATGGGCAAGTCGAAAAAATGGTGCCTCATAGCAAACGCAGGCGACAATACTCTTATTAAAAACCAGTTAACCTATGACTTTGCCGAGTATATAGGAATAAGATATCAGGTTATCGGCAAGCCCGTTGACTTGTATGTTAATCAGCAGTATCTCGGCTCATATCTTCTTACCGAAAAGGTTGAGGTTGGCTCCAACAGAGTCGAGGTCACCGACGCATATGAAAACCTTGAAGAAGCAAATGCATATACCGACCCCGATACGGGCAAAAAGGTTACCGATTTAGAAGGCAGAGACGTTTCAAAAATAAAGGAGTTTTCTGACGAAAAGGGAACGGAGGTAAATTCCACGTCGATGCTGAACCCGAACTCGCAGCAGATAGGTATGAGAAAATATTCTCCCGCGCTTAAAAGCCCCGAGGATGTTTCGGGCGGATACCTGTTTGAGCTTGAAATATCCAACCGCTGGGAGGACGAGGGCGCAGGCTTCTGCGGCTACAACCGCCAGGGCTGGGTTTTAAAGAGCTGCGACTATGCGTCTAAGGATATGGTTAACTATTCTTACGATTTGTTCTATGCGCTCGGCGGCGCGGTTTATAACGGAGGTACGGTACCGAGCAAAACCGTTGTAACCGATTGCAGCGACCTCGGATACGAGATAATCAGAGGACCGAAAAAGGTTACAAACCCCGCTCCGAAAGCACAATACCGCGGCAAAAAGTGGAGCGAGCTTCTTGACTGCGACAATATGGACTCCTCGGTTTCATCCACTTATTTCTATAAGGATTCCGACAGCGTTGACAGCAAACTCTACGCAGGCCCGATGTGGGATATGGACGAGGCTCTCGGCTATGATAAAGAAGAGGACTCGCGCTGGGGTTACAGTTATACAAGTCCCGACGGCTGGTATACAAAGAATACAAGAATTTACCGCTGGAGAGCGACTGACTCAACTACCACTTACGATACGGATAAGCTTTCCCCGCGCAGCTTCTACGGCGCGCTTGCGACTAACTGCGGCGATTTCTGGGCTTGCGCAAAGACATACTGGTTCGATATTATTGAGCCTGCTACGCAGGTTCTTCTCGGAAATAAAACCGACGACACCGGCGTTCTTCATTCGGTCGATTATTACGCAAATACCGTTGCAAAGAGCGGAAAAATGAATAATATCAGGCACGACAAAGGGAATGATTACGACGCTAAAGGTATTTCAAGCGGTATTAAAAAATGGCTTTCAAGCCGTGCCGACTGGCTCAGCGCAGACCTCAGCAAGCATGTTCATACCCCCGCGTCTGCGGTTAAGGAAAAGGTCAGCGCAACTTCCTATGACGAGGTTGTTTACTGCACCTCCTGTAAAAAAGAAATAAGCAGAAAGACCGTTAAGGTTACCTCTAAGAGCGGTTTTGCTCCGGGTAAAGCCAAGGCTGACGCCGCCAAGGAAAACAGCAAAATTAAAAAGGTTAAAATCAGTTCAACGGTAAACGCAAACAAAAAGACCGTTAAGGTTAAGTTCAAAAAAGTAAAAGGCACAACTAATTACAGGCTCCGTTACCGCAAGGCAGGCACTAAAAAGTGGAGTTATGCATGGACCTGCGGTAAGGGAAGTTATACGGTTAAGAAACTCAAAAAGAACGGCGCATATCAGATTCAGGTTGCTCCTTACGTTTACAAAAAAGGTAAGTGGCAGAGAGGTAAATATTCAAACGTTAATTACTGCTATGTAAATGCAGTAAAGGGCGTAAAGGCCGCGCCTTCGGGCAAGAAGATTAAGGTTAAGTGGAATGCCGACAAAAAAGCTTCGGGCTACGACGTTGCGTATGCAAAGAGCAAGAGCGCAAAGAAAACCGTTAAAACGGTAAAGGGCGCGAAGAAAAAGGCAAAGGCCCTTAAAATGAAGAAGAAGGGAACGTATTACATATTTGTACGCTCATATAAAACTAAGGGCGGCAAAAAGTATACGGGCAGCTGGATTGCAAAAAAAGTAAAAGTAAAATAATTGAAACGGTATCCCTCTTATGGTATAATCAATATAAGGAGCTGATAGTATGAATAATTTTACATTTACTAAGCTTTCATACGGCGTTTACGTTATTACGTCGTGGGCCGAAGGAGGAAGGCCGACGGGCTGCACGGCAAATTCCGCCATGCAGGTTACATCGTCGCCTGCAACGGTTGCGATAAGCATTAACCACGATAATTTTACTAACGCCTGTATAAAAAACTCCGGTATGTTTGCAATTAACGTGCTCGGCGAAAACAGCTCTCCCGCGATTATCGGCAACTTCGGTTTTAAAAGCGGAAAAGACTCGGATAAGTTTACCGAAAAGCCCGAACTCAGGGACTTTCTTCCGATAGTTGACGGCGCGATTGCGTATATAACCTGCAAGGTTATTGACGCTATGGAGAGCGAAACCCATACGGTATTCCTCGGCGAGGTTATCGGCGCGGAGATAATTGACGAAAACGATACGCCAATGACCTACGCGTATTACCATAACGTAATCAAGGGTAAATCCCCGAAAAACGCGCCTACGTATATTGAAGAATAAAAAGGAAATATTATAATAAAAGGAGTAATAATATGGCTAATAAGTATGCGGGAACAAAAACCGAACAGAATTTAAGAGACGCTTTTGCAGGCGAGTCACAGGCGAGAAATAAGTACACCTATTTCGCTTCAAAGGCAAAGAAGGAAGGCTTTGAGCAGATTTCGGCTCTCTTCCTTAAAACCGCCGACAATGAAAAGGAACACGCAAAAATGTGGTTCAAGGAGCTTGACGGCATAGGCGATACGGCTCAGAACCTTTCAGCCGCAGCAGACGGCGAAAACTTTGAGTGGACCGATATGTACGAAGGCTTTGCAAAAACGGCCGACGAAGAGGGCTTCCACGAGCTTGCGGAAAAGTTCAGACTTGTAGCTGCTATTGAAAAGCACCACGAGGAAAGATACAGAGCGCTTCTTAAAAACGTAGAAACCGCACAGGTATTTGAAAAGAGCGAGGTTAAAGTATGGGAGTGCAGAAACTGCGGTCATATCGTAGTAGGTACCAAGGCACCTGAAATCTGCCCGACCTGCGCACATCCTCAGAGCTTCTTCGAAATCCACTCGGAAAACTATTAATTGCAATAAAAGCACAGCCGTAGCGCTGTGCTTTTTTTATTGACACTAAGCAGAATATAATATAAAATAATTATAGACTTTTTTAAGTGAGGTATTTATTATGTACGAACCTAAACCCGTTGATACAAGCGACGTTATTCTTTCCGAAGAGCTTCTTGAACTGACGGAAAAAATTGCCGAAAACGTTCACGACGTATGGGCTGCGGGAAGAATTGCCGAGGGCTGGACCTGGGGCGAAACGCGCGATAACGAAAAGAAGGTAACGCCTCTTCTCGTTCCTTACGGCGAACTTCCCGAAAGCGAAAAGGAATATGACCGAAACACCGCGCTTGAAACCTTAAAACTGATTGTTAAGTTAGGATATGAAATAAAATGATTAATGATATTTACTTTCTTTACGCCATTTTGTTATATATAGCAGTATTAATATATGCATTTATTTTAAGAAAAAAAATAAAACTGCCCCTTTTTGCCGCGATGGTTTTTATTTCAAACGCGGTAATAATGTTTCCGAGGTATTATTACGTTAAACCCGACAGGCTGCCCGAACTGTCAAGAATAGTAAATTCAGTTGCTTATTCTCTTTATCACTCGGTCACGCTGTTCGGCTTGGGCGGGGACTTGTATGACGTAAGAGTTTTAAAGAAAATAATAGTCTATTTTAACGGCGAAACAGAAGGCTTGATAGTTTCCGCCATAGCGACCGCTTTCTATTTTATTGCGCCGATAATTACCGTTACCGCAATACTGTCGTTTTTCAGGGAAGTTTCGGCAAGTGTAAGATATTTTTTCAGTTTTCTTCAGAACAAATATATCTTTTCCGAGCTAAACGAGCGCTCAATAACTCTTGCCGAGAGTATTAGTGAAAAGCATCCCTATTCTGCATGTATTGTATTTACCGACGTTTTCAGTAAAAACAGCGAAACGGACTATGAGCTTGTCCGCCGTGCAAGAGAAATAAACGCAATCTGTTTTAAAAAGGATATAACGGCAAAAACCTGGGCAAGAAAGATTTCGCTTTTTACTAAAAAAAGACTTTTCTTAATCGGCGGTGACGAGGACGAAAACCTTGAGCAGACAATTGAGCTGATTAATAAGTATGATAAAAACACAAAGAAAGATAAAGTAACGCTCTATCTTTTCTCAAAAAGCAGTACGAGCGAGCTTTCTGTTCACAGCTTACTTAATGAAGATAGCACCGTTAACGTTATAAGAATAGATTATAAGCGCTCTATGATTTATAATTACCTATATGAACGTGGAACAAAACTCATTGAGCGCGCATCTGAAAATAATCATTTTGATATTCTTATTCTCGGCATGGGTGAGCACGGATTTGAAATGCTTAAATCTATGCTTTGGTTCTGCCGACGCGACGGTTATACTATGAAAATTAACGTCTATGACAGCAGCGGGGATGCTTGCGACAGATTTTATGCGCAGTGCCCGGGAATAGACAGAAACGACGGCGTACTCAAATTCCATACTGTCGATTTCAGCCACGGCGAATTCTTTGAAAAAGAACTTAATAATCATTTAGACGCAAACTTCGTTTTCATTTCTCTCGGCGGCGACAGTAAGAATATTGAAGTTGCACGAAAAGTGAGGGAAGTCTATGCAAAAGAGTTCCTTGAAAAGAACGGAACGGAAGAATATAATGAAAAACCGATAATAACTACTGTTGTTCAGAATTCATATGTTAAAGAATCTATTGAAAAAGATAACAGTTATAATATAAGTATTATCGGCGACTTTAAAAGCGTATATTCAAGCGACGTTATTCTTAATTCCGAACTTGAGGAACTTGCTGTCAGTGTTCATACTGAAGGAAAAGAAGGTAGTGATATTACTACATATAAAAGGTCAATGTTCTATAAAGAATATAATTACCGTTCTACAATAGCTCAGGTAATATATCATAAGGCATGGCACGAATCAGGTCATGAAGGTGAAAAATGGAAAGGCTTTATAGACGCTATTAAGCCCAGCCTTGAAGCAATAAGCAAATACGAAACAGAAGACAGCGAAGAATTAAGGGGAGCACTTGACGCTCTTATTGAAGACTACGGAAGCTGTATTTCAGATGAAAAAGAACGGTGGAACAATTATGAGTTTACCGAAGGGTTTGTGAAATATGAGGGCAAAAAGTGGCCGGATAATAAAAGTGAGGAAGCGAATAATCCTGAGTTGAATCTCAGCAGGGATATACTGAAAAATAAGCTTCACAATCATAAACTGATTCTTCATTTCAGCGAACTCACCGACGACCAGAAGAGAGATGAAGCAAAGTATTTTGTAAGAAAGTACGAAATCATTTACAACAGCAAACAAAAAAGCAAGGGATAAGCCCCGCTTTCCATAAGGGAGTATCGTCTCAATAAACAACTCTTTTGCACAATTAGTTCGTTAAAATCAACGGCAAGGCGTCAGCCTTGCCGTTGATTTTAACCGAAACCTCCTTATGGGAAGCGGGGCAACCCCTTGCTTTTTTTGTTCCGTCCGCGGCTGCCGTTGTTACCTGGCGGATTGTCTTGCTGCGGCAGTCGCCCGCAACGAAGATTCCGTCGGTCTTTGTGGTGCAGCTTTCATCGGTGTCAAAGTAGCCGTAAGAGTTAAGCTCCGCCAAATCCTTAAACGGCTCGTTCTCGGGGATAAGACCTATCGCAACGAAAAGTCCGTCGCACTTTATCTCCTGCTTTGCTCCGTTCTTTTCAATCTCAACGCCCGTCAGTTCTCCTCCCTCGGAGATAAGGCGGGTAATTTTTACGCCTGTGTGAGCGCTTACGTTACCGCGTGAGAAGAGCACCTGCTGAAGTCTTTCTTCGCCCGTGAACTCGGGTAAGTCCTGAAGCATTATTACCTCTTTGCATTTATCCGAAAGAAGTATTGCCTCCTGAAGAGCGGAGTTTCCGCCGCCCGCGACGCAGACAGTCTTGCCGCTGTAAAAATCGCCGTCGCATACCGCGCAGAAGGAAATGCCCTCGCCGACGAGTTCGTTCTCGCCCTCAAGCCCGAGCATACGGTGCTTAACGCCCGTTGCGATTATTACCGCATACGCCTCGTATTCGCCGCCCTCTTCGGTTTTGACTATCTTTTTATTTCCGTTGCTCTCTATTGAGCATACGGTTTCAATTTCAATCTCAGCGCCCTGCTCGAGAATCTGGGAAAGCATACTGTCGGCAAACTCGTTACCGCTTATTGTAAGAGTTCCCGGGAGATTTTCAACCTTGGGGGAGTGGGTAATCTGACCGCCGAAGCCCGCCTTCTCAATTACAAGCGCGCTCTTTCCGTTTCGCTGCGCGTAAAGCGCCGCAGTCATACCGGCGGGGCCGCCGCCGACAACAATAATATCGTACATATTTTTCACCTTTCTTTAGGAGTTTTTACGGAAATATAAAAAAATTAACGAAAAACGTTAAAAAACTATTGACAAATGTAAAATGTTATGCTATACTCCAATTAACGATAAACGTTAAATACTTAACGATAACGAAAAGGAGTTGTTACTATGGAAACAAAAATGAATAAGAAAATCAATACAATCGGAAAAATCGGAAGAATCTTTACAACGATAATTGCCGTATTTATGATTCTTGCCGCTGTCGCAACTGCCGTAGGCATAGGAGTTGCTGCTTCATTACCGAAGGACGCGCTTCGGGTTGAGGTAACGGGTACCGCTGACGTAACGGCGAAGGGCGAGCTTCTCGGAAGCATCGCTGACGCGATTATCGACGCTGCAAAGGGCGGCGACGGAAAGGTTTATCTTGACGATGAAGAAAAAATCGCTATCGGCGACGTCAAAGGCGACGTTCCCGAAGGTGTTACCGCCGAGGAAACCGAAAAGGGCTTTACCCTCAGTATGAATAAGCAGGAGCTTAACGTGAACGTTGACGCCGTTATCTATGCTCTTGTTGCAGCGCTGATTAACACAATCTGCACTATCGTCGTTTTGTTTATGGTAAGAGCGCTTATGAAGTCGCTTGAAAAATGCGAAACGCCGTTTTGCGACAGCGTAATCAAGAATATGAAGCGCTTCGGTTACTCGCTTATTCCGTTTGCGTTTATCAGCGGAATGTCCGAAAACTCCTGGCATTATATGTTCTCTCCCGGAGTTGATGTTCACGCTGGAATAGACCTTACGGTTGTATTCGGAATTCTCGTTGTATTTATGCTTGTAATGATTTTCACCTACGGCGCCGCACTTCAGAAAGAATCGGATGAAACACTTTAAGGAGGTGCAGCATGGGACAGATAGTATTAAGACTTGACCGCGTTATGGCGGACAGAAAAATGAGCCTTAACGAGCTTTCCGAGAAAGTCGGAGTTGCAAACGTTATCCTTTCAAAACTGAAAAACGGGCACGTCAGCGCAATCCGTTTTTCAACCCTTCAGGCGCTGTGCGAAGCTTTGCACTGCCAGCCGGGGGACATAATTGGGGCTGCCGAAAGGCAGCCTCTTTTAGCTTATTTATTCATTAAGTAACCTTTAATATCGGATACGCCGCGGAATTTTTCAAATCCGTCATCTTTCATAATTACAAGCGTCGGAGCCTGCTTGATTCCGAATTTCTCAACAAGCTCGGCGTTTTCGTCAGCGTTAAGCGCTTCGAATTTAATTCCTGCTTTGTCGAGAAGAGCAGCCGCTGCCTTACAGTTCGGGCAGGTTGCCGTCTTGAAGAGGATTACGTCAGCGTCCGTCTGAACTTCGGAAACCGATTCTGCTATGGGAGCAGAGGTAACAACGGGCTCGTCTACGGGTGCCGGATTCGGGCCGTCATGGGTCAGGTGAGACCTGCCGATGTTGTAAACCTTACGGTCCTTATATTCCTGAGCTTTACCGTCGTTCCAGTTCTGGATAGGTCTGTAATAGCCGGTGATACGGCTGTTAACCTCGGTCTTGGCTCCGCAGATAGGACAGGTATACTGTTCGCCCGTGAGGTAACCGTGGTCCTTACATACCGAGTATGTCGGCGACATTGTGTAGTAAGGAAGCTTGTAGTTTTCAGCAATCTTGCGAACAAGATTTGCAGCAGCTTTCCAGTCGGGAAGTTTTTCGCCGAGGAAGGCGTGGAATACTGTACCCGAGGTGTAAAGGGTCTGTAAATCGTCCTGAATATCAAGAGCCGAGAAAATGTCTTCGGTATAACCTACGGGAAGGTGTGAAGAGTTTGTGTAGTACGGCGTACCGTTCATATTAGCGGTGATAATGTCGGGGAAGTCTTCCTTATCGTGCTTAGCGAAACGGTAAGTTGTTGACTCAGCCGGTGTAGCCTCAAGGTTGTAGAGGTCGCCGTACATTTCCTGATAGTCGGAAAGTCTTTCACGCATATGGTTGAGAACGTCGCGTGCGAAACGCTGTACCTTCGGGTCGGTTAAGTCGGCACGGAGCCAGTTGGCGTTGAGGCCTACTTCGTTCATACCGATAAGACCGATTGTTGAGAAGTGGTTTGCGAAGGTTCCGAGATATCTCTTGGTGTAGGGATAAAGTCCCTGGTCAAGTAAGGTTGTGATAACCGTACGCTTTGTCTTTAAGCTGCGTGCGGCAATATCCATAAGGTGGTCAAGACGCTTGTAGAAATCCGCCTCGTCGGTTGCCTGATAAGCGATACGGGGAAGGTTGATTGTTACAACGCCGATTGAACCGGTCGATTC
>CAJOER010000058.1 GCA_905233805.1 uncultured Eubacterium sp. | reverse complement strand
GTGTCGGGTATTATGCTCAAAAAAACCAAGAGGTTTTCGGGCGACCCTGCGCCGTTCGTTATGGAGCTTCCCGCATATCATCTGCCAACGGTCGGTACGGTGCTTCGCTCAACGTGGGAGCGCGGATGGTCGTTCATTAAGAAAGCGGGAACGGTTATCCTTCTTTCAACCATCGTCGTTTGGTTCTTCCTCAACTTCGGCGTCGAGGGCGGCAGCTTCGGTATGATTGAGGACATAGACAATTCATTGATGGCAAAAATCGGCAACCTCTTTGCGTGGATGTTCATTCCGCTCGGCTGGGGCAGCTGGAAAACCGCAGTCGCTGCCGTTACGGGCTTGATTGCAAAGGAAAATGTTGTAGGTACCTTCGGTCAGCTTTACCACTTCGGCGGCGAGCTTGCTGAAAACGGCGACGAAATCTGGAGCAATCTTGTAGCTGACTTTTCCTATCTTGTATTTAACCTCCTTTGTGCTCCCTGCTTTGCGGCTATCGGCGCAATCAAGAGAGAAATGAACAACGCTAAATGGACGTGGTTTGCAATCGGCTATCAGTGCGGCTTTGCATATCTCGTTTCGCTCATAGTGTTCCAGCTCGGCTGCCTCTTCACAGGCGATATCAAGAGCCACATTATAGGCATAATCGCGGCAATAGCGGCGCTCGCGTTCCTTTGCTATATGCTCGTAAGGAAAAATAAATATAACGAAAACCGCCTTACGGTAAAATAAGGAGATGATTATTTGCTTCATTTTTTACAGGCAAACTGGGTAACAATAGTAACCCTGCTTGTGCTTGCGCTTATAGTCTTTCTTGCAATAAGAAAAGTTGTAAAGGATAAAAAGGAAGGCATAGGCGCCTGCGGGAGGAAATGCTCCTCCTGTCCGCACGCGTGCTCCTGCGCGAAAAATAAATAATATAACGGTAAAGCCGTCTGCTTTCGGGCAGGCGGCTTTTTATATTGACAAACGCGATTTAATTGTGTACAATAAAATTGTTCAATTTACGAAAAAGAGTGATACTATGTCGGAAGATTATAACCCCTTAAAGCTTGAAAATCAGCTTTGCTTTCCGCTTTACGCCTGCTCAAAAGAGGTAGTTAAGCGCTATAAGCCCTATCTTGACAAGCTTGATTTAACCTACACGCAGTACATCACTATGATGGTAATGTGGGATAAAAAGAAAATCAACGTAAAGGAGCTCGGCGAGTGCCTTTACCTCGATTCGGGAACGCTCACTCCCCTGCTCAAAAAGCTTGAAAAAAAGGGCTACATCAAGCGCGAGCGTTCAAAAGAGGACGAGAGGAACCTCATAGTTTCAATCACGGAAAAGGGCGAAAAGCTGAAAGCCGACGCCGTTGAAGTTCCGCAGCAGATGGGAAAATGCGTTAACCTGACGCACGAGGAAGCGAAAACGCTTTATACTCTGCTTTATAAGCTGCTTGAAGAAATATAAAAAAGGCACCCGGCGGGGTGCCTTTTATTTTTTTGTTATACGTTAATTTCCACGTCTACGCCGAGGAGGTCTTTGTTCTCATCAAGGATAGGTTTAACTACCTCGTTTAAGAAATCAGCCGTCTGCTCGGGCGCTCTGCCCACGAAGTTTTCGGGCTTGAGGATTGCAAGGATTTCCTCCTTCGTCGTCATAAACGCGGGGTCTGCGGCGATACGGTCAACGAGGTCGTTTTTGCCTCCCTCAACCTTTACCACCGCGCCGGCAGCCATAGAGTGCTGACGGATTTTTTCGTGAAGCTCCTGACGGTCGCCGCCCTTCTTTACGGCGTCCATCATAATATTTTCTGTCGCCATAAACGGAAGCTCGCTCATAAGTCTTGCCTCTATTACCTTCGGGTAAACCACGAGTCCGCTCGTTACGTTTATAAGAAGGTCGAGTATTCCGTCGATTGCGAGGAACGCCTCCGCAACGGAAACGCGCTTGTTTGCGCTGTCGTCAAGAGTTCTTTCAAACCACTGAGCCGACGCCGTCCACGCGGGATTGAGCGCGTCAATCATAACGTATCTTGAAAGCGAGGCGATACGCTCGCTTCTCATCGGGTTGCGCTTGTACGCCATAGCCGACGAGCCAATCTGGTTCTTCTCAAACGGCTCCTCAATCTCTTTAAGATTCTGTAAGAGTCTTAAATCGTTTGAAAACTTGCAGGCACTCTGCGCGATAAGCGCAAGCGCGTTGACTACGATAGTATCAAGCTTTCTCGCATAGGTCTGGCCGCTTACGGGGAAGCACGCCTTAAAGCCCATTTTTTCGGCTATCTTCTTATCGAGTTCCTTGCACTTTTCATGGTCGCCGTCAAAGAGTTCGAGGAAGGACGCCTGAGTACCCGTAGTGCCCTTCGAGCCGAGGAGCATAAGCGTATCGATAACGTGATTAATCTCCTCATAATCAAGAACTAAATCCATGAGCCAGAGCGTCGCCCTCTTGCCTACCGTAGTGGGCTGAGCGGGCTGAAAATGCGTAAAGCCGAGGCAGGGCATATCCTTATACTCGTCAGCGAATTTTGCTATTGAGGCAATCGCGTTGACGAGCTTTTTCTTTACGAGGTAAAGCGCCTCGCGCATAGTGATAACGTCGGTATTATCGCCGACGTAGCAGGAGGTTGCGCCGAGGTGGATTATTCCCTTAGCGTTCGGACACTGCTCGCCGTAGGCGTGAACGTGGCTCATAACGTCGTGGCGGAATTTTTTCTCATACTCCTGAGCTACCTCGTAGTTAATATCCTCTGCATGAGCTTTAAGCTCTTCAATCTGCTCCTTACTTACGTTCAAGCCGAGTTCGTTTTCAGCCTCGGCAAGCGCAATCCAGAGCTTTCTCCACGTTTTGAATTTAAAGTCGGGAGAATAAATATACTGCATTTCCCTGCTCGCATATCTTGCGGCAAAGGGAGAGGTGTATTTATCGTTAGTCATAATTACCTCCTGATGCTATTGGAAAATGGAGAATGGAGAATTGTGGGTCCTGCGGACGGCTATTATAATTCTCAATTCTCAATTCTCAATTAATCAAGACCTACTCTCTTCATCATTTCGGCGTAAGCCTCTTCAACTCCGCCCATATCGCGTCTGAAACGGTCCTTATCGAGCTTTTCGTGGGTTTTGATATCCCAGAAACGGCAGGTGTCGGGGCTGATTTCGTCAGCGAGTACAATAGTTCCGTCGGCGGTCTTTCCGAATTCAAGCTTGAAGTCGATAAGCTCTACGCCGATTTTTGCAAAATAAGCCTTCAATACTTCGTTTACCTTGAAGGCATACTTGGTAATAGTGTCAACCTCTTCTCTTGTTGCGAAGCCGCAGGAAATAGCGTGGTATTCCGAAATAAGCGGGTCGCCGAGGTCGTCGTCTTTATATGAAAATTCAATCGACGGGCATACGAAATCCATACCCTCTTCAAGGCCGAGCCTTTTACAGATTGAACCCGCCGCACGGTTACGGATAATAACCTCAAGCGGAACGATTGAAACCTTCTTAACCGCGGTTTCCCTGTCCGAAAGTTCTTCGATAAAATGAGTCGGCACGCCCTCTTTTTCAAGAAGCTGCATTAGGTAGTTGCTCATCTTGTTATTTACAACTCCCTTGCCTACGATTGTTCCCTTCTTCTCTCCGTTGAAGGCGGTAGCGTCGTCCTTGTAGTCAACGATAACGGTGTTCTCATCCTCGGTTGCCCAGACCTTTTTCGCCTTGCCCTCATAGAGCTGAACTGTCTTTTTCATATAAAAACCTCCTTTTGTTAATGGAAAATGGAAAATGGATAATGGAGAATTGTGGGTCCTGCGGACGGCTATTATAATTCTCAATTCTCAATTCTTATAAGTCAATCTCGCCGTCGAATACGGTGGTTGCGGGGCCGGTCATAAATACGCTGTCGGCGTCGTTACCCGACCAGCTTATCTGCAAATCGCCGCCGATGAGATGAACGGTAAGTTCATTGTCGGCGTAGCCGTTAAGTATAGCCGCAACCGCGCTTGCGCACGCGCCCGTACCGCATGCAAGAGTTTCGCCCGAGCCGCGTTCCCACACTCTCATTTCAAGGTTCTTCCTGTCAATAACCTTAATGAATTCCGTGTTGGTTCTGTCGGGAAATACGGGGTTGTTTTCAAAAAGCGGTCCGATTTTTTCAAGCGGAAAATCCTTCGGCGAGTTCTCAATAAATACAACCGCGTGGGGGTTGCCCATTGAAACGCAGGTCATTTTATACTCCGTGCCGTCAACGGTGAGCGGAACGTTAATTGCCCTTTCGCTCTCTACGGTTACGGGGATATTCTTCGCTTCAAGGATAGGCGCGCCCATATCAACCTTTGCGCTTTTCACCTTGCCGTTTTCCACGGTGACGTCGATATATTTCACCGCGCCCATAGACTCGATAGAGATACTCGTTTTATCGGTAAGTCCCTTATCGTAAACGTATTTTGCAACGCAGCGCACGCCGTTGCCGCACATGGCTCCGCGCGAGCCGTCGGCGTTATACATTACCATTTCAAAGTCGGCCTTCCTTCCCTTTTTGATAATGATAATTCCGTCGCCGCCTATGCCGAAATGCCTGTCGGAAAGCGCGATTGCCGCAGCGCTCTCGTCTGCAATTTCACTATTCGTGCAGTCAAAATACACGTAATCGTTACCGCAGCCATGCATCTTAGTAAACTTCATAATTTTATCCGCCTTTTTATATCTTTCAACGATTACGTATTATACCATATTTCACTATTAGTAACAATAAAAAAAATAAGAAAAAATATTTTCTGCTATTTGCACAAATAACAAGCGTTTTCCACGAGCCTGTTTTTGTAACAAAACGCACAAATTTTACAAAAAATTCAAAAAATCTTGTAACAAAATAACCAAATACCCCTTGATTTTGAAAGATATAGGTGCTATTATGTATTTATATTAGTATATATTTCTGTATTAAAACATTAATGATGACAGGAGAAAGTATATGGATGTAATCAAGGAAGAATATCAGCTGCCCGTATATCTGTTTCACGACGGAACGAATTACAAGGCATACGAGTTCTTCGGCGTTCATAAGATTAAAGAAGGGACTTACGCCTTCAGGGTGTGGGCGCCCGACGCCGAGGCTGTCAGCGTAGTCGGCGACTTCAATCACTGGAACCCCGATACGCACAGATGTTTCCCCGTATCCCCCGGAATCTGGGAGGCAATAATCGACAACGTCAATATTTACGACTGCTATAAGTACGCCATTACTACCAAGAAGGGCGAGTACAGAATGAAGGCAGACCCCTACGCCGTTCATCAGGAAACCCGCCCCGCCACAGGCTCGAAGGTATACGAGCTTTCCGATTATAAATGGAAGGATAAGAAGTGGCAGACGCAAAACAATAAAGGCTCTATCCTTGAAAAGCCCGTAAATATTTACGAGATTCACTTCGGCTCATGGAAACGCCACGACGACGGCAACTTCCTCACCTACCGTGAAATGGCTGACGAGCTTGTTCCCTACGTTAAGGAAATGGGATATACTCATATTGAGATGATGCCGATAATGGAATACCCCTATGACGGCTCGTGGGGCTATCAGGTAACCGGCTATTTCGCCCCGACCTCGCGTTACGGCGTTCCCGAGGATTTAATGTATTTCATTGACAAGTGCCACGGCGCGGGAATAGGCGTAATACTCGACTGGGTTCCCGCCCACTTCCCCAAGGACGCTCACGGGCTTTACGAATTTGACGGCTCGTGCTGCTACGAATACGCAGACCCGAGAAAGGGTGAGCATAAGGAATGGGGCACGAGAGTATTCGACTACTCAAAAAAAGAGGTTCAGTGCTTCCTTATTTCGTCGGCAATGTTCTGGATTGAAAAGTTCCACTTTGACGGAATCCGCGTTGACGCGGTTGCCTCAATGCTCTACCTCGACTATGCGAGAAAAGACGGCGAGTGGGTACCGAATAAAAACGGCGGACGCGAAAATCTTGAAGCCGTTGAATTCTTCCGCACGCTGAACAAGGCGCTCTTTATGGAGCACCCGAACATTATGATGATAGCCGAAGAATCGACGGCGTGGCCGATGATAACAATGCCTACGGATATAGGCGGCCTCGGCTTCAACTTCAAGTGGAATATGGGCTGGATGAACGATATGCTGCGTTACACCTCGCTTGACCCGCTTTTCAGAAAAGGCAATCACAACTGCATAACCTTCAGCTTTTTCTACGCCTTTTCGGAAAACTTCATTTTACCTATCAGCCACGACGAGGTAGTTCACGGAAAATGCTCTCTTATTAATAAGATGCCCGGCGAATACGATATGAAGTTCGACGGTATGAGGCTTTTCCTTGCATATATGTTCGCTCACCCGGGAAAGAAGCTCCTCTTTATGGGAAGCGAGTTCGGTCAGTTTATCGAGTGGAATTACAAGCAGGGGCTTGACTGGCTCCTTCTCGGCTACGATAAGCACAGACAGATGCTCGAATTCACTAAGACGCTCAACAACTTCTACAAGGAGCACAGCGAGCTTTGGGAAATTGACTACTCCTGGGACGGCTTTGAGTGGATTTCCTCGGAGGATAACTGCAACAGCGTAATCGCTTTCAGGCGTAAGAATAAGAAGGGCGAAGAGATTATCGCATAGGCGTTCCCGAAAAAGGAAAGTACAAGGTTATTCTTGACACCTCGCTTTCCCGTTTCGGCGGAGACAAGCCAAGGCTTGCGGGCACATATAAAACCGTTGACGAACCTATTCACGGTCTTAATCAGCACATAGATATCAAGCTTCACGGCTTATCGGCGCTGTACTTAAAGAAGACCGATGACGATAAGAAACCCAAGAAATAATAAACGGAGGAAATGATATGACACATAAGACAGACGTAGTCGCCATGCTTCTTGCAGGCGGTCAGGGCAGCCGTCTCGGCGTGCTCACAAAGAGCATAGCAAAGCCGGCGGTCCCCTACGGCGGAAATTACCGTATAATCGACTTTCCGCTTTCAAACTGCGTAAACAGCGGTATCTACACGGTAGGCGTGCTTACGCAGTATCAGCCGCTCGTACTTAACGACTATCTCGGCAACGGCCAGCCGTGGGATTTGGACAGAATCAACGGCGGCGTTCACGTTCTCTCGCCCTATGAGGCGATAGGCGGAGCAGAGTGGTACAAGGGCACGGCAAACGCTATTTATCAGAACATCGCGTTCATTGAAAAGTATGACCCCGAATACGTCGTTATCCTTTCGGGCGACCATATTTACAAGATGAACTATGCAAAGATGATTGATTTCCACAAGAAGAACAACGCGGACTGCACTATTGCCGTTCTTGAAGTTCCGTGGGAAGAGGCTTCGCGCTTCGGTATTCTTGCAACGGATGAAAACGACAAGATTTACGAATTTGCCGAGAAGCCGGCCGAGCCGAAATCAAACAAGGCGTCTATGGGCGTATA
>CAJOER010000057.1 GCA_905233805.1 uncultured Eubacterium sp. | reverse complement strand
CTCCCCGACGGCAAGGATTATACCTTCTGGGGCAAGGGCGTAAGCCAGGGACATTCAGACGCGGTAAGAAGAATTGACGGCGTTATTGACGCAAGACAGTATACTATCCCCGTTCCCTCGGCGCTTGAAAAGGTTAGAAACGGCGAAAATCCCGAACTTACTACGAGAGAAAAGCACACGAGAGAGTGCTTTGTAGTAGCCGAAGAGGGCGCGGACCTTAAGAGAATTGAAAACGAAATCAAGACTATGCCGAACTATTTTGCGGATTATGATACGACCGTACACTTCATTTCCGCCGAAGAGATGAAAAAAGACCACAGCGGACTTCCGCACGGCGGCTCCGTTATCTATTCGGGCGAAACGAGCGACGGTGTAAACCACGTTATCGAGTACAGCTTAAAGCTTGACTCGAATCCCGAATTCACGGGTTCCGTTATCGTTGCGTATGCAAGAGCGGTTGCAAGACTCAATGAAGAGGGCAAGACCGGTGCTATGACCGTATTTGATATAGCTCCCGCTTATCTCAGCGCAAAATCGGGCGACGAGCTTCGCGCGCACTGCTTATAAACCGTTTTACATTCCCGATATAATATGATATAATTATTATATGGTTATTGACGGAATTGAAATCGAGGTTCAGAAAAAGAATATTAAAAATATGCACCTTTACGTCAAACCCCCTGACGCAAGGGTGCTTATTACTTGTCCGAAAAGAATCAGGGACGGGGATATAAAACGCTTCGTTTCTTCCCACCTGGACTGGGTAATAAAAAAGCGCGCCGAGGTGCTTTCCCGTCAGGAAAATGCGCCTAAAAAGTGCAGCTATAAAACGGGCGAAAGTTTTTACCTCTGGGGGAAAGAATATAAAATCACCGCCCTTGACGGTAAACGGTTTTCGGTTAAGATAAGCGATAACGGCGCTTATATTACTTACCCCGCTGATATGCCGATTGAAAAGCTTGATGCGCACGTTAAAGAGTTTTACCGTGCGGAGCTGAAAAAGAAAACTGACCTTCTTCTTCCGCTCTGGGAAGAAAAAACGGGGCTTTACTGCTCGTCATATCAGACGAAGGATATGAAAACGCGGTGGGGCTGCGAAAAACGACGAGGAATTTTTAAACTATGTTATTCTTCACGAGCTTGTTCATACGGCGGTTCCGAACCACTCGGCGGACTTTAAGGCGCTCCTTTTTAAACATATGCCCTCATACAGGGAAACCGAAAAGAAAATGAAAACGGCGCTTTAATCTTTGTTTAATCTTGGGATATAAAATGATATTCGGGTGATAACTATGAGAATATTAATTATTGAAGACGAATACAAGCTCGCCGACGTAGTCGCCGCGAGACTAAAAAAGGAGAATTACGAGGTTGATATTTCAACCGACGGCGAGGACGGACTCTATAATGCGGAGAGCGGAATTTACGATTTAATCATACTTGACGTAATGCTCCCGAAGATGAACGGCTTTGAAATTCTTAAAGAAATCCGCGAGGAAAAAATCGACTCAAAGGTAATTATGCTCACGGCAAAGTCAATGCTTGAGGATAAGCTCGAGGGGCTTACGGGCGGCGCCAACGATTACGTTACGAAGCCGTTTCATATTGACGAGCTTGTTGCAAGAGTGAATTTACAGCTCAGAGTTGATAACTCCGCGCCGAAGAAGGATTATATCGAGTTCGGCGACCTTCAGCTAAATACAAAATCGTCAACGCTGATTTGCACCTCCTCGGGCGAGGAAATTTCGGTTATTAATAAGGAGTTTCAGCTCCTTGAATACTTTATCACAAACGCAAACCAGATTTTATCTAAGGATATGATTTACGACAAGGTCTGGGGCTACGATAACGAGATTGAGTCAAACAACCTTGAAGCGTACCTTTCTTTTATACGCAGAAAGCTTAAGGCGATTGACTCTAAGGTAAACATTAAAGCGGTCCGCGGTATGGGCTACAGAATGGAGATATCACAGTGAAAAAACTGAAGAACAAGGTATTTCTTGTAATCTTTCTTATTTTTACAATATTTACAACGGGAATACTTTTTGCTTACAATTTTACGCTTTATAATCAGGAGAAACGGAGCATTGAAAGAAGCCTGAACCAGACTACTCAGATGGAAATAATGGCGTTCCCCCCGAATAACGGCGGATTTAAAAAGCCCGATTCAAGCAGTTTTGACAACATCCGTTTTCTTGACAGGAGCGTATATACGGTAATCCTTGACGAAAACGACGAGATTACGGGCGTTATCAACCACTCGAACTATGACGTTTCTGACGACGAGATTGAAGAAGTTGCCGTAACGATGATTTCCCAGAGCTATCAGAAAGAGATAGGCAACCTCTATTTTGCAAATTACTCATATTCATATAAGCCGTCCACCTCGATAGTAATAGTCGATAACTCCTCGGTTAAGCAGCTGCTTACAACGACGCTTTTGGTTTCGGTTTTGCTTTACTTAATTGCGGAGCTGATTATTCTTCTTATTTCAAAACGTCTTACGCTCTGGATTGCAAAGCCGGTTGCGGAAAGCTTTGATAAGCAGAAACGCTTTATCGCCGACGCGTCGCATGAACTTAAAACCCCGCTTTCGGTTATTATCGCGAGCGCCGACGCGCTTGAAAGCAACCCCGAGGAAAAGAAGTGGCTTGAAAATATCAAGAGCGAGGGCGACAGGATGAACGCCCTTATCGCCGACCTTCTGGAACTTGCAAAAAGCGAGGAGGTAAACGATATTTCCGCTTTCACTCAGGGCAATCTTTCAAAGCTTGTTGAAAAGGCAACGCTTACCTTTGAAAGCGTAATGTTTGAAAAGGGCGTAACGCTGAGCGACAGTATTCAGGATAATATTATGCTGAATATGAACGAAAGCAAAATCCAGCAGCTCATATCAATCCTGCTTGACAACGCAATAAAGCACAGCGAGAGCGGAAGCGAAATTTCCGTTGAACTCAAACAGGATAAGGATATAATTTTAACCGTTACAAATAAGGGCGAGGGAATACCGAAGGGCGAGGAGGAAAAAATCTTCGAGCGCTTCTACCGTGCCGACGAGTCGAGGAACCGCAACGACAACCGCTACGGCCTCGGGCTTGCGATAGCAAAAAATATCGTTATCTCCCACGGCGGAACGATTTCGGCAAAAAGCGAAAACGGTTATACAACGTTCAAAGCAATATTCAAGGTAAAATAAAAAACCGGGGCACTGTCCCCGGTTTTTAATGTTTGTTTAAGATATGCCGTGTATTATTAAGCCAACAAAGGAAATACTTTGAATAATACAAAAGGAGTAAAACAATGAAACGAACAAACATCATTATTATTGTATTAATATTTATTATTGCAGGTCTTACCGCCACGGGTTTCGCGTTAAGAAATACGCAAAGCGCGGACAGCCCGTCCTCTTTCGGCGCACCGTCCGATACGCCGGGCGGACAGGGCGAAAGCGTTGACGCCTCGGGCGCAAAAACTGTTGAAGGAGAAGAAACGCTTACGGATAGTCCTCGTAACAAACGGCGGTAATGCAACTATTGACGGCGCAACCGTCACGAAATCAGGTGACACCACAAGCACCGAAAGTTCGGAATTCAACGGCGTAAACGCGGGAATTCTCGTTCAGGAAAACTCGACGGCTACTATTAAAAATGCGACGATTTCAACCGAAGCGAAAGGCTCAAACGCAGTATTTGCAACGGGCAAGAACGCAAAAATCTATATCAGCGACTCGACTATCAAGACTACGGGCGAGTCCTCGGCAAGGGGACTTGATGCGACCTACGGCGGATATATCAAAGCCGAAAAGGTCAGCATTACTACTCAGGGCGGCTCCTGCGCCTCGCTCGCTACCGACAGGGGCGAGGGTACCGTTATTGCAATAAATTCAACTCTTGAAACCAACGGAAAGGGCTCGCCCGTAATCTATTCAACGGGAGATATCAGTATTGAGAGTTCAAAGGGTACCGCAAACGGCTCACAGACGGTTGTAATCGAGGGCAAAAACTCGGCAACGGTTACAAATTCAACTCTTACAGCAAGCGGTATAGGCAACAGAAATAACGTTGATAACTGCGGGATTATGATTTATCAGTCTATGTCCGGCGACGCGGGCGAGGGTACAGGCACATTTACCGCAAAGAACTCCTCGCTTTCCGTCAGCGAAAGCTCGTCGGTTTATAAAACAGCGCCGATGTTCTTTATTACCAATACCGACGCCGTTATCAATCTGAACAACACGAAGCTCAGCTACGGCAGCGGCGTGCTTATCAGTGCGAAGGCAACCGACGAGTGGGGCAACAGCGGTTCAAACGGCGGCAACGTAACTCTCAACGCCGAAATTCAGACCTTAACGGGCGACGTTGAAGCCGACAGTATTTCAACCGTTTCAATTAACCTTACTTCTTCAAGCTATGAGGGAACAATCAACGCCGACAATTCAGCAAAAGGGGTTTCCCTGAAACTCGATAAAGCTTCAAAAATCAAGCTTACGGGCGATTCTTACGTGACCTCGCTTGATAATGCGGACAGTACTAATTCAAATATTGATTTCAATGGCTACACGCTTTATGTTAACGGCAAGGCTGTAAACAGTTAAACGCATAGCAAAAATACGGGTTGGCAGGATTAATAGTTCCTTGTCAACCCTTTTTTATACAGAATTAACGGATTCCTTTCTGCACTACGCTTAATTGACATCCATCAGTCAATTTGATATACTGAAATCGGTGATTATTTACACCGATACAGGCAAAATATTAGTTATCTACAGGTGATAGAGTAAACATGCGTAACCTGACAGAGAACCGTCTACTGTCCGGTTCGGGAATGACTGAAAGAAAGGAAGAAAAAATGAAAAAAGTATTATCTGTTATTCTTGCGGTTATGATGGTATTTACCACATTTTCCGCAACGATTTCCGTACAGGCGGATGACGTAAACACTCAAAAAGATATTAACGGTATAGAGTTATATTCAAAAGCAAAACCTAACGCTATATACGGTTCTACAAAGGTCGGAGCTCTTGCAGTAAAAAGCGTCAGTTCGTACAATGGCGAAAACGATGAAAATATATCTAAAAGTAGCGTTAAAGTAGTCAAGGCTTATTACGTTAAAGGTCATAAGAAAAACTGGTATTCACAGAAGAAAACAACCGACAAAAAATTAGTCGGAAAATACGATTTAGTAGTAGTTATTCAGGCTACCGGTTTAATAGGCTTTGGAAATAATTATACCACACTTTCAATCTTTGATAAGAATCACGATGGATACTTTTCAGACGGTTACCATGAAATCAGTAATTCTAAACGCGCTTTTTACATCGGAATCAACGCTAATGAGATAACAAAAAGCGGAATCACATACCAACTTAAAGGCAAAAGCTTTGCTGTTTCAGACGTTAATGAGAAAACAAAAAATGCCAGAATTCCGGAGAGTATTAAAATCGGTTCTAAAAAGTATAGCGTAAAGAGTATAGAACAGTGGTCATTCACCAAGTGCGATAAGCTTAAGAAAATCAATGTTGACAAGAAGAACAAATACCTCACATCTGTAGACGGGGTTCTCTTTAATAAGAATAAGACCGCTCTTATCAGATACCCCGCAGGAAAAACGGCTAAAAGCTACACTGTTCCCAAGGGTGTTAAAAAAATTGCATCTTTCGCATTTCTCCGTAACAAATATCTTAAAAACGTAACTATTCCAAAGAGCGTAAAAACTATTGATTCAGAAGCTTTCGGCGCTGATTACGGCGAAAATTCCCGATATTCTAATTATACCCTTAAAACAATTACATTTGAAAAAGGCTCAAAACTCAAGAGTTTTGACTTATCATACATCGGATATGGTGATTATGATGATGGTTTTTATGTTGGAAAGAGATTTACGCATACTACCATAAAGTGTTTTGATAAGCGTATTGTAAAAATGGTTAAAAAGCAGAATAAAGAAATACAAAAAAACTACGGCTATAAAAACTGTTTCAAAATTAAATATAAAAAATAGTTAACGTAATATATGAAAAACAGGGCAGAGTACGGCTTTCTGTCCTGTTTTTATTTGTTCTTCTTTATCTTTATTCTGACTTCTTTTCCTATGTCTTCGAGGCAGAGGACGTAGCCCTTTGATACCGCGGCTGAGTCAGTCAGCTCGGTATCAATTTTTTGTTTTATTATTTCATATTTGCCGTATTCTTTTTTCAGTTTTCTTTCGGCTTCTTTTTTTGAAAGGGCGGTTAGTTCGCCGTCGCTCAGGGTTTTTACCTCTTTTTTATATACCCTGACTATGCTTTTTTCAAGCCCTACAGGCAGGGCTTTCCCGTTCAGAATTATGCGTTTATTCTGCGTTTCAACCTCTGCGTTTTTCGGAGTTTTTTCAAGATAAAGCGGAATCCTGAGCCCGAATAATAAAAGCGCCGTGCGCTCGGTTTCGCTAAGGCTCCGCTTATAGCTTTGCTGCCTGCTGACGGTCAGTTCAAATTTTTCCTTAACCTCGGCAATGTATTGCCCGCGTGCGCGGGTGAAATACGTTTTGCCCTTTTCGTTTGTATAAATTCCCGAAATAAGAAGGTCGCCCTTATTTACCGCGTCGCCTTTTCTGACCTTTGCCCAGCCGTCGTATGCGGTTGCCTTTACTATAACGCCGCTCTTTTTCGCTTTCAGGTTAGCGTATTTTTTACGGTTCACGGTTTTAGGCCTTATTACCGCCTCGTTTATTTCGACCGTTGCAGAGGTTCCGTTGCGGTTTATATGCGCCCAGGCGATATCGTCAAAGGAGGCGAGGAGCAGTTTTTCAAGAGTCGGGCGGTCAACGCTTTTAAACCGCGCGCCCTCATAAAATCCGTTTTCGGCTAAAAATGCTCTTACGGTTTCCTCGCTCAGCCTTTCGTTCCCCGTGATTTCAATATTCCAAGCGAAGCCCGAAATAAAAGAGATAAATGCAATTCCGATAACGATACCCGTAAAGATTCCCCAGCGGTTGCGGATTTTCAGGAAAATAAAAGGGAAGCCGTGCTTTTTAATGATTTTCAGCCGTCCGCCGTTTTCCCTTGCCGGTTTTCTCAGGCGAGGATAAAGCCCCGCAAGACATTCGGCGTAAAGCGTTTTACCGTCAACTGTTATATTTCGTATATTATATTTTTCTTCGTAGCAGCTGTCGAGAAAGCCCTCGTTAAAACCGCCGACGAACGCAAATTTCACCCAGCCCAAAAGCCACCGTATGATTTTAACCATTACTCTCAAACTCCATTGAAACGATTATCCCTTCAATTACCGCGCCCTCGCGGGTAAACGCTTTGATAAACAGCCCGTCCCCGAAAAAAGAAACCGAATACTTACCGAGGTCGAGTTTTATTTCTCCGCCGCCGTATTTCGGTATGGAGCGTATTCCCTCAACGACGCAGCAGGCGTTGCCCGTAAGCTCTATTCTCGGGGCGAAAGCGGAGCTTATCATACCGTCGCTTCCTGTTTTTTTCATAAGACCACCGTATAAATATATGCGCCTTTACTTTATTAAATACTTGACATAAAAGTCAATAAATTATATATTTAATATAAATATACTTATTGTGGTAAAGCAAATGAAAAGAGAAGACTTTATTAAAACTCAAACCGTAATAGTAGGCTCCGGAGTAGCAGGGCTTTTTGCAGCGCTGTGCCTCCCGCGGGAGCGCGAAATTCTTGTAATTACCAAAGAAAAACTTGCCGAATGCGACTCTTACCTCGCGCAGGGCGGCGTTTGCGTGCTTAAAAGTATTGAGGATTTCGGCTGCTATTTCGAGGATACAATGAAGGCGGGGCATTTTGAAAATAACCCCGAGGCGGTCAAGGTAATGATTGAAAGCTCGCCCGAGATTATTAAAACGCTCGTAAAGCTCGGCGTTGAATTCGATACGGCGGGCGACGGAAACTATGACTACACTCGCGAGGGCGCGCACCGTCAGAACCGTATTCTTCATCATAAGGACGAAACGGGAAAAGAAATTACCGAGGCGCTTTTACAGATTGCAAAGCAGAGGGAAAATATAACCTTCGTTGAGCAGACTACTATGATTGACCTTATTGAAAAGGACAATATCTGCTACGGCATAGTCTGCGAGGACGAGTTCGGCGAAATGGGCGCGATTATCGCCCACGATATTATTCTTGCAACCGGCGGTATCGGCGGACTCTTCAAAAACTCAACCAACTTTTCACATATCACGGGCGACGCGTTCGCGCTGAGCCTGAAGCATAACGTCGAGCTTCAGGATATGAACTATATCCAGATTCATCCGACCACGCTCTATTCAAAGAAGGCGGGAAGACGTTTTCTTATCAGCGAGAGCGTAAGGGGCGAGGGCGCAATCCTTCTTAACGAAAACGGCGAGCGCTTCGTTGACGAGCTTCAGCCGAGGGACGTTGTAACAAACGCAATAGTTGAAGAGATGAAAAAATTCGGTACCGACCACGTTTACCTCACTCTTCCTACCATGACGAGCGAGGAGGCGGCGCAGCGCTTCCCGAATATATTTGAGGAGTGTATGGAAGAGGGCTACGACATTACCAAGGACAGAGTCCCCGTAACCCCCGCGCAGCATTATATGATGGGCGGAGTCAAAACCGATATTAACGCAAAAACCTCGATGAATTATCTTTACGCCGTCGGCGAAACCGCCTGCAACGGCGTTCACGGAAAGAACCGCCTTGCATCAAACTCGCTTCTTGAAAGCCTTGTTTTTGCAAAGCGCGCGGCTGACGTAATAGCCAAAGATAAAACCGATAAAGGCAGCGAGCTGCCCGAGGTTAATTTAAAAGCGTATCCGAATAAAACGGAGATACAAAAAGAGTTCAAAAAGCTCATTATGGATGAAATCAAAAGAAAGGACGGAGATTTTTATGCTAAATGGTGTAACGATGAAGATTAACGTTGACGCGTATATTCTCAATACTCTTAAAGAGGACGTTACCTACGAGGACGTATCGGCAAACGCCGTAATGCCCGAGGATAAGCAGGGTAAAGCCGAACTTATCTGTAAGGGAAGCGGAATAATCTGCGGACTTGACGTGTTTGAAAGAGCTTTTAAGCTCCTTGATGAAAACAGCCGCTTTGAAACTGATTTCAAGGACGGCGACAGGGTTGAAAAGGGTCAGCTTATCGGCGTGATTTACGGCGAGATTAAGGCGCTTCTTTCAGCCGAGAGAACCGCGCTCAACTACTTGCAGCGTATGAGCGGTATCGCAACTATTACAAGAGAATTTTCCGACGAGCTTGAAGGGTATAAAACCGTTCTTCTTGATACGAGAAAGACCACCCCGAATATGCGCCCCTTTGAAAAGTATGCGGTAAAAATCGGCGGAGGTACTAACCACCGCTACAATCTTTCCGACGGCGTGCTTTTAAAGGATAACCATATCGGCGCGGCGGGCTCGGTTAAAAAGGCGATAGAGCTTGCAAAGGCATACGCTCCGTTCGTTCGTAAAATCGAGATTGAAACCGAAACGCTTGAGCAGGTTAAAGAGGCGGTCGAAGCGGGCGCGGATATAATTATGCTCGATAATATGGATAATGAAACTATGAAAAAAGGCGGAAACGTTACAAAGGAACGCCTTAAATCAATAGCCGAAACGGGCGTTGACTTCGTATCCTGCGGCGCGCTTACCCATTCGGCGCCTATCCTTGATTTAAGTCTTAAAAACCTCAGACCGACGGAGGATTAATTATGCTTTACAGACCTGAATATGACGAAAACGGAAAGAAAGTTCTCTGCGAAATGAACGGCGTAAATTCCGATATGCTTATGGATATTTACGTAAAAAAGATGAAGGCGGGCGAAATTCTCACCTTTAACGAGGAGGAAAATGAAACCGCAATTCTTCTTCTTTCCGGTAAAATCAGATTTGCCGTAGGCAATAATATTGACGAGATATGCGAAAGGGAAAGTCCGTTTCAGAAGACTCCCTACGCAGTTCATTTTTCTCACGGTACTCCCGCGCATGTTGAGGCAATTGAGGACAGCGAGGTCCTTGTTCAGATGACGGATAACGAAAAGACCTGGGAGCCGCAGTTTTATAATCCCGACAACTGCCTTTACCAGCATTTCGGAAAAGGCCAGTGGGACGGCGTCGGCTACAGAATTGTATCCACTATGTTCGACCTCTCGAACGCTCCGTATTCAAATATGGTTATGGGCGAGGTATTCAATCAGCAGGGTCGCTGGTCGTCTTATCCTCCTCACCACCACCCCCAGCCCGAACTTTATTACTATCAGTTCAACCCCTCGCAGTGCTTCGGTGCGGGCTTTGAGGGCGACACGCCCTATAAAACCGAAAACGGTACCTGCCTTTGCATAAGAGGTGGCAACGCGCACCAGCAGGTAACCGCCCCGTGCTATGAGATGTATTACGTCTGGCTTATCCGCCACCTTGACGGCGACCCGTGGGACAAAACCCGTATTAACGATAAAGCCCACGAATGGATTATCGACGCACCGTAATAAATGCAGAATCAAGGGCAGCTTTACGGCGTGCCCTTTGTTTTTTAAAACTAATGGAGGGGAATATGGACTTAACGTTTGACAACGTTAATCATTTATGCTACCATTATCAAAACGAGGTAATCACTATGAAAAAGCATTTTACAAAACTGAATGCACAGTATCAGCAGCCCTGCCAGAAGGTATGGGCTTATCGGCGTTGTGTTCATTTAAGATAGTTTTGTAAGATTATATAAATTACCGAACTGCTGATGAACACAAGGTTTGTCAGCAGTTATTTTTTTGAAAGGAGAATCAGTATGAATTCTGTTATTGAATATTATAATCATTATGACGAGGACGGTAGATTATTGAAGAAAAATCGACGTCCCGAATATCTGCTTACCATGGAATACATTGAAAAATATCTGTTTGAAGGTGCAAAAATTCTTGAAATCGGTGCCGGAACGGGAAGATATTCGGTAGCGCTCGCTGAAAAGGGCTACGACGTTACGGCGGTTGAGCTTGTAAAGCATAATATTGATATTATGAAAAAGAAAGTAAAAGCAGAGCATAAAATAAAAATCATTGAGGGGAATGCCGTTGATTTATTCTTCCTCGATGATGAAAGCTTTGATATAGTGCTGTTGCTCGGACCGATGTATCATTTGTTTACTGACGAGGAAAAGCACTCCGCGCTCAGCGAAGCCGTCAGGGTTGCGAAAACGGGAGGCGTTATATACGCTTCTTACTGTAACAATGATACTTGTATGTATAAAATGTTTTATGAAAGGCGTATTCTCAGTTTAAGAAAAAAGGGAATGATAGGCGAGGATTACCACGCAATATCAAGTCCGAATGAAATTTTTGAATTATACAGAAAGTCCGATATTGACGAGCTGATGAAAAGCTATAACGTAACGCGGCTACATTTTGTCGGCGTTGATATGCTTTCTTACGTTGTGAATAACAAACTCAACCGCCTTAACAAAAGAGAATTTGAAGAGTATATGAAATTCATGCACAGTATTTGTGAGCGCGACGATTTGACAGGATTTTCAATACATATGCTTGATATTTTCACCAAAAAAGAATAATATTAGAAAAAGGTGTGATTAAAGTGAAACTTGAAAACATTGACTGCGGGAAGGCGTATGACTGGGGCTTTACGTCCGAGCAGTACGCAAAATACCGCGATATTTACCCCGATAAACTGTATGAAAAGCTGCGCGCCCTCGGCGTTGCGGCGGACGGTACGGCGTGGCTTGACCTCGGTACGGGTACGGGGGTACTTATTCAGAATCTGTATAATAAAAACGCCCGTATTACAGGTGTTGATATTACCGAGGAGCAGATTCGTTTTGCAAGAGAAACTGCGAAGGAAAACGGCTTTGAAGTTGATTACCTCGTTTCCCCCGCGGAGAGCACGAACCTCCCAGACGGGAGCTTTGATACCATAACCGCGGCGCAGTGCTTTTCATATTTTGAGCGCGATAAAATGAAGGCGGAAGTAAAACGGCTTTTAAAGCCGGGCGGAAAGCTCATTAAGATATATATGGACTGGTGCCTTGACGATGAAATCGCCGAAAAAAGCGTCAGCCTTGTTAAAGAGTATAATCCCGACTGGACCGGCAAAATGGGCATAGAAGAGGATATATACGACGACCTTTTTGCAGGCAGAAAAACCGAGGAATTTTACTGCGATATTGCGTTCACGCGGGAGGGCTGGCACGGAAGAATGTGCGCCTGCCGCGGAACGCTCGCCTCAATGAGCAAAGAGCAGTTTGAAAAATGGAGCAGGTCGCACCTTAAAATGCTTTCCTCTTACCCCGAAAGCTTTACCGTAAAGCATAAAATTTATATTACATATTTCGTTTTATAAGTTGACAAAAGGTTTAAAAGTAGTATAGTTATTTCAGGAGTGATACTATGTCTGAATTTTTAAAAAGCTATAAGGAAATTGACAGGATATTCGAGGAAAATAACGTAAAAAAGCCCTTCGTCTGCTGCGGCAAGAGCTTTCAGAAAACGGATATTTTTGAATATCTTAAAAAGTTTGATACAGTCGTCTGGGATACAATCCGCCCGAACCCGCGCTTTGACGATATGCTCTAAATCTAACTTTAAATAAATGTACTGAAGCGTTAGGGGGAAAAATGATTCGTCTTATGGCGACTAACGACGTCAGTAAGGCGCTCAGCGAGCCGATGGAAAACAATGAATACAAGGCGCTTTTTATCCCGACTACCTCGGGCACGGGAAGCGAGGCGACCAAGACCTCGGTATTCTATCTTAACGACGTTGACAAGTTCAGCGTTCATAACTACGACTTTATTCCCGATTATATTCTCTTTGACGAACGCCTGCTCAGTACCGTGCCGCCGTATCAGAGAAAGGCAACCTGTCTTGACGCACTCTGCCACTCGATTGAGAGCTTCTGGTCAACTACGGCAAACGAGGAGAGCAAGGAATACGCTGCAAAGTCTATAAAGCTTTTCTTTGAAAACAAGGACGCATATATGAATAATACGCCCGAGGGCAACCTCGGTATGATTAACGTTACGGGAACTACCGCGGCGCACGCGCTTTGTTACAGCATAACCATGAACTGCAACACGGCGCACGGCCACAGCGTTGCCATGCTTCAGAGCCGTCTCTGGAAATACGCGCTTGAACATAACGAAAAGCTAAACGGCGACAGGGGACATGATTATTTCTTCTCAAATCTTGACGAACTCGGGAAGCTTATGGGCGGCGAAAACGCCGAAGACGGAGTTAAGATTTTTGACGCGCTTCTCAGCGAGTTCGCTCTCGAATTCCCGAAGGTAAGCGAGGATAAGATTGACGAATTTGTATCGAAGGTCAATGTATCGAAACTCTCGACTCACCCGACCGTGCTTGATAATGACGATATAAAGGAAATTTATAAAAGGACTTTACTTTAATGGAATATAAATATGAACTGCACTGCCATACAAATTTGGTAAGCCAGTGCGGACGCGTTCATCCGAAGGAAATTGTAAAAATGTATAAGGAAAAGGGCTACTCGGGCATAGTTGTAACCGAGCATTACAGCCCCCTTACCTTCGGTAATAAAAACCTCATAAAACCGCAGAAATACATTGACTTTTATATTTCTTCTTATGAAGAAATGAAAAAGTACGAAACCGAGGATTTTACCGTGCTTTTCGGTATGGAGCTCAGGCACTATGCAACGGGCGCGGATTATCTTATCTACGGCGTTGAGCCTGACTGGCTCAGGCAGCAGGGGAACTTAATGGCGCTGTGGGAAAAGCAGGCGTATGAGCTTATGCACGCGCAGGGCTACCTAGTTTTTCAGGCGCACCCGTTTCGGCCGTATATTCTGCGCTGCAACCCCGATTATATCGACGGTATTGAAGTGTTTAACGGAAAGTGCGACGCGCTGACTAATTTCAAGGCGTTTCAGTGGGCGATTGATACGGGAAAGCTTATGAGTTCAGGCTCGGATTTCCACACGCCCGAACACCTCGGACGTGGCGGCATAATCACGAAAGAGCCGATAAAAAATAACGCGGATTTAATCCGCATACTTAAATCCCGCGATATAAAGCTCATAAAATCATATTAAAAAAGCTGACTGATATTTCAGTCAGCTTTTATTTATTCGTTATAAAGTTTAGTACTGAGCCAGCTTTCAAAGGTGTTATAGTTTTTCGGGAAGTTTTCCGAGCCTTCGGCGCTCAGCTTTACGCCGCCGTTTACGCTCGCGCTCAGGGTGAACATCCTTCCGTCGAGTACGCCCTTCGGGTGCTTTCCGTGAAAGCCGTTCCATTTTCCGGCTTTGCAGACGTTAAGAATATCAATTACTTCGCTTGTATTGCAGACGGCGCTTTTCCGGAGTTCTCTTTCGTCATTTCCGTTTATATATTTAATCTGATAATACGATATTTCCGACTTTTCGCCGCTGCTTATAATCTCATATTCCTCCGACCCGCGCATACCGCTGATGCGAAGATTAAGGCTTTCAAACTCCGTAATCTCATTAATTGCGGCGGGCTTTTCGCCGCCGTTGCCTTTATTGAAAAACATAAATACCGCTCCCGCAATTATTACGCCGCACAAAAGCACAGCCGAAATAATTATTATTGAGGTTTTTTTACCGTTCTTTTTCATTTGCGTTTTAAAAAGACTTTCTGACCGCGTTCAAGGGCACGGCGGACAAAGCGCCTGTATTTTCTTACAGTCGTTTTCCTCGGATTGTTTTTGATATAAAGCTTTGTAAATGCCGCAAAGTCACCCTTTTCAATATACGCGTATTCTTCTGAGGTGAAGAATTCTTTGAGCGTATCTTCGTCGGTAATATCGCTGTACATATCAAAGCTTTCTTTAATCTTCTGAACTGCGTCGCCGAATTTCAGCCACGCGGCATAGTAGTCAACAAGCCCTTTAAGATATGCGCCCGAATATCTCTGGCGGATGGGGTAAGGCGTTGAACCGTGACCGCCGAAGAAGTTTTCTATTTCAATATAAACGTACTTCTGAAGGGCGTTCATATCGGGATAGTATTTTGAGCAGAGACCGCCTCTTATATAGTGATAGTTATAAACTATTTTGTCTGTCACTACTACCTTGCCCTTGATATATTTTCCGTAAAGAAGGTTGAAAATATGGTCCTCGCCGAAGGTGATATTTGTATCGTAACTTAAATTATTGTCAAGGATAATGCCGGCCCTGAAAAGTTTTCCCCACGGCCACCATACCACGGAGTCATACTCCCTGAAACGCTCGGGAATTTCTCTGCCTTCGATAATGTTCGGCTTTTCAAGGTGAGGGTGCATACCTATTCTCACTTCGTTGTGAGAGCCGACTACAAGGTCAACGTCCTCGTCCATAAGAGAAATCAAGTCTTCGAGCGCCGTCGGCGGCACGGAGTCGTCGGCGTCGATATACGTAATAAACTTGCCCTTAATCTTTGTAAGCGCAGTATTACGCGCAGCCGAAACGCCGCCGTTTTCCTGAGAGAAAACGCGGATTCGGCTGTCTTTTTTCTCATATTCTTTTAAAATGTCAAGCGTATTGTCCTTCGAGCCGTCGTTAATAACAACAACCTCAAAGTTTTTATACGTCTGAGCTAAAATCGTATCGAGCGTATTCCCTATAAACGCTGCGGCGTTATTCGTTTTCGTTTAATCCCTTAAATCCAAATGTACTCTTGTATTCCACCTTATCTGTTCCTTAGTCGGGTCGGGGAAAGTGTAAAGCGAAAGCGCCATAAATCCGATAAGTCCGGTAGAACTTGAGAGAATTGACGCACCGAGCGCGTGAACCATATACTGAATAAACATAGCGTAGATATACGCTTTCTTTGCATAGTCGGCTTTTGAACGCTGAACAGATTTGAAAATATTTATGTAGGAGTATCCGAAAAGGACCGTACCTATCCAGCCGAACTGACCTATTACCATGGGCCAGTATGTGTCGTACAGGAACTGACCGTTATTGCCCTCTGCCATACCCCAGTGAGTATAGAATTTATATTTAACATATAAGATTGAGTAATGCTTTGCTGCCTCAGCCGAACCGTAGGTTGCAAAGCCCGAGCCGAGCGGGAAGTAGTGATTTGCCGTCTTGAATGCGTATTCAAAGAATATGCGTCGCGCTGCCTCCTCATTCAGCAGATATGTTTGTATCTGGTAAGTACTTGCAGCTAAAAGTGCAAGAATAAGCGGTACTATAATCTTGTAATTAAGTCTCTCATACTTCTTGAAATAATAGAAAAGGAAAATATAAGTAATTGTATAGATTAAAGCAGGGGACTTCAGCGCAAAAAGAATCGACACAGTACCTATGAATATGTAGAAATTCTTTTTCTTCGAATTAATATTTGTTGCCGAGATAATTGAACCTATCAGGAAGAAACTTATAGTTGTATATTGGTGGCTGAACTGGAAGATAAAGCGGAAGGTTTTAAGTCCGTATCGGATTTCCTCGTTCATTCCCGTGTCAAAAATCTGGGTGTATATTGCAAGAACAAATGCAAATATGAAGTAAATTCGGGCGAAGGGGGAAATATAATCTATTACAATCTGTTTTTCTCTTTCGCTTAAAAAGTATCTTACCGCCATAAAGCAGAATATAAGCTTTAACTGTGTCAATATATCAACCGCAACCGAGAACCACGACCAGTGTAGATTGTAATATAAATTGGAGAATAATCCCAACCCCATAGTGATAAACAAAAGAAACAGTGCACGGAAATCGTGATAGTAAAGCTTATTCCACTTATATGCAACTACCAAAATGGAAACAATTCCGAGAACCTCGTCAAAATAGCTTCCGTTATACTTATATTCGATAATAGTTAATGCAGCGAATACTGCAAAAACTATTAAACTTTTGTAGTTTAAAATGATAATCCCGTTTGGTTTTACAACCTGAATGTTGGATTGAGGGTTTTTCTTGTTATCCATTTAATAATCCTTCCGGAGTAGGTTTTTATAGTTTATATAGTTTATCAAGCATTGAATAGTAGCTGCCGTCCTCGGCGTTTGATACGTAGATTTTGTTGGTCAGCTTGTGAATATTAGTGAGTCCTTTAAGCTGTGCCCAGCGTTTTTCGCTGAATTTGTCAAGCAGCTCGAAGGAGAAAATGTGTTGGTCCATCTGGCTGAAATAGGGAACGTCGCTCCACTCTTTTTCATAGCAGTCAGTAACCATTCTGAAAAACATCTGGAAAATGAAATAATGCTTTGTGTGGTTGTACTTTTTCCAGTAACTGTAAATAAGACTGAGCGTTTCGTTTAAAAGAATATTGTTCGGCTTTGAATAAATCAGCCAGTTGCCTATGTTGATTAAATCACAGTTGAAAAAGCCGTCCCTGTATGCGAAGAAATCGCCGTCGGTTATATAATCGGGGAGCTCGCCCGACATATAAACCGTTGAGTCAAGCCAAAGCCCGCCGTGCTGAATTAAAAGCGCGAGGCGTAGTATATCCGAAAAATGAGTATTTGAGATAACGCCCTTTTTCCACTTGTCGACAATATATCCGGGGATTTCGCAGTAATTTGAAAAGTTATCTTTGTTTATAAAAATGAAGTCCCTGTCTTTAATATAATACTGAATTGAGGTAATACAGTTTTTCACGAGCTCGGGCGCGTTTTCAACTCCCTGAAGCCAGCAAATCCATACGGTATTGCTCATATCGTTTTCGTAGGTTTTAAAATCCGTTTTTCCTATCTCGCCTTTGAATTCCTTTTCAAGCTTCGTAAAGGTTTTATAGCGTGAGTTTGCGCCGGCGAGATTTATGTCGCCGTAGCCAAGCTTATACATACCGTACGAAACCGAGTCGTACAGCAGAGAGTGGTTGCTTTTACTTTTTTCAAAGAGAGATTTCGCCTTGCTCATGCTTTTTCCCTTTCAGAAGTTTTATCGTTTTGGTCGGATAGAAGAAGAACATCAACGGAGTAAGTTTTTTGCAGATTATGTAAATAATTATAGGTACTGCAAAACTTCCGATAAGTCCGCCGAGAATATGTATGGGCAAGCTTTCAATTCCAATTTTGAACAGTGATATGCGTATTGCGGCGGCACAGATTGTGTGCATTACGAATACGGGCATAAAGAATTCCGAAAACTTTAAAGAAATCCTGTTAAGCGCCTCGGGCGCGAAGACTATCGATATTGTAACAGTGAAGAGTATAAATGCCGCTCCGGTGATAAAATCCTCCCCTTGGCTCATATCACTCTTGCCCGACAAGAAATAAAAACTTAAAGCTATGCCTACTGCCAGAAAAACGGGCGCAAGAAATTTTCCGTATTTTTTTATTTTTTCTTTATCAATGAACCTCAGGAGCATTCCGAAACAAAACCATATTGCGCTATGGCAGAATTTTTCAAGACGCAAAGCAATAAAAAGAATTACTCCGTTAGTAATAGGAACAGTCAGTTTGTCGCTGATTAATAACACTCCGATTTTAAAAACAAGCGATACAAAAAACAGTATATATGCAGCTTTTTTTGATTTTATACAGGGTATGAAGAGGAACATGAAAAACAGGGAATATAAAAACCAATACGGCGCAGTCGGGTGAATAAATAAAGTATCCCAGAACGCGGTTGCCTTTGTAGTAACGTCGTTTTCAAACAGTATTTTCAAAAGCAGGGTAATTGCGGAAAACACGAAGTACGGAACGCCGAGGTCAAGCAGTTTTTTCGGCAGTTCTTTTTTATACGCACTAAACGACGTAACCCTGCACGAATTCTGATATAAAAAACCGCTGCAAACGAAGAATATCGGCACGTGGAAGGTGTAGAGCGTTTTGATAAGATAGTTATACGCGAAGCTGTAAGGCATAACCTTGTTCGCCGTCATTGACATAAAGAAATGGCCGAGGGCAACAAGAATGCACGCAGCAAATTTCATATTGTCGATGTAAGCGTATCTTATCTTTTCCTGCATATTACTCCTGATTTATAAGTCCTTCATAGACCTTCTCAAATTTCTTTTCCCATGAAAGCTCGCCGTTTACGAATTTATAGCCGTTTTCGCCGAGCGTTTTTCTTAGTTCATAATCATTTACGAGAAGAGTCAGCTTATCCGCGAACTCTCTGATTATCTCTTCTTTGCTCTGATTTACGTTTACAAACTCGCCGCAGCTGTATTCTTTGAAATCGCTGCAAACGCTCATATCAAGCGCCGCGACGGGCAGTTTGTGCGCCATAGCCTCAACGAGCACGTTTCCGCTCGTTTCCCTGAGCGAGGGCATAACGAAAATGTCCGCGCCGGAATATACCGAGGAAACGAGAGTATGGTCAACCTCGCCGCAAAGCTTTACTTTTTCGCTAAGCGCGTTTTCGTCAATAAACGCTTTTATTCTTTCTTCAAGCGGGCCTCCGCCGTAAATTTCAAGAATAAAGTCCGCGTCCTTGGGCATATTTTTAATTACGTCAAGCAAAAGCATAAGCCCTTTCTTTTCGATAAGTCTGCCGAGGTAGAGGATTTTTACCGTTTCGTTTTCGGCTTTCGGTGGAATATCAAGCGCGCGGAATTCTTTTGCAAGCGCGAGTTCCGTCAGCCTTTCACAGCCTTTGCCGAGCGCTTTTGACATATACGCCTCGGTTTCTTTATTAATAGCGAAAACACGGTCAAAACGGCTGATTGCTTTTTTATAGTACGGTACTACAGAGCAAGCCTTATTGATGCTTTCCCTGAACTTTTCAACCGTCTTTGACTTTTCGTAGTCTTTCAGTGCCGCGGGGGTTGACTGTCCTCCGCCGACAGGGCCGAAAAGGGTATAGGGCTTTTTGAATTTCCACATAAAGCCTGGTATTCTGAAATCAACCATTGTTATGTGGTGAATAATATCAAAATCAATTTTGCTTCTTTTTGCCCAGCCATACGCAACCGCCTGCCACATAATGTAGTAGAGGTGGTGGAACATTGAGTTGTGCTCCCTGTACCAGTTAAGCCAGTAGGGCGTGTCGACTATTCTGAGCTTAACGTTATCAAGGCCGAGTTCTTCAATGCCTTTTATCGTATCCGCCTCGTTTACCTTTTTGGTAATGAGGTAGATTTTATCGTTTTCATTAAATTGTTTTGCCGCCTGAAGCGTCCAGTTCCAGCCTATGCCGTCCTCGCTTCCGTGGTAGGGGTTAACGCTGTAAGAAGAAAGCAGAACGTTTTTGGAACTTTTTTCTTTAATAAAAGCGTTTGCCTTGCTTTCGTTTGATATACCTTCGCGGTAAGAAAGGCAGTTGTTGATATACTCGCCGTTTGAAATGATTTCTTCAAGGTCGTTTTCATTCCACTCGTCGTTTACTATACCGAGGCGGTATTTTCTGATATACGACGCGTTGTAAGGCACGCCCGTCGTAATAATCGGAGTAGCGCACGCAATAGCTTCAACGACTGAAATCATATTGTTGTCTTTTCTTGTATATACAAGCAGAGCCTTTGATTTTGAAAGGTACTCTTTAAGCTCTTCGTGAGAAACCTTGCCGAAGAATTTCACTTTATCTGTAAGGCCGAGCGCCTCGCTCTGCTTTTTAAGCGCGTCTTCGCATTCGCCCTCACCGAAAATGTAAAGCTTATACGAGGGATGCGTTTTTGAAAACGCAGAAAACTTATCAATTATCTTATCTATCTGCTTTCTCTCAATGAGCTGGGAGGAAACTATAAAATAATCTTCCTTTTCGCTGCACGCCTTAAACTTTTCAAGATTTACGCCGTGGTCGATTATGCTGTTTGATACGTTGTTGCAAAACTGCGAAATAAAGCGTTTTGCCTCCTCGCTTCTTGCGATTACGGGCACGCCCTTAAACGCGGTTTTTGCTATGAGGTTATACCAGATTTTTGAAGGGATTGAGCGGAAAATATTATTGTGCTTTGCAAGCTCGTGCCAGACTATAAGATTGTCCCTTGATTTGAGCGCGAGCATAAGGGAATTAAGCGAAAACACTTCACTTGAAATTACAAGGTCAAAGCTTTCGTCTTTTACAAGTTTTATTACCTCGGGACAAAACGGAAGCGCGTTGGGCCTGCAAACCGAAGGGAGAGCGCATTTTGCCCACACGATATTAAACGGATAGTCCACGTCGTTTTCAGGTCTGAACGGTTCGCCCGCGACGAGAGTTATATCGTGCCCTTCGTTTTTGAACGCGAGGCACAAATCGTAGCTCATCGTGTCTTTAATTGACTCGGCCCTTTTTATGTCCGCTGTTTCGGAGGTATAAATTATCGGGTTTACAAATAAAACTTTCATTTAATCCCTCAACTGTGCTTTTATATCTGCGTCGACTATTGCTTCGCCGGTAGTACCCTCAAGCGCCGCCTTTGACTCGTCGCTGAGTCCGTCGCTGCTCACCGCGCTCATATCGCAGGTTGAAAGAGCGTCAAGTTCTTCCTTCGTAACCTTGCCGTCTCTGTAATCGCAGCAGATTTTATTTTCGTACATAGAGTATTTGTTTTCTTTGAAAAAGCGTAAAAACTTATGCTTAATTACCCATGCGGCGGGAACGGTTATGTATTTGTGCATAGCGGGGGATACCGAACCTATCATCCAGCACTGCCTGTCGCAGTGGCGCACTTTTTCTCTTACCTTTTCCGCCTGCCCGCTGTTCCAAAGCTCGTCCCAGCTCTGTTCGTTGAGGTTACCCATAACCTCTTTTTCCTTAGTTCCGTTACAGGGCATTACGTCGCCGTAGGGGTCGATAAAGAAGGTATCGAACGCCATATCGCAGGGAAGGAGCCTTTTCTGGCCGTAGATATAATTAATAAGTCCGTGGTTGAAATACGCTCTGAACCACTTTTTCGGTGAGTTCGATTTTAAAAGCTCGTTAATCAGCTTTTCAAAATTCTTTGCAACCGCCTCGCGGTCGTGAATAATATTTTTAGCCTCAACGAAATAGAAGGAATTATGAAGCGACGCGGTCGCGAATTGACTAAATCGTCTGCGTTGGCGTCCTGAACGGTCATACCGAAGCCGACGTCGCCGTGCCCCATTTCAACAAGTTTTTTGAGCGTTGTATAGCCCTTGTTATATCCGTCGTCAAGGCCTCTTATTTTGTTGTTCGTTTCTTCAAGGCCTTCAATGGATATTCTTATTCCCACATTCGGGAATTCTTTGCAAAGGTCAATTATTCTGTCCGTAAAGAAACCGTTTGTTGAAATAACAATACGGTCGCTTTTTTTATCGAGTTCGCGTACAATGTCTTTTAAATCTGTTCTTATAAACGGCTCGCCTCCCGTAATGTTGGTAAAATACATTTCGGGGAGCTTTTTAATTGTATCAATGCTGATTTCCTCCTCGGGTTTCGAGGGGGCTTTATATCGGTTGCACATATTGCAGCGCGCGTTGCATCGGTAGGTTACAATTACCGTTCCGTTAAGCTTTTTTGACATCTTGTTCTTCTTCCTTTGGGGTTCGTTTTTTATAATCGCCGAGAGCGAGTATTCTTGTTATTCTGAATTTTCTTACAAAATATTTTGAAATCGGTATCGGCACAAGCAGTCCGCAGATACACATAGCAAGCGAATAAACAACGTACGGCAGGCCGAGCATTGATTTAAGCAGTACTCTGAGCGTAATCTGGACGTAGTAGCCGATAAGATATATATCCATTCCGTAGTCGCCTACCGTCACAAACGGCTTTTTCAGTTTTGCAATAGAATTGATAAACACCGAAAGACAGTAGTAAACGGTTATATTCAGTACGGGGATAAGCAGGGTTAAAACGCTGCTGCTTTTCAGCGCCTTAACCGAAATGAGCGAAATAATAAACGCTACGGGGAGGTACAGCAAAGACGCGGCGCCCGATATAACGGGGCTTTTTTTGAAAAACTCGTTCATTGAAAGAGAGATGCTGTCATAGTAATCCGCTATTACCATTCCGCCGTAGAAGAATACGCCGTAAAATGTAATATGCGTAACGAGCGGGATTGAAGAAAAGACGCCCGTTTTTATATGAACGATATGAAGCGCAAACGTCAGGATAAGTCCTAAAAGGGCGGGCAGTTTATATATAAGCACAGCAAATACGTTAAGCACGAACAGCGCGTATAAAAACCATATTCCGCCGTTGGGATTTGAAACGCCGACGAGCGAGTCGATAACAACCTTAAGCGAAAGCTTGTTGTTTGCGTAGTCGTCAAGGAAAAGCTTTAAGACGATTGATACCGCGGTATAGAAAAAGTACGGGACCATAAGTCTTAAAAATCTGTCGCCGATAAGTTTTGCGCCGTCTTTATATGAAACGAGCGCTTTTATCTTTTTTGCAAAAAGCAGACCGCTGAGCAAAATGAACGCCTTCATATGGAAGGTATAGGCGTAGGTATGGAGAAGGCCGAGAAAATCGCTTCCGGTATCAAACGAGTGCCCTATAACTACCCATATGATTATAAGACTGCGAAAAATATTCAGTTCGTCGTAATACTTCTTTTTTCCGTCTGCCATTAAAGCGCCTCAATTATCTCAAGATATTTTTCGGTGTACCTGTCAACCGTGTCAAACTTCTTATTAAGACAGTTTTTCTGCATTTCGTCTGCAAGCGCAGGTTTTTCGGTTATCTTTTTAATCGCTTCTTCAAGCGAGGCGGGGTCGCCCGCCTTGAAAAGAAAACCTGTCTTTCCCTCGTCAATGAGTTCGGGGATTCCGCCGATATCGGCGCCGACAACGGGGGTGCCGTACATTATGCTTTCCATAACCGAGAACGGGCAGTTTTCATACCACACGCTCGGATAAACGGAGCATACCGCGCCGCGGATTAATTCTTCAAGTTCTTTACCTGTTTTAAAGCCGACGTTTTTAACGCCATGCTTGCTGTTTATTTTTTCTTCAGAGTCGCCCGAGCCTGCAAACACGAGGTTAACTCCGTTGACGTCAAGAAGAGTGTCAATTCCTTTTTCCTCGGCATAACGTCCGAAATAGAGAACGTAGTCTTTCTTTTCGCTTTCTTTTCTCTCAACGTCGTCAATGAAGTTGTGCAGCGTAACCGTTTTTCCGCTGAGCACGGGGCTGAGGTCAAGCTTGGTTTTCATAAAACCGCTCGGGCATATAATACAGTCAATATGCTTATACGCTTTGAGCTTTTTATAAAGAGTCGCCTCCGCAAAGCCCGTAAGGCTCTTCGCTTTCGACGAGTGAATGCATGATTTTTTGACGCAGGGCAAAAAGCTACCGCCGAGGCAGTCCTCGCAGAGTCCGCCCTGCATATCCCTGAGCATATGGTTAGGGCAGATAAGCTGATAGTCGTGCGCGGTATAAATAATCTTTACCTTTTTCGAATACGCTTTTTCATAGTCCTTGACCGCGTAAATAACGCTCGGTGTCAGCTGATAGTTAAAGTTATTCAGGTGAACAACGTCGGGCTGAAAACTTTTCAGCAGAGAGAGCATTTTTCTTTTTGCGTCTGAGGAATATATAGTTTTAAGCGGGTAGGTGAGCTGAGTCAGCTTGCTTGAGGTATGAAAATCCATATTATCCGTATAGAGGCCGAGAGAATTTGATACGGTTCTGTTCTCGTGCTCCATACCGAAGTATTCAACCTCGTGACCGATTGACTTTAAATAGTCGCCGAGTTTGAATATATAAGTTTCCGAGCCACCGTTGGGATGGAGAAACTTATTTACCATAAGGATTTTCATTTTTTCACCTCGCTTTATTTTTTATATAGCCTGAGCGTTTTTTCGCAGACCTCGTCCCAGTTGTATTTATTTAAAATAAAGTCTTTTGATTTGCTTTTAAGTTCTTTGATTTTTTCGGGAGAACTGATTAAGCCTTCAAGCTTTTCTTTCAGGTCGTTTTCGTCGCCGGATTTAAAGTACACCGCCGTGTCCTCGCATACCTCGGTACATTCCGAAATGTCGGAAGTAAGGCAGGCGTTGCCGTAGCTCATAGCTTCAAGCAGGCTGATAGGCATACCCTCAAGCTCGCTCGGAAGAACGTAAAGCAGAGCGTTTGAATAAAGCTCGCCGAGTTCGTAGCCCTCAACGAATCCCGTAAAAACGATTCTTTTATCGTCTTTTGCAAGTTCGCGCAGCTCGTTTTCATATTCGACAGTATGGCTTGCGCCTCCCGCGATTACAAGCGGCAGGGCAGTATCAGTGTTCTTATACGCGTTAATAAGAAAATGAATCCCTTTTTCGGGGACCAGCCTACCGAGATAAAGAATATATCCGTCCTTTTCAAGGGCATACTTTTCTTTTATTATCTCAGCGTTTTTTATTTGAGGTTCTTCGATTCCGTTCGGGATATATACGGTATCGCGGTTATATGTATTTTTAAAATACTCCTGAACGTTTTTTGAAAGAACAATTATTTCGTCGGCATATTTTGCGGCGCATTTTTCGCCGTACTTTAAAAACTTTGTTGCAAAGCCGCCCCATTTTGAACGCTGCCAGTCAAGGCCGTGGATTGTGACAATGCATCTTTTTTTGAAAAATTTTGCAAGAGGAACCATTGCCGACGGTCCCTCTGCGTGAAAATGAATAATATCGTATGATTTTAAAACGGCGTCAGCCGTTGATAAAAAGCTGTATACTATTGCGTTAAGCCTGGCCGAATCGGGAGTGTATACCCATTTAAGCTTTACGCCCTCGTAACTGCCGAGTCCTTCGGCGGTTTCAAAGCCTTCGCCCGCTATGTGCCTGCTCTTACGGTTATACGCCGTAACCTCGTTGCCGAGGGCAGCCATTCTTTTTGACAGTTCGCCGACGACGATTTCAATTCCGCCTTCACGGGAGGGAATACGCTTGTGGCCTATCATTGCGATTTTCATATGATAACTATTCCGCTCCTTTTCGGGTCAAAACGACTACGACGGTTTTGAATATAATTCTTGCGTCAAGACTGAGCGACCACTCGTCTATGTACCGGCAGTCAAGTTCAACTACGTCCTCAAAGTCCGTAATCTCGCTTCGTCCGCTGACCTGCCACATACCCGTAATACCGGGACGCATTGAAAGTCTTCTCTTATGACGGCTCTCATACTGTTCAAACTCGTCAACGGTGGGCGGTCTTGTACCTACAAGGCTCATATCGCCTTTGACAACGTTAAAAAACTGAGGAAGCTCGTCAATGCTTGTTTTTCTTATAAAGCGACCGACCTTGGTGATTCTCGGGTCATCTTCCATCTTGAACATTAAGCCGTCCATCTGGTTTTGTTCAAGCAGTTCCTGCTTTCTCTCTTCAGCGTCAACGTACATTGAGCGCAGTTTGTATATGTTGAATATTCTTCCGTTTTTACCTACTCTCGCCTGCTTGAAGATAAGCGGACCGGGAGATTCCTTTTTAAGCGGAATAGCGGTTATTGCAATAATGGGAAGAGAGATTATACAGCCGACAAGGCCTAAAACGATATCGAAGGCTCTTTTCACTGCAAGAAGTCCGAATTTCTTTTCGCTTGCCGTAAAGGAAGCCATGGGATAGCCGTACTGCATCTTACAGTTAATGTTGTTGAACTTGCTTTCGCTGAGAATATCGTCAAGCGCAGGGAGGTTGATATGTACCGTAATTCCCATATCCTCAAGCTCTTCAATAAGCACCTGAAGCTCGGAGTCGTCGCCGTAGGGGAGGTTAACGAAAACCTCGTCAAGGGGGGAGGCGAGAATCCAGTCCATAAAAGACTTTACGGCAGGCGCGGGAATTCCGTTGACCGTCTGAACTGTTTTTCCCCTGTAACTGAAAATATCGTTTTTGCAGTAATCGTCAAGAAGAACAACGCCTTTTACATTTAAGGTCCAGTCGAGTTTTAACTTGGATATAAGTTCCTCGGCTCTGTCCGTAGTGGTGATAACGCCGACGAGGGACGCCGTTTTTCCGTGCTTGAAATAACCCGTAAGATAACGCTTTAAAAAGTACCGTCCTACGGACGTAAAAGCAACGAAGAAAACGAAACTTGAAATAAGCATATATCTTGATTCAACAATCGGGTTCTTTAAAAGAACGATAAGAACGGAGAAAAAGCCGAATGTCAGAGCAGCGTTCTGAAAAACGGAATAAAATTCTTTTCCCCTGCTTCTTCTCTGAACGTCGATGTTGACGTAGTATCCGAAGAACACTACAAGGTAGGCGAGAATAAGGGTAGCCCAGTATCTCGCCCACTCTTCATAAGGGAACTTAGGTATTCTGTTTAATAAGTATCTGAAAAGAACAATAGAAACAGCGCTTGCGAGAATAATACAGAATAAATCTATTAAAAATTCAAGCGAAAGCTGTACTCTTTTGCGTCTGTTCATTAAATCACCTTAATAAGAATAAGTATCGTACTTGTCGTACTGATTGTAGTAGTTGTAGTTGTAGTTATAGTTGTAACTGTATCTCTTGTAGTAAGAGTAATACTTCTTCTTCTCACTGTTAACGTCGTTGAGAACGAATCCGAGAATGTTTCCGTTAATCTGCTGAAGGTTTGAGATAGTCAGTTTAACGTCGTGAGTGTTCGTCGTATCCGTCTTGATAATGAGGATATAACCCGTAGTCTTATCCGCAAAAACGGTTGAATCCGTTACAACGTTTACGGGAGGGGTATCAATAAACACACAGTCATAATGAGCTCTTACAAAGTAGAACCGAAAGATTTTCAATATCGGTTTTTGATACCGAAATATTATCCGTAAGTCCCGCAAGAATTTCGGAAAGGCCGTTCTTTACGGGAATGGAGAACATTCTGTGGATAGTGGGGTTTCTCATATCCGAGTCGATAAGAAGCGTTTTCTTTCCCATCTGCGCAAAGCTTACCGCAAGGTTAATCGAGTTAATCGTTTTACCGTTGTTTGCGGTGGGACTTGTAATTACGAATACGGGGCACTTCTCACCCTGCTGGAGGAAAAGAAGGTTTGTTCTTATCGCGTTGTACGCCTCTTTAACAGAGAAGGAGGATTCCTGGCAGAGAATTTTCTTTGCGTCATTCTGCTTGAAGCCGTTGCTTCTTGCGAGCTGTCTTCTTTTTTCACGTTTAGTCATTCTTCGCATCTCCCTTCATATTCTGTATATTTTCAAGCAAGGCGTTGCTTGGCTTCGGGACGGGCTCCTTCGGTTTCGGAAGGGGAGCGTCCGCGTTTTCCTTTGTTTCGTCTTCGGCGTCGTCGGAATGTTCAACCGCTTCGAGCATCGGAACGGTACCGAGAACGGGAAGGTCAAAGTCTCTTGCAAGGTCTTTGACGTTGGTAATTGTCGAGTCAAACATTTCGTAGATAAAGAAACCTGCGAACGAAAGGGCAAAGCCTACTGCAAGACCGATAAGTATATTTTTTCTGAGGTTGGGTGAAATCGGGGCACCCGGAACCTTTGCCGTATCGATAACCGAAAGCGCGCCCGATTTAACAACCTTCGTCGTTTCAGTCGGCGCGACCTTCGCAATGGCGTTTGCTATGTTGGCGCACATCGTCGGGTCCTTACCCGTAACTTTTACCGTGAATGCAAAGGTGTTCGCTTCCGCCGAAGTTTCTATGAAACCGCGGATGCTTGAACCTGAACCGAGTTTAAGTTCCTCGGCAACCTTGTCGAGAACGAGGTCGCTTTTAAGGGCGAACATATATGTTCCGACGAGCTGCTGAGCAGCGCTGATTTCACTTTGCGTAATAGTCTGGTCCGTTGTGACTCTGTCGGGATTGTTATATACGCAAAGGCTTATGCTCGTCTGATAAGTGGGAGCAATAAAAAAGTGGGTATAAAGCCCTGCAACAATTCCGAAAATAACGGTTATAATAGCGATGAAAACGATTTTCGTTCTCATCATATAAAGTATCTTCCTAAGGTCTATGTCTATTTCTCTGGTTTCTTCCATAGTTATCCCCCCTATTAATTATATATAAAGATACTTGTACATTGTAGCATTAAAAGTTTATAATGTCAATTTAATAATATTAAACTTATTATTAAAAATTTTGGAAATATATTTTAATAATAAAACGCACCCGGAACGTATCCGGATGCGTTTTTAACACACAAAGTTAAATGTAATAATCTATTGCAACGGAGCTTTCAGCCGCCTCGTGCATATGTTTTTTAACTACCGAGCAGTGATATTCGTCGTTCTGGTAATCGTCGAGCGCCTTTTCGTCGTCGAGAATAACCTGAAGAATAATATCGTAAGAGCGCGGTGAGTGAAGGAAATCGACTCCGACTTCAATTCCTCTTAAAAGCGGAACGTTCCCGTCCATTGAAAGGAGGATATCTCTTGCTTTTTCGCACTCTTCTTTGCTGTTGTCCTTTAATTTGAAACAAACAATGTGTTTAATCATAGCTTTTCTCCCATAAAATATGGACGGCACAGCCGCCCATAAATTTTTATTTTGCTACGTCAAAAGCCCTTGACTCACGGATAATATTAACCTTAATCTGACCGGGATATTCCATATCCTCTTCGATTTTCTTGGCAATTTCGTGAGCTACAAGCGGCATAGTGTTATCGTCGATAACCTCGGGCTTAACCATTACTCGTATTTCACGGCCCGCCTGGATAGCGTACGCCTTATCTACGCCGTCAAAGCTTGTTGAAATCTCTTCAAGCTGCTGAAGTCTTTTAATGTAATTTTCAATATTTTCGCGTCTTGCGCCGGGTCTTGCCGCAGAAACTGCGTCGGCAGCCTGAACAAGCGCCGCCACTACCGTCTTGCATTCAATATCGCCGTGGTGAGCCTGAATTGCGTGAACGACAGCGTCATTTTCCTTATACTTTTTAGCGTATTCAACGCCGAGAGCAACGTGGCTGCCCTCCATCTCATGGTCGAGCGCCTTACCTATATCGTGAAGAAGACCTGCTCTTCTTGCGGTCTTTTCGTCAGCGCCGAGTTCGGCAGCCATAAGACCTGCGATATAAGATACTTCAAGCGAGTGTTTTAATACGCTCTGGCCGTAAGAAGTACGGTATTTCAGTTTACCTAAAAGTTTAACAAGCTCGGGGTGAACGGAACCGCAGTTTGCACTGATAACGGCCTTTTCGCCCTCCGCGCGGATAGTCTGTTCAACTTCGCGTTTTGCCTTGTCAAACATCTCTTCAATTCTTGTAGGATGGATACGTCCGTCCTGAATAAGCTTTTCAAGAGTAAGGCGCGCAATCTCACGTCTTACGGGGTCAAAGGAACTTACCGTAATAGCTTCGGGAGTATCGTCGATAATAAGCTCGGCGCCCGTAATCTGCTCAATTGACCTGATATTTCTTCCCTCACGTCCGATAATACGACCTTTGATATCGTCGGTGGGAAGGGCAACAACCGATACGGTTGTCTCAGCGGTATGGTCCGCCGCACAGCGCTGAATCGCCGTGCCGATAATTTCTCTTGCGAGAATGTCGCTCTGGTCACGAATCATCTGCTCGTATTCAAGAATACGCTTGCTCTTTTCTACGTCCAGCTCGTTTTCAAGCGACAGTAATAATTGCTTTCTTGCTTCTTCCTGAGAGAGACCTGATATTCTCTCAAGCATATCAAACTGACTTTTCTTGATGCCATCGATTTCGACTAATTTTTCATCAGCTTCATTAATTTTCTGAGTTAAAGTTTCACTCTTGTTTTCAAGAGAATCGGCTCTTTTGTCGAGGTATTCCTCACGTTGGTTGAGCCTCTTTTCCTGTTTTTGAACTTCGTTTCGTCTTTCACGGATTTCTTTGTCGGCGTCGGAACGGAGCTTATGAACTTCGTCTCTTGCCTCCATAATCTGAGCTTTTTTAGTTGCTTCTGCTTCAGCTAATGCCGTGTTGACAATGTTTCTTGCCTGATTTCCTGCCGATTCAAGGTTTTTCGCGTCCTTCTTTGTTTTGCGGATTTCGCTGAACAAATAGCCGATTGTGAAGAAAACCAATGCGAGGATAACAGACAGTATTACAACAACTCTGAAGGTAATTTCCAAATCAATAGCACCTCCTTCTGTCTAAATTTTTTCATCAAGAGACGTTGACGGCGCCTCAGGTTTTTCATCAGAAAAGGTACAGTTAAAAATCTATGTAATAAAGCATTTAAAAGCATTAAAAATCATAAAATCTGATTAAATAAATATAGATTTTCCTAATTATATTACACCTATATCTAGTATTTGTCAAGAAAATATTACAAATGGTAACAATTTATTAAAAATCAAAAATCGTGAAAAATGATAAAAACTTTTTTCTTTAATCAAACATTTTTTCCGCCGTGCGGATAAAATTATGAACAAACCTATTGTATTTTGTTATAAAATGGTATAAAATTAATAATGCATAACTATATATGTTAAATTATCTGTTTTATAAAATTTAAGAAAAGGAGATGTATTTATGTCAAAGATTCTTGTTGTTGATGATGATTTAAACATCTGTGAGTTATTAAAACTCTATCTTGAAAAGGACGGATACACCGTATTTACCGCTAATGACGGACAGGCTGCGGTTGATACGTTCAAAAATAAAACGCCGGACCTTATCCTGCTTGATATTATGCTGCCGAGAATGGACGGCTGGCAGGTTTGCCGTGAGGTGAGAAAGACCTCTCTTGTTCCGATTATTATGCTTACCGCCAAGGGCGAAACCTTTGACAAGGTTCTCGGTCTTGAACTCGGCGCGGACGACTATGTTGTAAAGCCGTTCGACCCGAAAGAGGTTATGGCAAGAGTTAAGGCGGTTCTCCGCCGTACCAAGGGCGAACCCGAGGTAAACGAGGCGGACAGCAAAACCGTTATTTACGATAATCTTGAAATAAATATTACAAATTACGAAATGAAGGTTAAGGGCGTTCCCGTTGACACCCCGCCCAAAGAGCTTGAACTCATTTATCATTTTGCATCAAACCCGAACAGGGTTTATACAAGAGACCAGCTTCTTGACGAGGTATGGGGCTTTGATTACTACGGCGATTCAAGAACGGTTGACGTTCACGTTAAAAGACTCCGTGAAAAGCTTGAGGGCGTATCGGACAAATGGGTGCTTAAAACCGTTTGGGGAGTAGGCTATAAATTTGAGACGAAAGACTGATATTAATGGCAGATGAAAAGGTAAAAAAGAGAAAACGCTCTAACATATTTGCGAAGTACTTTTTACTGTTTGTATCTATATTTCTTGTTGGATTTCTGGCGCTCGGAATAACCCTGATACTTCTTGTAAACGCTTATTCCATTGACGAAAAAACGGAGCTTTTAAAAGAAAACTCCTCCGCGGTTGCGAAAAGTATATCCCAGATGCTGATTGTAAACGATATGAATTCGTCCTACTCTTCGGATAAACAGATAATCTGCGAGTCGCTTGAAACGATTTCAAACTGTATTGACAGCGACGTATTTGTCTGTGACGTTGAGGGAAACGTTATTCTGTGTAAGGACCAGGTCGGAACCGCGTCATACCATTCCGACACCATGGTCTGCGACAGCCACAGGGAATTCAGAGTTGACGATATCCTTATGCAGGACGTATTCGAAAACGGAACCGCGGTTACAAGAACCATTATAAAAGGCGTAAGCTGTTACGTCGTGGGAACCGCAATCGTTGCGCCGGATTACGTAGTATCGGACAGCGACACCGCGGGAATTATAGGTATAGTTTTCGCAAGCGTTAAAGAGGGTACGACGGAGCTTGTTCTGAGGATTATAAGAACGTTTCTGATTATTCTCGTTCTTATAATTGCAATAGCTTCGCTTGTAATATGGCTACTTACAAAGCGTATGGTAACGCCTCTTCAGCAGATGAGCGCGGCTGCAAAGCGCTTTGCCGTGGGCGATTTCTCTTACAGAGTTAAAATTGAAAGTAACGACGAGCTTGCTGACCTCGGCTACGCGTTTAACGATATGGCGGAGGCGCTTGACAAACTTGAAGGCTCGCGGCGTTCCTTTGTGGCGAACGTGTCCCACGAATTAAAAACGCCGATGACTTCGATAGCGGGCTTTATCGACGGTATTCTCGACGGTACCATACCCAAGGAAAAGCACGAGTACTATCTCAAAATTGTTTCCGACGAGGTAAGACGTCTTTCGCGGCTTGTTGTTGCTATGCTCAATATGAGCAAGATGGAATCGGGCGACTTTGAAATGAAGCCCAAAAACTATAATATTTCAGACCAGATAATTCATATTCTTCTGACTTTCGAGCAGAAAATCGACAAGAAGAATATTGAAATAAGAGGGCTTGAAGATATTGAACCCATGTTTGTTCATGCCGATACCGATATGGTATATCAGGTTATATATAATCTTTTCGATAATGCGGTTAAATTTACAAACGAAAACGGATATATTAAT
>CAJOER010000056.1 GCA_905233805.1 uncultured Eubacterium sp. | reverse complement strand
ATACAGGGCGTATCGTTAAGCGACTTGTTATAAGCCTGACCGATTGATGTGTCAAAACCTCTGTCATTAGGTCCGCTAACTGAAACAACCTGTTCCTTGCAGGCTGCAACGCAGCGGCGGCAGAGGATACACTTGTTGTTATCTCTTACAAGGTGAGGCGTGCTTAAATCAAGTTCGTACTGAGGCTTGCTTCCCTTGAAACTTGTGTCGTCAACGCCGTATTCACGGCAGAGCTTCTGAAGCTCGCAGTTTGTTGAACGCTTACAGGAAAGGCAGCTCTTATCGTGAACGGAAAGAATAAGCTCAAGCGTAGTCTTTCTCGCTTTCTGAATAGCCTCGGTGTTGGTCTTAACCTCCATACCCTCGGATACGGGGTATACGCAGGCCGTAACCTGGCGGAAGCCTCTGCCTTCGTTAGCCTCAACGATGCAGATACGGCAGGCGCCGATTTCGTTTTTATTTTTCATGAAGCATAATGTCGGAATTTCAATTCCTATTGTGCGCGCAGCTTCCAGAATAGTGGAGCCGTTAGGAACGCTGACGTCTATGCCGTTAATTTTTAAGTTAACCATATTTTTCATATCCTTTGACTCCTTTCTTACTTCTTGCTGATTGCCTGGAACTTACAGTTGTTCATACAAGCGCCGCACTTGATACACTTCGACGGGTCGATTCTGTATGAAGGAAGTTTGTGACCGGGAGCGGTGTAAACTGTCTTTTCGATTGTTTCCGCAGGACAGTTCTTAGCACACTTTCCGCAGCCTACGCACTTCTCTCTGTCTATAACGTAAGTGAGAAGGTTCTTACAAACTCTTGCAGGACACTTCTTTTCTTTAACGTGAGCCTCATACTCGTTACGGAAGAATTTAAGAGTAGCGAGTACGGGGTTCGGAGCAGTCTGTCCGAGACCGCAGGCAGAGTTTGACTTGATGTAGTAGCAGAGTTCTTCAAGCTTATCAAGGTCTTCCATAGTACCGTTACCGCTGGTAATCTTTTCGAGTATTTCAAGAAGTCTCTTTGTACCTACACGGCATGGAGTACATTTACCGCAGGATTCATCTACCGTAAATTCAAGGAAGAATTTAGCGATATCAACCATACAGGTATCTTCGTCCATTACGATAAGTCCGCCTGAACCCATCATACATCCGATAGCCGTAAGGTTATCGTAGTCAATCTCGGTATCAATAAGCTTAGCGGGAATACATCCGCCGGAAGGACCGCCTGTCTGAGCAGCCTTGAACTCTTTGCCGTTGGGAATACCGCCGCCGATATCGTAAATGATTTCGCGAAGAGTCGTTCCCATCGGAACCTCAACAAGTCCCGTATGCTTAATCTTACCGCCGAGTGCGAATACTTTGGTACCCTTTGAACGCTCGGTACCCATTGATGCAAACCAGTCAGCGCCGTTTAAGATAATCTGAGGAACGTTTGCAAATGTCTCTACGTTATTCTCAACTGCTCGCCTCTGTTACCTTCGATAGAATGCATAAGCGCAGTTTCTTCACCGCAGACGAATGCACCTGCGCCGAGACGGATTTCAAGGTCGAAATCAAATCCCGATTCGAATATGTTTTTGCCGAGAAGTCCGTATTCTCTTGCCTGGTTAATAGCAAGCTGTAATCTTGCAACAGCTATGGGATACTCTGCACGTACGTATACAAATCCTTTTGTTGCGCCGATTGCGTATCCGCAGATAGCCATAGCCTCGATAACAGCGTGCGGGTCGCCTTCAAGTACGCTTCTGTCCATAAATGCGCCCGGGTCGCCCTCGTCGGCATTACAAACAACGTATTTCTGGTCAGCCTTGTTGGGAGCGCAAAGACTCCACTTAAAGCCTGTCGGGAATCCACCGCCGCCGCGGCCTCTGAGTCCTGACTTCTTAATCTCTTCAATAACGTCCTCGGGCTTCATTTCCGTAAGAACCTTACCGAGAGCGGCATAACCGTCCATAGCGATGTATTCATCAATGTTTTCAGGGTCGATAACACCGCAGTTACGAAGCGCTACACGGTGCTGCGACTTGTAGAAATCAGTATCGTTAAGCGAAACGTTACCCGTAATATCTTCAATTGGTGCTGTAGTGTCGTTATAAACAAGACGCTCAACAACTCTTCCCTTGAGAAGATGCTCTTCAACGATTTCGGGTACGTCCTCAGGCTTAACCTGAGAATAAAAAGTTCCGTCGGGGTATACGATTACAACCGGACCGAGAGCACAAAGACCGAAACATCCTGTCTGAACAAGCTTTATCTCTTCTTCAAGACCGAAACTTTTAATGTTCTTGGTAAATGCTTCCTGAATTTTTTTGCTTCCCGATGAGGTGCAGCCGGTACCGCCGCAGATAAGAACTTGTGCACGAATCATATCTTAACCTCCAAAATTATAAATTCTCATCCTTGAGAGTATAGTCTGCAATTACTTTTCCGCCTTTGAGGTGCTGTTCAACAACCTCTTTAGCCTTTTCAGAGGTCATTTTTACGTAGGTAACCTTTTCCTTACCCGCTTCGAATACCTCTACTACCGGCTCAAACTGACAGATGCCGATGCAGCCTGTCTGTGATACGATAACCTTACCGTCAAGGCCTGCCTTGTTTACTTCCTCAACCAAAGTGTTGAGAACAGGGCGCGCGCCTGCAGCAATTCCGCATGTTGCCATACCGACAACAACACGCATATCGCCTGAGCCTTCGCGAAGAACAACCTTGTCCTTCATCTTTTCCCTTATTGCCTGAAGTTCTGCAAGTGATTTCATAGTTTTTTCCTTCCTGTTTATAATAATATTCCATTATTTATTCCCATAGGGATTAATTACCTGATAATTCTTCATACTGCTCTTGTATGCTTCCCTCAACCCATTTGATTACGTCGTAGGTATCAATGGGAACGCCGTCAAGAACAGCTTTTATTTCTCTTGTATCAAGCGTTACTTCGCCGCCGTTTATTCTGTGGATGAATAAAAAGTCGGTGTCGGGATGTCCCTGAATAAGAGTAACTATGCTTGATGTTATATCTCCGAGCGGAGTAAAATCAATATGATTTTTATTAAAAGTTGCTTTAATTTCGGTACCGTGAGCGCGCTCTTCCGTCTGCGACACAATACTGAGCGTTCCGCCTGCCTGTTCAGCGGCAAGCTTTAAAAGCGGAATACCCAGTCCTACGTTTCTTGTGGTTCGGGTTGTATAAAACGGGTCGGTAACGGATTTCAGCGTTTCTTTACTCATTCCGCAGCCGTCGTCCTTTATTGTGATACTCAGGCTGTCATCGTTTTCGTCTAATATAATCTGAGTGAGAGCCGCGCCCGCTTTAACCGAGTTTTCTGCAACATCTAATATATTAAGTGATAATTCTTTCATAGTTTTCTTAACTTTTCAAAAAGGGCGTGTCTTATTTCGTTACCGCCGCTTTCTGCGTCAAGTTCAATATAGTTTTCTTTATCCTTTATACCGGTAAGATAATGCGCGTCGGAACTGATAATAATAAGTTTGTCCTGAAGTGCATATTTTTCTGTATACTCTTCAACTTTATCCTTATCATTGATTTCCGCAATTTTAAATTCGGGAATATCGGGAAATGTTCCGAGTACGGATATAATTCCGTTTGCCTGCCTGTCAATATGAGCGGGGTAGCACACGCCGCCGAATTTACTGACAAGTACGGGCATCTCATCAAGTGACAAATCCGTCGCAACGGAAAGGTAATATTTATCAGTGTCCGTAATGCTGTCGTCTTCGCCGTATATATACTGATTTCCGAAAATGTCCGTCCTGTTTTCAATCAGGGTACGGTGCGACTGTAATTCGCTGTCAAATTCAAGTGCCGACTCGGGATTTTCAAAAAGACAGATAACGTGAATGTCCTCAGCCGTTGTAACCTCGGCTCCCGCTATCGGAATAATTCCGTAGTTTTCGCACGCTTTGAAAAAAGCAGGGCAGTTCTTACAAGAATTGTGGTCCGTCAGCGCAATCATATCAAGTCCGCACAGTTTCGCCATACCCGCTATGTTAAACGGAGTGTTTTCGTCATCCGCACACGGCGAAAGGCAGGAGTGAATATGAAAATCGTAATAATACTTTTTCATTAAACTTTACCGATAAGGCTCGACGCCGTTTCAAAAGAGGGCAGGGAAGACGTAAGAACGTTAATTCCTTTTTCCTCCGCCTTGGCTTTTACTTCACTGTCAAGCGTAACGCCTTCTGCGAGAATAACGCAGGAAACATCCGAAAGGGAGGCAACGGCGATAACGTTGATATTTGACATTATCGTTATCCATGCATTGTCAAAGTCAGCGCGTCCCATAACCCAGCTGAGAAGGTCGCCGATATAAGCGCCTTTTACTTCTCTTTCAGGCTCTGGCATACAGACTGTTTCAAATCCGCAGCTGTCTTTTAGCTCCTTAACCGTCATTTTCCGCGTCCTCCTTGTCGTTTAAGCTTCTCTCTCCGATAGGACACGCGGCAGCTCTCGCCTTGCCCTTGATTACGTCCTCCGCAAAAGCTCTGCAATTAGGAGCTCCGCAGGCGCCGCAGTCAATGTTGGGTAAAAAGTTCTTAAGCTTCTGAATATCCGCCATCATACGCATTGATTCCGCAAGATTATCCGACAGCCTTGTAATAGGCGCATACTCGGGTAACTCGTTGAATACGTATTCATCGGGAATATAATCAGAAGAATTAATGCTGTTTCTTGAAACGGGAAGTCCGTGCCTGAGCCCCTGAAGTCTTGCTTTTGCAATAAACGGATTCTGCATAGTCATAACTCCGCCTACGCAGCCGCCGGGGCACGCGTTGAGTTCAATAAACTCAAGAGTCGGAATATTTCCGTTTTCAACCTGGTCAAGAACACGGATAACGTTTTCAATTCCGTCGGCAGCAAGGTATTTTTCATTAAATATTGCCGTCGCTTCGCCGCCCGAACTTGCCCAGCCGATACCGATAATTCCCGATTCGCAAAGGGGAGCAATCTCGCTTCCGTATTCCATTTCGTTAATCAGTTTAAAGTAAATGTCGGAAATTGATACAACCTCGTCCACGTTGCTTTTATAATCCGCAAAGCCGTTGTTTACGTAGCTTACCTTTGCGGGGCAAGGAGAGATAAAGCAAATGCCTATATCTTCCTTATTAAGCTCCGGATGTTCCTTTTCCGCCTTCTGTCTTGCAAGCTGCGCAGCAACCTCCATAGGGGGAAGCATATGCAGTATGTTGCTTGAAAGCGACGGAAATCGAAGCGCGATAAGTCTTACTATAACGGGACAAGCTGAGGAAATAATCGGCTTTTTTATTCCTTCGGTTTTGAGGTATATTCTTGTATATGCCGATACAAGTTCGGCAGCCTTTGATACCTCAAATACGTCGTCAAAACCTATTTTAATTAATCCGTCAAGCACGTAATCAATATCGTCAAGATTGTCAAACTGGCCGTAAAGAGTCGGCGCAGGAAGCGCGATTTTGTACTTAAATCTGTCCATAGCATCAAGGGATGAGCACACGGCTTTTTTAGCCTGGTGCGGGCAGTTTCTTATACATTCGCCGCAGTCAATACATCTTTTATCGTTGATTACTGCGTGACCGTCTTTTATTCTGATTGCCTCGGTAGGGCAGTGCTTGAGGCAAGTTGTACAGCCCGTGCATTTTGAGCTGTCAAGTAAAACTGAATGCTGATAAGTATTCATATAATCACATCTGTTACCGGATTTTAATCTTCATGGTAACCGTCGTGCCGACGCCTACCTCGGAGTCAATTTTCATTTCATCGGTATATCTCTTCATATTGGGAAGTCCCATTCCTGCACCGAAGCCGAGAGAACGGGTAGTATCCGATGCGGTAGAAAATCCCTCCTGCATAGCAAGGTCAATATCCTTAATTCCCGGACCCTTATCTGCGAGAATAATCTCAATACAGTCCTCATACAACTTTATATCGGCGGTTCCGCCGTGCGCGTGAATAACCATATTGATTTCTCCTTCATACATTGCGATGGAAACGCGCCGTATTATTTCGGGAGAGAGTCCGATTTGTCTTAAATTTTTCTTGATTTGTACAGAAGCCTGACCTGCGGCGGAAAAATCGTTGCCGTCAATGTCAAAATGAAAAACTAACGGTTCGCTCACTTTTTTACCGTGTTTCCTACTAGTCCGTTGGAATATAACAGACCGCAGGCTTCATAAAGGCGTTTATCCGTGCTGAGAACAACCATACCGCTTTCCTTAGCAAGTTCAAGCATATCGTCAGTCGGAGTTTTGGAACGGACAAACACTATACAAACCATATCCATCATTTCAGCAGTTCTTACAACCTGGGGATTTACAAGTCCCGTAAGAAGTACGCCCTGGTCCTTAACATAAGCGAGCACGTCGCTCATAAGGTCACAGCCGCAGGCTGAATAAACCTCTCGCTCGAGGTTGTTCTCGCAGCAAAGAACCTCGGCGTCAAGTAATTCTTTTAAATCTTTAATTTTCATATCGTTTACCTTTAAGTATGGAATTTTGCAATAATGTCAGGGATATCGCTGTCGGAAAGTTTACCGAAAACTTCGTCGTTTACGGTAAGAACAGGGCCGAGACCGCATGCGCCGATGCAGCGGCATGCCTCGAGTGAGAACTTACCGTCGGCAGTGCATTCGTCAAGACCGATTTCAAGCTGGTCCGAGAGCATATCGATAAGCTTCTGCGCTCCCTTTACATAGCATGCAGTACCGAGGCAGACGGAAATGTTGTATTCGCCCTTGGGAGAAAGAGAGAACTGAGCGTAGAAAGTTGCAACGCCGAAAACCTTTTCAAGCGGAACGTCCATACCTTCAGCTATCATTTCCTGAACTTCCATAGGAAGATAACCGTAGATTTCCTGAGCTTCCTGCATTACTGCCATAAGTCTGCTTTTATCGTGCTTGTTTTCATCAATAAAAGCCTTGAGCTTTTTTTCCTGTTCGGGTGTACCCTTGAACGGGAGTTTGCTGATTTTCTTCTGCATAAGTATGCTCCTTTATCAATGTATTTGTTTTTATTTAAAGACCGTTAATATTTTAACATAGTTAATTAAGAAAATAAAGAGTTTTTTTTAATTTATATAGTTGTATTAAATAATCCTGTTAAAGAAAATTATTTTGTCTAAACTACACAAAAATAATTGAATTTTTGTCGTTTAATGATATAATGAAATTGAAATATACTGAGAGGTGATATTATGGACAAAATTACCCTTGATTCAAAATTCAAAGAATGTATGACAAATCCCGTTGCGAAGGATATGCTTGAAAAGCTTTTTCTAGCGCTTAAACTTCCGACCGAGCTTGTTCTCGGAGGAAAGGTCGGGAACCTTAAATTAAAACACCTGACGCCGCTCACCGCGGGACTTTTTGATAAAAAGTCGCTTCAGGCAATCTGCGATATGTTCAATCTTGAAAAGGACTGCGTTATTACCGACGAAGGCGAGCTTGACGAAAAGTGGTGGAAGGAAGCAATTATTTATCAGATTTATCCCCGTTCTTTCTACGATTCAAACGGTGACGGTATCGGCGATTTAAACGGTATTTATGAAAAACTGGATTATCTTGAAGAACTCGGAGTTACCGCCGTTTGGTGTTCTCCTTTCTATGATTCGCCTAACGACGATAACGGCTACGATATCCGCGATTATAAGGCGATTATGGCAGAATTCGGCACTATGGAAGATTTCGATAAACTTCTTGCCGAAATGCATAAAAGGGGAATGAAGCTAATTGTTGACCTTGTAGTTAACCAAACAAGCGACGAGCACGAATGGTTTAAAGAGGCAGTCAAGTCA
>CAJOER010000055.1:4502-18486 GCA_905233805.1 uncultured Eubacterium sp. | reverse complement strand
ATAATAAGAGTACGGCAGTTTCTCTTTTCGGGAATAATATGTATCTTTCTGCGTCAAGAATTGACGATTACTATAACTGCGCCTTCCGTTATTTCTGTAAGTTCGGACTCGGTGCGAGGCCGCGTCTTAAAGCGCAGCTTGACCCGATGCAGACCGGTACGGTTATACACTATGTTCTTGAAAACATAATCAGAGATAAGGGAAAAGACGGGCTGTCGTCACTGTCAAGTCCTGAAATCAGAATACTTGTAAATCAGTATCTGGATTATTATCTGAATAATCTTATGGGTGACGCAGAGCATTTTACTCCGAGATTTAAGTATCAGTTTATGCGTCTTTCAAAAATGCTCGTTTCGGTTGTTGAGAGGCTGAAAGCTGAGTTTCTGCAGTCTGATTTTGAACCGAAGGCTTTTGAACTTGTTATAGGAAACGCAAATGACGAAAATTCGGTAAAATCAAAACTTCTCACACTTCCCGACGGCGGCACCATACAGATTAAAGGCGCTGTTGACAGAGTTGATTTATATGAGGAAAACGGCGTTAAATATGTAAGGGTTGTAGACTATAAGTCGGGTAGAAAAATGTTTAAACTCTCGGATATCATATACGGCCTTAATCTGCAGATGTTTATTTATCTTTTCACTCTTTGTGAAAGCGAGAGCGAATATAAAGGAATATCCGCGGGTGTACTTTATATGCATTCTTCCCGCAATATGTTTTCCATTGACCGTTCTCAGGATAAGGACAAGCAGATTGAATCAGAAGAGAACACCCTTTATAAAATGAAAGGTTTAATTTTGAACGACAGCGAAAACGAGCTTGCTAAACATATGGAACATTCTCTTGAAGGACGTTTTATTCCTGCAAAAGCAGGCTCTGGAAATGTTGTTAAAGGTGATATAGCAAGCCTTGCAGAACTCGGTATGCTCAGTAAAAAGATAGATTCGCTGATAGTCAATATGGGTGATTCGCTTCACCGCGGAATTATTAATCAGAATCCCGTAAACGGTAAGAATCATGACAGAACCTGTGAATTCTGCGATTATAAAGCTGTATGTATGAACCGTAAGGAAATTAAACAGCGTGAAATTCCCGATATGAATAACGCGGAAGTAATGGACGAAATAAACAGGGAGGGTGAATAATATGACTTTTGATTATACTCCTTCTCAGAAAAACGCTGTTTTTGCCGAGGGTGGCAATATCTTAGTCAGCGCGGCTGCGGGCTCGGGTAAAACCCGCGTCCTTGTAGACAGAGTTATACATATGATTACAAGCCCCGAATGCAACGTAAATCTTGACGAATTACTTGTCGTTACATTTACCAATGCAGCGGCTGCTGAAATGAAAATCAGAATATCTAACAGGCTTAATGAAATTATTGCAAAAGAGCCGAATAATACTAACGTATTAAGACAGCTTTCGCTTCTTCCTTCGGCGAAGATTTCTACCATTGATTCTTTCTGTATAAATCTTGTACGCGATAACTTTTTCAAACTCGGTATTGAACAGGATTTCAGAATACTTGAACAGTCAGAGGAGTATATCCTTCAAAAAACTGTCATTGACGAACTTGTTGAGGAACTGTATGAAAACGATTCCGAAGAATTCAGACTTCTTGTCGAACTTTTATCAAGTGCAAAGAGCGATAAAGAGTTAACCGACGCTGTACTTAAGATTAACAATTTCATATCTTCGCAGCCTTTCCCGCTTGTTTGGCTTAGCGAGGTATCAAATCTGTATAATCCGGATATCAGTTTTGAAGACAGCAGAGTAAAGCAGGAAATAATTGAAGAAATCCGTTTTATTCTCGACTATGTAAAAGACGTTATTGCATTCGAAAAAACTCTGCTTGTACCCGGCGACGAAATGTTCGACGACTATTCTTCAATGCTGGCATCCGACGAAAAGACAGTTAATGAACTGTATACGTTGCTCGATAAAAGCTGGGAGGAAGTAAGAACCGCATTTAAAGCTGCGTCATTTGAAACTACTCCGAGAGCAAAAACAGGTTTTGACGGCGAATACAAGGACTTACTCCTCGCAAAAAGGAAAGTATATAACGGCAAATCCAGCCTTATAGAGAGCAAAATTATGCCTCTTTTGGCAGCGGGTATCGAAGATATCACGGCTGATAATAAAATCCTGTATACGGCGTTTAACGAGCTTTGCGCCCTTGTCAGTGAGTTTAATAAAAGACTTCTCGAGGCAAAAAAGGAACTCGGTTCTTATTCATTTTCAGATATTGAGCATTTTGCTATTGATTTGCTCTTCTCATATAAGGACGGCGAGTACGTCAGGACAGAACTTGCAAAAGAGCTTTCTTCGCAGTTTAAAGAGATACTCGTTGACGAGTATCAGGATACAAATACCGCTCAGGATAAGCTTTTTGAAATGCTTTCTAACGGTCATAACAGATTTTTGGTTGGCGATATAAAGCAGAGTATTTATCGCTTCCGTCTTGCCATGCCTTCAATTTTTAATGAGAAAAAGGAAAACTATAAGCTGTACTCAGAAGAGGAAAAAGCTGAAAATAAAAAGATTGTACTTGACGTAAACTTCCGTTCCCGTGAAGAGATATGCTCATTTACTAACTTTATTTTCTCAAATCTTATGTCCTCAAAAATCGGGGAGCTCGATTACAGTGAAGAGGACTATCTTAATAAAATCGAAAAGTCCGAAAATCCGAGCGAAAAAACAGTTCAGCTTAATGTAATTGATATTCCCGAAGATGAGGACAGAGTTGAATTTGAAGCAAGGTGTATTGCGCAAACAATAATTGAAAAAGTAAAAAGCGGCGAAAAGATTATTGATTACGGTATTGAAAGGGAAGTAGAGTTCGGTGATTTTGCCGTGCTTCTTCGTTCCGCTAAAGGAACTATGCCTGTATTTACTAAGGTCTTTTCGGAATACGGTATTCCCGCAATAGCGAATAACAGAACAAATCTCTTTGAGAATAATGAGGTTTCTATTTTACTTTCTCTTCTACGCGTAATTGATAATCCAATGCAGGATATTCCGCTTCTATCTACGCTTATGTCGGTATTTTACGGCTACAGCGCTGACGATATTGCTCTTGCAAGGTGTAATATGAGAAAAGGCAATCTTTATTCAGCCATTTGCAATATGCCTGAAAAGTTTAATGCTTTTCTTTCAGACCTTGAAAAATACAGAAGTTACGCTTCTTCAATGAGTGTTGAAAGTTTTATCAGAAAAATTATAAGTGAAACTTCATATCCTGCTTTAATCTCTGTAATGGGTAACAGTGAACAGAGGAAACTGAATGTACAGAAACTCGTTTCATTTGCAAGAAATTTTGACTCCGGCGATAATGTCGGGCTCTCTGCATTTTTAAGATACATTGACTCTGTTATTGAGGCTGAACTTGACGTTGAGAGCGCTGAGCTTCCTCCTCAGAAACTAAGTGCCGTACAGATTATGTCCGTTCATAAGTCAAAGGGTCTTGAATTTCCTGTTGTTATACTTGCTGATACTACGCATCAGTACAATGCAATCGACGAAAGAGCGCAGATTCTTCTGAACAGTGATATCGGCGTAGGATTGAAGGTTCACAAAGAAGAAGGACTTTACAGATACGATTCCGTTCAGTACAGTGCAATTAAGAATATCAATTCAAACGCTTCAATGAGCGAGAATCTGAGAGTCTTATATGTTGCGGTAACAAGAGCAAAAGAACAGCTTCTTCTCTTTACTTCATACAAAAAAGCTTTGAAGAAAGTTGCTTCTCTCGGAGATAAGATTACGGGAAGCAAACTCAGCCCGTACGTTGTAAAAACAACTAATAATGACGGCGATTTGCTTATTATGTCACTTCTTCAACATAAGGACGCGGGTATTCTTCGCGAACTGTGTTCTCACAGTATCGAAGTAAATGATAAATTTGACTTTCCTCTTACCGTTAATATTATTGATAATGCAGAGGAAGAGTCTGATATTGTAAAAACTGTCTGTGCTGCCGACTCGGAACTTGTAAATAAGATACGGGACAAACTCAGTTTTAAGTACGACAGAGCGGCGCTCAGCGCTTTTGCATCAAAGCGCACTGCTTCAAGCCTTGACGAAAGAGAACAGAGCTATAAATATTTTGCCGCTGAAAAGCCGTCATTTATGTACGGAGGAAAGCTTACCTCTGCCGAAAAAGGAAGCGCTATGCACGCATTTATGCAGTATTGCAATTATGAAAATGCAGAAAAAAATCTTGAACAGGAGATTAATCGCATAACCGAACTCGGTTTAATTACCGAAACTCAGGCCGATGCGCTCGACAGAGACAGTCTTTCAGCATTTTTCAGCTCTTCACTTTATAAGAGAATGGCAAAGAGCGATAAGATATACCGTGAAATCAAGGTGGCGTCTTTTGTTCCGCTTAAAGAACTTGAGGATACGGACATTGACGAAAAGGTTCTTGTTCAGGGTATTGCGGACTGTGTATTCACAGAAAACGGCAAGCTCGTTTTAGTTGACTATAAGACGGATAAAGTCAGCGACGAAAGCGAACTTCTTGATATGTATAAGAATCAGCTGTCATTTTATAAAAGTGCGGTTTCCAAAACTCTCGGTCTTGAAGTTAAAGAAACAATGCTTTACTCATTTGCGCTGAAAAAAGAGTGCTTATACTAAAATATTAAAAAAAGTGTTGCATTTTTATATTCATTGTGCTATAATTCTTACGCTACGAAGTAAAGGTCGGCTGTTACCGGCCTGACAGACTTAAGTGAGGTGAAAGTAAATGAAGGAAGGAATTCATCCTAATTACGTTGACTGTACGGTAAGATGCGCATGCGGCGAAACTTACCAGACAAAGAGCACAAAGGGCGATATGAAGGTTGATATTTGCTCTAAGTGTCATCCGTTCTACACAGGGCGTCAGAAGCTTGTTGATACAGGCGGACGTGTTGACAGATTCAACAGAAGATTTGCTAAGAAAGCATAATTTCAGGGCGGCTGATGTCGCCCTTTAAATTATTATGGTGAGCTATGAACGAATATAAAACCGTAGAAAGGGAAGCTAACGATTTCTTTATTGAAAAGAAAAGTAAATTTATAGGTTACGTAAAGCCCGTTAAATCCCAGGAAGAGGCAGTCGCTTTTATAAATTCAATAAAATCAAAGCACTGGGACGCAACGCATAACGTCTACGCCTACATTCTTCGTGATAATAATATTCAGCGATAGAAGGCGTAACAGACGTATGCGTAATTGCAACACGTTATTTCGGCGGTACGCTGCTCGGTGCAGGCGGTCTTGTAAGAGCTTATTCGCACACTTCAAAGATTGCACTTGAAGCAGGGAATGTAATTACTATGGCTGAGTGCAGCGTGCTTGAGGCTGATGTGGATTACAGTTTTTATGAGCGCCTTACATCGCTTCTCAGTGACTTTTCGGCTAACGTAATTAACACGGAATACGCCGACAGTGTGAAGGTAAAGTTTTCGGTAAAATCGGATAAACGCTCTGAACTCGAAGAAAAGCTCACAGATTTAAGTAAAGGAAAAGTCAAAGCAAAATTTATTGACTTAGTATTTGATAAAGTATAACGGCAGCAAGTTGCTGCTGTTATTTTTTTGTAATAAAATTGTAATTATTATCTTGACATTTTTATACTATATATTGTATAATACACTTTGTATGTATACTTGTTATTGGAGGTAATGGTTTGGCTAAAAAGGCTTACGGTAACGAAAGTATTAAATCGTTAAAAGGCGCTGACCGTGTCAGAAAGCGTCCTGCCGTTATATTCGGCTCGGACGGTATTGAAGGCTGTCAGCACAGCGTATTTGAGATAATGAGTAACTCAATAGATGAGGCAAGGGAAGGTCACGGTAAGAAGATTATCGTAACCCGTTTTCTTGACGGCTCCGTTGAGGTTCAGGACTTCGGACGCGGTATTCCCGTTGACTATAATAAAAATGAGGATAAGTATAACTGGGAACTTCTTTTCTGCGAACTATATGCCGGCGGAAAATATGATAACGGCGGAGATAACTATGAGTTTTCGCTCGGTCTTAACGGTCTCGGTCTCTGTGCTACTCAGTACGCTTCCGAATATATGGACGCAGAGATTAAATCCGACGGTTACAGATATACCCTTCATTTTGAAAAAGGCGAGAATATCGGCGGTCTTACTAAGGAACCTTACGGTAAAAGAGGGGATACGGGTACCCGTATCAGATGGAAGCCTGACCTCGAAGTATTTACCGATATTCAGATTCCCGTTGATTACTATATTTCGACGATTAAACGTCAGGCGATTGTAAACGACGGAATTAAATTTGTATTTAAAAATCAGCTCACGGCATCTCAGTTTGATACAACCGAGTTCTGCTATGAAAACGGTATTCAGGACTATGTAAAAGAACTTGCAGGCGATTCGGCATTTACCACGCCTCAGTACTGGGAGTGCGAAAGAGTCGGCCGCGACCGTGAGGATTTAGAGGATTATAAGCTTAGAATCAAAGCGGCGCTTTGTTTTTCAAATAAAAAACAGCTCAAGGAATACTATCATAACTCGTCATATCTTGAGCACGGCGGCTCGCCGGAAAAGGCTTTCCGCAGCGCCTTTGTATATCAGGTGAACAACTACCTTAAAACTAACAATAAATTCAATAAAACCGACGTACAGATTAATACTCAGGATATTGAGGACTGTGTTATTTTCGTTGTATCCAGCTTTTCTACTCAGACATCTTATGAGAATCAGACCAAAAAGGCGATTACAAATAAGTTTATCCAGGATGCAATGAACGAGTTTTTCCGTCATCAGCTTGAGGTTTATTTCATTGAAAACAAGCTCGACGCGGACCGTATTGCCGAGCAGATGCTCATTAATATGAGAGCGCGTATCAAGGCTGAAAAGACTAAGACGAGCATTAAAAAGACTTTGCAGTCCAAAGTCGATATGACTAACAGGATTCAGAAGTTTGTTGATTGCCGCAGCAAAGACGTAAATGAAAGAGAAATCTTTATTGTTGAGGGCGACTCGGCTCTCGGCGCCTGTAAGCAGGCGAGGGACGCGAACTTTCAGGCTCTTATGCCTGTCAGAGGTAAGATATTAAACTGCCTGAAGTCCGATTACGACAAGATTTTCAAGAGCGATATTATTACCGATTTAATCAAGGTACTCGGCTGCGGCGTTGAAGTTAAAAGCAAGGCTGCGAAGGACGTATCACTTTTCGATATGAACGCGCTTCGCTGGAATAAGATAATGATTTGTACCGATGCCGACGTTGACGGCTTCCATATCAGAACGCTTATATTAACTATGATTTACCGCCTTATGCCTCGTCTTATTGAAGAGGGCAAGGTTTATATTGCCGAATCACCGCTTTATGAGGTAACCTGCAAGGACCAGACTTATTTCGCTTATAATGAGATTGAAATGGAAGAAATAAAGCAGGAAATCGGCGATAAAAAATACACCGTTCAGCGTTCTAAAGGTCTTGGCGAAAATGAGGCTGAAATGATGTCGCTTACTACTATGAACCCTGCTACAAGAAGGCTTATAAAGGTTACGCCGTCAGACGCTGAATATACGTCAAAAATGTTTGACTTACTCCTTGGCGACGACCTTGAAGGAAGAAAAGATTACATTTCAAACTACGGTCATCTTTATCTTGATGCCGCGGACGTAAGCTGAGAAAGGAGGATAAGTAAATGGCAAAACGCAAAAAAGAAAACGAAGAATTTACAAATCCTCTTGCCGATAACGTTCATATTCAGGGCGCAGGACATATTAAAAACGAGGCGATAGTTGATACACTTACCTCTAACTTTATGCCTTACGCAATGAGCGTAATTCTTTCAAGAGCTATCCCCGAAATTGACGGCTTCAAACCCTCTCACAGAAAGCTTCTGTATACAATGTACTCAATGGGGCTTCTTCAGGGCGGAACCGTAAAGAGCGCTAATATAGTAGGCCGTACAATGCAGCTCAATCCTCACGGCGACGCGTCGATTTATGAAACGATGATTCGTCTTTCGCGCGGTAATGAAAGCCTGCTTTATCCTTTTGTTGATTCAAAGGGTAACTTCGGTAAGGCGTATTCAAAAAACATGATGTACGCCGCTTCCCGTTATACGGAAGCAAAGCTCGCTCCTATTTCAAAGGAACTTTTTGAAGATATCAATAAAGATACGGTTGATTTTGTAGATAACTACGATAATACAATGAAGGAGCCGACGCTTCTTCCCGTAACTTTCCCGACGATTTTATGTAACGTAACTACAGGTATTGCAGCCGGTATGGCTTCATCTATTGCGTCATTTAATCTCGGGGAACTCTGCGATACAACGATTTCACTTATTAAGAATCCCGACCACGATGTCAACGAAACGCTTCTCGCGCCTGATTTTGTGAGCGGCGGTTACGTTGTATATGACAGAGAGGAACTCGAAAAGATTTATTCAACGGGACGCGGTTCTGTCAAGGTAAGAGCAAAGTATACCTACGATAAAAAGTTCAACTGCATTGATATTACCGAAATACCTCCTACTACGACTTCTGAGGCAATAATCGACAAGATAGTTGAGCTTGTTAAAGCTAATAAAATCAGGGAACTCAGCGATTTAAGAGATGAAACCGACCTTAAAGGCTTACGTATAACACTTGATTTAAAGCGCGGAACAGACCCTGAAAAACTTATGGCAAAGCTTTATAAAATGACACCGCTTGAAGATACTTTTTCCTGTAACTTCAACGTGCTTATCAAAGGCAGTCCGAAAGTTCTCGGCGTGCGCGATATTCTTCTTGAATGGATTGATTTCCGTCTTGAATGCGTAAGAAGAAGAACACAGTTTACTCTCAATAAAAAGAGCGAAAGACTTCATCTTCTCAAAGGTCTTGAAAAAATACTGCTTGATATTGACAAGGCTATTAAGATAATTCGCAATACCGAAGCCGAGGCGGACGTTGTACCGAACTTAATGATAGGCTTCGGCATTGACAGAGCACAGGCAGAGTATGTTGCGGAAATCAAGCTCCGTCATTTAAACAGGGAATATATCTTAAAGCGCACTAAGGATATCGAGGACTTAATTAAAGAAATCGCCGAACTCGAGGCAATTCTTGCTTCCAAGAATAAGCTCAAGAGAATTATCGTAAACGAACTCGCTGAGGTTTCTAAAAAGTACTCAGGCGAAAGAAAATGCAGCATTCTCTATTCGGTTGAGGAATTTGACACTACAGAAACGGTTGAAATTCCCGATTATCCCGTAACTCTTTTCATTACCAAAGAGGGTTATCTTAATAAGATAAGAACTGCAAATCTCCGTATGAGCGGCGAGCAGAAGGTTAAAGAGGGCGACGAGGTATCGCGAACCTTTGAGTGTTCAAATAAGGACGAGCTTCTTGTATTTACCGATAAAGCACAGGTATACAAAGCTAAAGTTGACGATTTCCCGGACGGAAAAGCTTCTCAGCTCGGTACGTTTGCGGCCACAAAACTCGGCATGGAGCCTGACGAAAAGACGATTTATATGTGCGTAATACGCGAGTATAAAGGCTATATGATTTTCGCCTTTGAAAACGGCAAAATCGCCAAGGTTGATATCACCGCTTATCAGACTAAAGCGAACCGTAAAAAGCTCTTAAAAGCTTATTCCGCAAAGGTTCCGCTTGCTTCCGTCAAATACATTGAAGAGGACTGCGAACTTGTTCTTTGCTCCACAAGCGGAAGAATGCTTCTTCTTAACACGGGAGCGCTTAATCCCAAGACTACAAAGGATACTCAGGGCGTTTCGGTTATGACTCAGAAGAAGAACCATAAACTGGAATCAATGCATTTTTACAGAGAGGGCGAATTTGAAAAGGCGTGGCGCTTCAGAACAAAGAATCTGCCCGCCGCAGGAGCTCTGCCAAGCCCTGCAGATAATTCAGCTCAGCTCTCTTTCTGATAAAAATAAAAAAATACTTGCATTATAATAATTCTTATGTTATAATTCATAAGCGTTAAATTTTATCAGGAGGAAACAGTTATGCTTTGGTATCATTACGTATTCGGCGCTGTACTTATTTTAGCGTCAGTTATTATCACAATAATCGTATTAATGCAGGAGGGTAGAAACTCTTCGCTTTCAGGCGTTATAGCAGGCGGCCCCGAAGCCGGTTACGGCAGCAAATCCAAGGGACGTACAGTTGACGGAAAGCTTGAAAGATTAACTAAATGGTTAATAGTTTTATTCTTCGTAATAGTCCTCGCTGCATTTCTTGTATTTCTTTTTGTTGTATAACACTTAGTGGCAGCCTTGCGTTATGCAGGGCTGTTTTTCCTTTGTTTCAGTTAAGACGGAGAGTATGTTTTGTACTATATAATTTTTGATTTGGAATGGAACGGCTCTTACAGTTACTACAATCAGTCATTTATTAACGAAATTATTGAAATAGGCGCTGTAAAGCTTGACCGACAACTGAATATTGTAGATACGTACAGGCGTATGATTTACCCCCGTTTTACGAAAAAGCTTTCGGGAAGGTGCAAGCGCCTTACTAATATAACCAATGAAGAGGTTAAGTCCGAAGGTATTGATTTTATTGACGCGTTTAAGGAATTTGCTCGCTGGTCAAACGAAGAGGGAAACGTCTTTATGTCATGGAGTAATTCCGACCTTTTTGTAATGACTCAGAACTTTATGCAGCATACGGGTAATGCGCGTATTGATTTTATCAAAAGATACTGCGACGTTCAGAAATACTGTATGTCGTTTATTAAAAAAGAGGACAACCCCGGCGGTAATCAGGTATCCCTTGAAAACTGCGCAGAGCTTTTCGGAATTGAAATAGATACTGAAAAACTGCACCGCGCACTTGCGGATTGCTATGTTACGGCAAGCTGTTTCAGAAATGTTTATGACGAAAGCAAGCTTGCGCCTTACATAAAGGATTGTGATTATAAATTCTTTGAAAAGTTACTTTTCAAGCCTTTTTATGTTACCGATGAAATTCACGAAGACTTTGACATTCATAACGTAGAGCTGTTTTGCCCGAACTGTGAGGGAATACTTGACGTTCCCGATGAGCTTACGGTTGTAAATAAAGCCTTTAAAGGCGCAGTTACTTGCAACTACTGCCGTAAGAGCTACTGGATATTTATCAGGGTAAAAAAGTTGTATGAAGATTATTCGGTTAAAACGAGTTACGTTGAAATGAATAAGAAGAGGGCGAGAAGATTTAATGCCCGTAAAAAGAGACAGCAACAGACGAATTTGTAAAAATATTATTAATTATCTTTATTTTTTATCGGATTCATTATATAATATTAGCGCATTAAAACTAAAGGAGAGAGCTTATGGCATCTAAGAATTATGATGATTTGCTTGAATCTTTTATGAACAACTCACAGCAGGTTTATAATGACGATAAGGATAAGCACGAGCAGAATGCAAAAAAACTGCCGAGTTCTTATTCAACAAATGCGTCAAAGGATGCTGCCAAAAAAGGCGGCAGAACTAAGCCTGCAAAAAAACCTTCGGTAAACAATAATTCAGGCGTTAAGGACGCACTTGCCGGTGTCGGTAAAGCGCTTCTCTATGCAGCGCCGTTCTGTTTATTTACGGTTACAGCTATGTTCACGGCGACAAGGTATTCGACCTTGATAAAGAAAAATATTCGCAGAATCAGACCTCATTTATTTACGGTTACGACAATAACGACAAGCTTGTTGAGGTTACAAGACTTCACGGTGAAGAAAACCGTATCTGGCTCTCTCTTGACGAGATGAATCCTAATATTCAGAAAGCGTTTATCGCTATTGAGGACGAACGTTTTGAACTTCATCACGGCGTTGACTGGAAGCGTGTAGGCGGCGTTATTATCAATAACACCGGGCAGGGCGGTTCTACTATAACGCAGCAGCTTATCAAGAATCTTACAGACCAGAACGACGTTACTTTCGTACGTAAGTTTAACGAAATTCTGTCTGCGCTTAACCTTGAAAAGCATTATAATAAAGACCAGATACTCGAAGCGTATCTCAATACGATTTATCTTTCTCACGGTTGTTACGGCGTAAGAACGGCAGCAGAAACATATTTCGGTAAAGAGGTTAAAAACCTTAATATTGCTGAGTGTGCTTGCCTTGCCGCTATTACAAAAGCGCCGACAAGATACGACCCGCTTTTGAATAAGGACCAGATTAATCCCAAAAACGGCGTTTCAAGGCGCGAGTGGATTATCAAGAAAATGTATTCTCTCGGCTATATTACCGAAGCCGAGCGCGACGAAGCCCTCAAATATGAAATGGTTTATACCAATTCCAAAAACTATAAGGGCTCACAGATTAAGAGTACAAAGAAATCAAAGAACGAAAAGCAGGTTTATTCGTATTATACCGACTATGTAATTGACGAAGTTCTTACCGACCTGCAGAAGATGGGTTACAGCGCCAAGAAGGCGAGAAACCTTCTCTTCGGCGGCGGACTAAAAATCTATACGGCTATTGATTTTGATATTCAGGCTGCCATGGATGACGTATACGTTAATTACAGGAGAATGCCCGACGAAACCGTTCAGGGTGCCTGCGTTGTAATGGATTATAACGGCCGTGTTCTCGGAATTGTCGGCGGAACGGGCAAGAAGAAGGGAAGGCGTGAGCTTAACAGAGCGTCGCAGTCCGAACGTCAGCCCGGTTCTACTATCAAACCGCTTTCGGTTTACGGTCCAGCCCTTGAAAAGAGCCTTAACGACCCCGAAACCGAAGTGTACTGGTCTACTCCTACAAAGGACGCTCCGCTTATGCAGCTTTCCAACGGAAAGTGGTGGCCTACCAACGAAGGCGGCGGTTATTCAAACGATACTATTACCGTACAAAAAGGTTTAGCCCTTTCAAAGAACACAATTTCAGCGAGAACTCTTGAAAAGATAGGACCTTCATATTCCTATGACTTTATGGTTAACCGCTGGCATATTTCAAGTCTTGACGTAAGGGACGAGGACTACGCTCCTATGGCGACAGGCTCGCTTACACACGGCGTATCCGTTCTTGAAATGACTACGGCATATCAGGCTTTCGGTAACGGCGGTTACTACTATGAACCTTACGGATATTATAAAATCGAGGACTCTCTCGGTAATACGATTATTGAGAAAAAACCCGATGATACAAAGGAAACCGCGCTTTCCGCAAACACTGCCGGCGTAATGAACAAGCTCCTTCAGACAGTTATGACTGAGGGTACAGGTCATTATTATAAACTCAGCGGTATTGAGTGTTTCGGCAAAACAGGTACAACTACGGAAAGTAAGGACAGATGGTTTATCGGCGGTACGCCCGAATATATTTGCGGCGTATGGTACGGTTATGATACTCCTAAGGAAATCTATTACCGACTTTCCTACAATCCCTGCGGAACGCTGTGGAATCTCGTTATGCATAACATCTATGACAAGAAGGGCGTTAACGAGAGCGAATTCAATATTCCCGACGGCGTTGTAAGACGTCAGTATTCGCCTGAAAACGGTAAGCTTTGTTCAGGTTCCGGCGTATACGGCTGGTTTGATGAGAATAATCTTCCCGGTTATACTAACTATGTAAGACCGACAGAAAGCCAGAAGAAAGATAACGACAAGTATAAGGACAAAGACAAGGATAAAGATAAAAAGAAGAAAGACAGCGAAGAGGAAGAACAGGAAGAAAAAGAAGAGGAAACCAAAGCCGAAGATAAAAAAGAAGAAGAAAAAGAAGAATCTGAATCCGAAGATACTACTAAGGCGGAAAAGAAAGATGATAAATCCGATTCCGAAGATAAGAATAAAAAGGACGAAGATGAATAGTATTATTGAGGAAATCGAATACGGTTTCCTCAATTTTGAGTTAATGAGAAAGGGTTTTTATGCGGATAATGTCAATTGATTACGGCGATAAGAGAACAGGCATTGCGTTTTGCGATAAAAACGAAATGCTTGCCTCTCCTTATACTGTTATTGAGGAAAGCTATCTTCCTAAGCTTGTTGATAAAATAGCCGAAATTG
>CAJOER010000055.1:0-4465 GCA_905233805.1 uncultured Eubacterium sp. | reverse complement strand
CAACTAAACTGCCGAAAAAACGTCACTTCCGGTTGATTATCAGGATGAAAGGCTTACTACTGTCATATCGCACAGTATTCTTTCTGCAAATAACGTAAGAGGTAAAAAGAGAAAAGAGAATGTTGACGCGGTTTCCGCTGTAATGATTCTTCAAAGTTATTTAGACAGTCATAAATAATCCCGCTCTGCGTACCATTAAATATGGTACTGAGGGTTTTCGGCATAAAAGTAATTATAGAGTTTTCATTTGTATTAATGCTCGCGTTTGCTTTGCTTGCAGGCGCAAATAATTTACTGTATGTGCTGTTATTTGCTTCACTACACGAAACAGGTCATATTTTTATTCTCTATCTTTTAAAAGGTAAAGCAGACGAAGTTAAACTTTCATATTACGGAATAGGGCTTAAACACTCATTTGAAATGAGCAGGGGAAGGGAAGCAGTATTCCTTCTCGGAGGATGCGCTGTAAACGCATTATTCTGCGTTTTAAATATTAAACGAGATATTAACCTTCCCTTGTTAATAATGAATATTCTGCCCGTTTATCCGCTTGACGGAGGAAGATTACTAAAGCTCTTTACGGGAATTCACATAAAAGTATTCTTGTGTATTTCTTCCGTCGTATTAATATCACTTCTTACAATATCAATTTATTATAATAATCTCAATTTACTTTTAATTACGGTATATCTTGCCGTGTTTTCATACAACGAGGAAATGAAATGATTAAGAAGGAAGTTGAAAAAATCTTAGGATATGTTCAGAAGCCCGCGCGCTATGTCGGCGGTGAACTAAACAGCGTTGTCAAAGATAAAGACAGCGTTTCTTTAAGATACGCATTTTGCTTTCCCGATACGTATGAAATAGGTATGAGCCACCTTGGTATGAAAATTCTATATTCAATGATGAATGAAAGGGAAGATACCTGGTGTGAGAGAGTGTTTGCCCCTGATATTGATATGGAAGAACAGATGCGCAAACATAATATACCTCTTTATGCGCTTGAATCGGGCGATTATATTAAGAATTTTGATATTATCGGTTTTACTCTTCAGTATGAACTTTGTTATACCAACGTATTAAATATGCTTGATTTGGCGGGCGTTCCCGTTTTCAGTAAGGACAGAAAAGAACTTACTCCCATTATATGCTGCGGAGGTCCGTGCACCTGTAATCCAGAACCCGTAGCCGACTTTTTTGATATTGTATTTCTCGGCGAGGGCGAGGACTCTAATATGCAGCTTCTCGACTTGTTGAAAGATTGCAAGGAAAAAGACAAAAGCAAAGCCGAATTCCTTGAAATGGCAAGTAAAATTCAGGGAATATATGTACCGTCGCTTTATAAGGACAGCTATAACGAGGACGGAACGTTAAAGGAGTTAAAACCGATAGGCACAGCGCCTGAGACGGTTAAAAAAGCCATCGTTGCCAACCTCAATAAATCGTATTACCCCAAGGAATTCGTTGTTCCTTTTATTCAGGTTGTTCACGACAGAGCAGTTGCTGAAATTTTCAGGGGCTGCATAAGAGGCTGCCGTTTCTGTCAGGCAGGATTTATTTACAGACCTATAAGAGAGAAAAGCGTTGAAACTATTAATGAACAGGCTAAGGCAGTTGTTAAGTCAACCGGATACGACGAACTGTCGCTTTGCTCTCTTTCCACGTCCGACCACAGCAAAGTCAATGAAATGCTGACTACTCTTATTGACTGGACGGTAAAAGACAAAATCAATCTTTCTCTGCCCTCGCTGAGAGTTGACAACTTCTCCGACGAGCTTGTTGAGAAGCTTAAACTTGTCAGAAGAAGCGGTCTAACCTTTGCGCCCGAAGCAGGCACTCAGCGTATGAGGGACGTTATTAATAAGAATATTACCGAAGAAGAGGTACTATCAACCTGTATAAAAGCGTTCAATAACGGCTGGACTTCAGTAAAACTCTATTTTATGATGGGACTTCCTACCGAAACTATGGAAGATATAGAAGGTATAGCAAACCTTGCTATGAACGTAGTTCACGCTTTTTACCGCAATCCCGACAGGGAAAAGGGAACGGGCGTTCAGGTTTCCGTATCCTGTTCTTCGTTTATTCCAAAACCCTTTACTCCTTTTCAGTGGGAACCTGAAGATTCAATGGATTTATTAAAAGAAAAGCAAAAGCATCTTCTTGAATCCATACCGAGTAAAAAGATTCGCGTTTCATATCACGAAACGCCTTCATCTCTGCTTGAAGGTGTGTTTTCACGCGGCGACAGAAGGCTGTCAAAGGTCATATTTGACGCTTTTAAGGGCGGATGTAAGTTTGACTCATGGGACGAGCATTTTAAGTTTGACGTATGGCTCAAGGTCTTTGAGAATAACGGAATTGACCCGTATTTCTACACAAAAAGAAGAAGACCGTTTGACGAGCTTCTTCCGTGGGACCATCTTGATTTCGGCGTATCGCGTAAGTTTTTACGAATGGAAAACGAAAAAGCGCATAAAAACGAAACCACGCCGCATTGCAGGATAAAATGCGCCGGCTGCGGTGCTAATAAGCTGAACGGAGGAAACTGCGATGCGAGAGATTAGAATCCGCTTTTCAAAAACAGGAAGAGCAAAGTATATATCGCATCTTGATATAAACCGTGCTTTCTCAAGGGCGCTTACAAGAGCAAAGATTAATCTCTGGTATACGGAAGGTTTTAATCCGCATCCGTTTATGAGCTTTTCTCTGCCGCTTTCGCTCGGAGTTGAGAGCCTGTGCGAGAGCGTTGATATACGCATACTTGATGATATAACTAATGAAGAAATCAAAGACAGACTAAACTCAGTTTTGCCCGAAGGTATTAGAATAGTCGACGTATATGACGACTTTCTTGAATCAAGCGAAATTGCTTACAGCGACTATGTTTACAAGCTTGAATTCAAGGATAATGCCGAAGCATTAAGCAGAATAAAAGCTGTTATTGACTCACCTGAAATACTTGCTTTAAAAAAGGGGAAGAAGGGTAAAAAGAGAATTCTAAAAGAAACCGATATAAAGCAATTTATTGTCAGTTACAATATCTCAATAAGGGATGAATATATCGTTCTTAACGTCAGACTTCTTGCAGGCCAGGAAAAGAACCTTAATCCCTCGCTTTTATTCGATACGATAATCAGATTAATCGATATGGATTTCGAATATAAGGAAATAGCACGAATCAATCTTTTAACCAAGGATTTTAAGGAATATAAATAAATTTAAAAAAGTTCTTGCATTTTTATATTCTTTATGTTATTATATTTCAGCATTTACCGTTGCTTTCCTTGCAACGAGATAATGTCAGCGTTTCGCATTAAGAGATGGTCCTATGTCTTTATTAAGATACGAACATCGCGTAAATAATAAGGAGGAAAAACAAATGGACGCAATAAAATTAATCGAGCAGACCTCAATTAAAGAAGAAACCCCGAAGTTTAACATCGGCGATACTGTCAGAGTATCAGTAAACATCCGTGAGGGCTCAAGAGAAAGAATTCAGAATTTTGAAGGAACTGTTATTGCTAAGAACGGTTCGGGCATTACCGAATCATTTACGGTTCGCCGCTTATCCTACGGCGTAGGCGTTGAGCGTGTATTCCCGCTCCATTCTCCTAACGTTGTTGACGTTAAGGTTGTTCGTATGGGTAAGGTAAGAAGAGCTAAGCTTTATTATCTGCGTGACAGAGTCGGTAAGGCTGCTAAGGTTAAGGAAGCTCTTAAGTAATTATGTATCTAACCTCTCTTTTGACAAGGGAGGTTATTTATTATATAATAACAAATTAAGGAGGAGCGCTATGCCTGAATTTATTAAACAGAATGTCCAGTGGTTTCCCGGACATATGGCAAAAACAAGAAGACTTATTAAAGAATCGCTGTCGCTTGTTGACGGCGTTGTTGAGCTTGTGGACGCGCGCATTCCTTATTCTTCTTCAAATCCCGAATTAAATGAGATAATAAAGAATAAACCCAAAATCGTACTTTTGAATAAATGCGACGTTGCGAATAAAACTGCTACGTCAATATGGCTGAAATATTATAAAGATAACGGTGTATATGCTCTTGCCGTTGACTGTAAAACAGGAAAGGGCTTAAACCGTTTTGAAGATACCGTAAAATCAGCTCTGAGCGAAACTATTAAACGAAACGAAGAAAAAGGTATGGCCAATAAGCCTCTTCGTCTTATGGTTGTCGGTATTCCCAATACGGGAAAATCATCATTTATTAACCGTATGGGTAAAAACGCGAAGGCTCTGGTTGCCGATAAAGCAGGCGTTACAAGGCATAATCAGTGGTTTGTCGTAGGTAACGGTATTGAACTGCTTGATACTCCAGGCGTGCTCTGGCCAAAGTTTGACGACCCTGAGATAGGTGATAAACTTGCGTTTATAGGCTCTGTAAAAGACGAGATTACAGATAAGGAAACTCTCGTATGCAGGCTACTTGAAACGTTATTAAAAACAAA
>CAJOER010000054.1:2748-15391 GCA_905233805.1 uncultured Eubacterium sp. | reverse complement strand
AAAATGTAGCCGCTGTTTTTATAAGAAATCACCGCGCCGTGAAAAATGATACGGTTATAAATCGGCATTTCCTCGGAAATAAGTCTGTAGGTACAGATACTTTCGGCGTAGTCACGCCTCGGAGTAAACTCGGAAATCTCAATTTCACGGTCAATCTGCTCGTCGGTAGGACACACCGAAAAAACGCACTCGCCGTCTGTAAGGTAATCCTTACAGAGATTATAGGTATAATCAAACTGCGTGGTTATTTCAATATTAAGATTTGCAAAATTTACTTTAAAAGTCATAAATTTACCTTGCTATTTTGATTTAATAATTTTCTTAATATTTGACAGTGCATGAGAAAAACTGAATTTTTTCAGCGTTGCGAATACTCTGTATAGGCGCGCTCTGTGAAGAGAATAACCCCTTTCCCTGCATTCGGGATATCCCTCGCAGATATAATCGTAGCTCGGGAAAATGAAGTTATAAATACGCCTGAGTTTCGGAAAACGCACTCCGCTTTCAATATCTTTTCTGACGTTGTTGCGGATAAAAATATCCTCGTTGCCGTGGTTTCCGCTTGTTACTATATCCTTAACCGCTTCGCTTATGTCAAGTTCGGTTTCTTTTCCTTCAAACCAGAGTTCCTCAATTGCAAAAAGCTTGCTTACGGTATCTCTGAAACCGTGTTCATCAATCACCGAATTTATAAAGGCGGTATCAATCCTGTTTTCATACGCTTTTTTCAGGAAGTATAAATCAAGTATACGCCTTATTCCGCAGCCCGCCGTTTCAAAGTGCTTGACGGTGTGAAGAAGCGAATAAAGATAGTAATAATCGTCGGTAAGATAATAGGTCAGTTTTTCTTCTTCGCTCTCACGCGCGTGCTCAAACGGGGAGTTTATAGCGTCGTGATATCTTTCCTGACGGTTGAACAAATACTCAGCGAAAAAATCTGTGTGAAAATCAAGTTCAAAACCCTCGCGGTCTGCGAAAAACTCATACTCCTGCTGCTGGGTAATGCTGTAACCGAGTTCAATCAGGCACGCCATTGTTTTATCAATATTTTCCTTAAAGAAATCATTTCCGGGTAAACGTCCCGCAGGGTTCTTATTCCGTTTTCGTGAAACGCGCTTATTACCCTGTTTCTCTCGAGCGACTGGCGTGAATCGCGTTCAACGGAAAAATAGTAATTGAGCTTCCATTCATTATATAAAACCGGCTCGGGTTTGTTTTCAAGTTTTTCCACGCTTAAAAACGCTATGTTAGAAATTTCGTGCTCCTTGCCGATAAGGTATACTTTTTCAAACGAAACCTCGTCGGGCTTTTCCTTCGGGGTTTCGCCGTGAATAAAACAGTATAATAAATGTATAAGGTATTCGTAATCTCTCATAACCTTCACATTCCGACAAGTTAAATTTCTACAAATACTATAATATCATATTATTTGTAAAATTACAATATATAAAGGCAGCGCCGATAATGGAGCGCTGTCTTTAATATTATTCATTATATTCCGGTTTAGGCGGTGGGAATTTCTTCTCAGCTATCGAACAGTCCACCGGACTGTTCTCCCAATCAGTCTGCCTGTGGCAGCCTTCTTGGAGTTCGTTTCAATTCCCACATTATGAAAAATAATAAGGCGCCTGTACGGGTGTCCGTTATAAAGAAGTTTTGCAACACTAAGGCTCCCCTGTGTAAGGGGAGCTGTCGCATTTATGCGACTGAGGGGTTGTCACAATCCCTCCGCTTTGCGGCACTACTGTAAATGACTCTATTAGTGTTGACAATGTTAAAGACCAGTTCGGACAGAATACTTTTACTTATTCCGGAAACGTAATGTGTAGTAATTGGGATAATCATTCTTATGAACATGAATTTGATACTGATTATCCATATACAATAACTTTTCAGTTAAAAAATTAGGTCATTATCACACCAAATAAAGAAGTTTTACAGACTGAAAGATTATTATTCTCTTTCGGTCTGTTTTCATTTTACGGATTTGTCTTTACAAATCCTATGCTCGCTGCAGTCAGTGACAAATTTCTTGACTATCTAATACTAAAATGCTAAAATGTAAGTGCCAAATAATTTACATTTGAATATTACCCTATATGGATTAGTATGTCTTTTTACTTTTTGGTAAAAATGCATGCTCTGTTTCATACTATCCTTAGGGTAACTATGTAAATTGTTTGGCGACAGTTGAGCTTGCGTTTTTGGCGTACAGTCTCGGCTGTGCGCATTTTTTATTTCAAGGGGGGATGATTTTAATAATTAGGAAAATTTTTTATAATAAAATGATTATTGATTTTGAAGGGAGAATAAAAAATGGAATGGGTTAATGTATCGTTTAGTGGTTCAATGATGCCAAGCTGGACTGCCGATGAAGACGCAATAAACTATAAAGGAAAAAAATATCCTTATACCGAATTAAACACACCAATAAAGATTTTTTCTAAAGGTAGCTTTGGAACAAACGGAGTCCTTCAGGTTTTTTTGGATGGCAAATTAGCAAATCTAACTTTTAAAGGTAAGCAATACCCAATGATAGAGCAATTTGTAGAATATGCAAATAATCTTATTGACAAATATAAAGGAGTGGCAGATGGCGCTATTTATAATCTTACAGGAGCCAGAGGAAGAGCCTTAAAAGTATATGAAGATAAAGCAATAATCAAGGTTAGTGTTACTTTAGGTTCGCTTTTAACAAGTAATGCAACCGACGGTGCAAAAACTATTTATTATTCAGATGTTATAGGTGTACAATATAAAGAGTGTGCTACTACTTTGGGGTATTTACAATTAGAAACTGCTTCTCAACAAATGAACAACAATAACAGTAATTTTTTCGGAGAAAACAGTTTTACTTTTGAAGCAAATCTTAATGCTAAGATGGCAGAAGTATCAAAGTATGTACAAGAAAGAGTTGAATACTACAAAAGTTTGCGAAACCATCCTCAGCAAGTAGTCCAATCACATTCAAATGCTGATGAATTATTAAAATATAAGGAATTACTTGATATGGGAGCATTGACACAAGAAGAATTTGAAGCAAAGAAAAAAGACTTATTGAATTTATAAAAACAGCATACGGACATATCATAACAAAGAAGGTTACTGAGTTAAACTCAGTAACCTTCTTTATGACTGGGTGCCCTATGGCGTCATATTATTTTTGGTGGAGGCGGTGGGAATTTCTTCTCAGCTATCGAACAGTCCACCGGACTGTTCTCCCAATCAGTCTGCCTGCGGCAGCCTTCTTGGAGTTCGTTTCAATTCCCACATTATGAAAAATAATAAGGCGCCTGTATGGCGTCATATTATTTTTGGTGGAGGCTCTACGGGTGTAGGCTGTCAACTGAGATTCCCCTCACCGAGCGGCGGCAGACAGCCTTTCGGTTACGGTAGCCCCTTATACCTGACGAAAGACGGGACGCTCAATCGTTCATGTTCGCTGCTGAAATCACGCTCTCAGAAAGTCCGCAGCCCTACTTTAAGAGAACGAAGGCGCGCTTAGGCAGCCTTAAGAACTGTTTTATTAGTGTCAGTTAATTTTAAGGTGTTACTTTTAAAGCGGTGCAACTCCGCTACCCGCTGACCAAGCCTTACTGAGCCTGTCGAAATCCTTTCGCCCCCCCGTCCAAACATCCTGCGTGATTGAAACACAAGAATGTTAATAACGTTCTTTAAACTCGCGCTCCATAGTCCGCTTGGCGGTTTTCTTTGCTTCGCTTGCTCTTTTATCATAGAGCTTTTTACCTTTGCAAAGACCTATCTGAAGCTTTGCTCTTCCGTTTTTTATATAAATTTCAAGCGGAATAATTGAAAGCCCCTGCTGCTGCGACTGACCGAAAAGCTTCATAATTTCTCTTTTATGGAGAAGAAGTCTTTTCTTCCTTAAAGGGTCGCGGTTAAAACGGTTTCCCATTTCATAGGGGGAAATATGCATACCTATTGCAAACATCTCGCCCTTATCAACCGAGCAGAAGGAATCTTTAAGATTTACCCTGCCTGCTCTTATTGATTTAATCTCGGTACCGAAAAGCTCGATGCCTGCCTCATAGGTTTCAAGAACAAAATAGTCGTGACAGGCTTTTTTGTTCCTCGCGATAGTCTGAACATTATCCGTGCCTATCACTCCCTTCGTATTATATTATGCTTCTTCCGTCAAGCGCGCGGGAGAGCGTAACCTCGTCGGCATACTCCAAATCCGCTCCGACGGGAACGCCGTAAGCAAGACGGCTTACGGTAATACCCATAGGCTTTAACAGCCTTGATATATACATAGCGGTAGCCTCGCCCTCAACGGTTGGATTAGTCGCCATAATAACCTCCTCGACCTCTCCGCTGCCGAGCCTTGCAATAAGCTCTTTCACGCGAATCTGGTCAGGGCCGATATTATCCATGGGCGAAATTGCGCCGTGAAGAACGTGGTAAAGACCCTTGTATTCGTGCGTACGCTCGATAGCGGCAACATCCCTCGGGTCCTCTACTACGCAGATAACGCTTCTGTCACGGTTATCAGCCTTGCAAATCGGGCATAAGTCGCCGTCTGCAAGGTCGCAGCAGACCTTACACTGTTTAATCTTCGTGTGCGCGTCGGTAATCGCCTTTGCAAATTCCTTCGCCTCGGCGTCTGAAAGTCCGAGGACGTAAAACGCCATACGCTGGGCGGTTTTCTGCCCTATTCCCTGCATACGCTCGAACTGTTCTATTAAATTTTGAAGCGGTGCAAGATTATATGACATAGTTTACCTCTTGATATTAAAGTCCGGGAATATTAAGTCCGCCCGTTACGGCGTCGAGTTCTCTTTCGCTCTCCTCGTCAATCTGACGGTTAGCCTCGTTAAGCGCGGCAACGAGCATATCTTCAAGCATTTCAACGTCCTCGGGGTCAACAACCTCGGGATTAATGCCGATAGCCTTTACCTCTTTGCTTCCGAGAATGGTAATTTCAACCATACCGCCGCCCGAGGATACAACGTATTCCTTTTGTTTAAGCTCTTCCTGCTTAGCCTCAATCTGCTCCTGCATTTTCTGAGCCTGCCTGAGCATTGACTGCATATTCTGCGGGCCGCCGCCCATTCCCTTGGGAACTCTTGCCTTCATAGTAATTCTCCTTTACTTTATTTCAACGTCAGTATACTTTTTTGCGCGCGCAATAAAATCTTCAAGCGGGTCCCTCGGTATTGAACTTGTATTGTTATGCGTTGCAATTCCGAGTCTGTATTTATTGCCCGTAACGTTATAAAGCGCCTGCCTTATTGTTAATTTACAGTTGTTTTTATCAATGAAATCTTTAATAGTTGAATTCGGGCTGTCAATATAGAATGCATCGCCCTTAATATATCCGCTTGCGTCGTTAAGAATCCCGAAAAGAGTTATGTCAAGCTTTTTAAGCTCGTCAATGAACTCGCCCCACTGTGTGAATTCTACTCTCACAGGCTCGCTTGCAGCAGGTGCTTCAGCCGGAGCGGGAGCACTTTCCTGCGGTTCGGGAGCAGGAAGGGAAGCCTCGGGTTCCTCGGGAATAACAGGCTCGGGCATTTCGGGTTCGGGCTCAACATAAACCGGTTCCTCAACAGCCGGAGCGCTTCCGGGTTCTTCTTCCTTTTCGGGTTCATTGATTTCAGGCTCTGTAATTTCGGGTGCCGGCGCCTTTGTTTCCTTAACGGGTTCGGCAGCCTTAACGCCGCTTTTTACGGCGCGTTCAAGAGATGAAATTCTGTCAAGCAGTGCGGAAACGTTTTCTTCAAGTTTCGGTTCGCAGAGCTTAACGAATGCCATTTCAACTTCAATTCTTGCCGAGGCGCCGCCCTTAATTCTTACGAGCGTATTCTGGAAAAGTTCAAGCGCGTTGATTACGCCTTCCAGGGTGAACTTTTCGGCGCTCCTTAAAATTGTATTGTATTCATCGTCAGTGCAGATAATGAGTCCGCGGCTCTTCTTTGCGGTTTTTACAACAAGGAAGTTGCGGAAATGATTAATCATTTCAACGCAGAGTCTTTCCATATCGTAGCTGTTTTCGTAAAGCGAGCTTATTACGTTTATCGCCTCGTTTGTATTATGGGAAGAAATACAGTCTGAAAGCTGATAAAGCGACTCGCGTCCCGCAAGACCTGCAACCTCGCTTACAAGAGCGCTTGTAATATGTCTGCTTCTTCCCGCGCACTGGTCAAGAACCGAAAGACCGTCACGAAGCGCGCCGTCGGCAATTCTTGCGATAAGAACGGCGGCGTCGGAATCGAGTTCAATTCTCTCCGCCTGACTTACCTCGTTTAATCTTTCCGCCATGGTTTCGGGCTGAATACGTTTAAAATCAAAACGCTGACAGCGCGAAAGAATAGTTGCGGGAAGCTTCTGCACGTCGGTAGTTGCAAGAATAAAAATAACGTGCTCGGGCGGCTCTTCAAGCGTTTTAAGAAGCGCGTTATATGCGCCCGCCGAAAGCATATGAACCTCGTCGATAATATATACTCTGTACTTGCCGTTAGTGGGCGTGTACTTTACCTCTTCCCTGAGGTCGCGGATATTATCAACGCCGTTATTCGACGCGGCGTCAATTTCAACAACGTCAAAAATCGAACCGCTGTCAAGTCCCTTACAGATTTCGCACTCGTTGCACGGCTCGCCGTCCTTCGCGTTCGGGCAGTTTACCGCCTTTGCAAGAATCTTTGCGCAGGTTGTTTTACCCGTTCCGCGGGAGCCGGTAAAAAGATATGCGTGGGACACGCGGTTATTTACTATTTCATTTTTAAGGGTTGACGTAACGTGGTCCTGACCGTAAACGTCAGAAAACACCTTAGGTCTGTATTTACGATATAAAACCTGATACAAGGCTTCTCCCCCTTCTTATTCAACAAAAGCGCCATTGAGCACTTTATGTAACGTACAGACTTGTCTGAGGCACACAGAATAGTCCACTTATTGCTGCTCGGTTCCCCGCCTGACAAGGTTCGTAGCATCCCGTCGCACAGGGCCCATACGCTACATAAAATGCACAAAAGCACTCTTTTCGCAATTATTATACAATAAATATATTATTAAATCAATAGTTATTTTTCCTTTATAAGAACTTTTTCAACAGCACCGTAGTAGATATAGTGAAAATCAGAGGTCGGATACTGCGCTGAAATTACGCTTTTATCAATAAACTGCTCAGGCTCAAACTTACCCTTTGCAACCTTACGGCAGACTATTACGAGCTTCGCTTCGTCAAAATACGGAGCTTTTTCGTCAAATACGGGAGTGAGAGAGCAAGCGTTGATTTTATCAATATCCCTTCCGCTTTTCGAGCCGCATACTGAGTGGATTTTCTTCATATCTTCGGGATAAAACGAGAGTGTGAAATAGTCCTGCTCTTCAAGGAATTTAATCGTATATCTCTGCGGGCGGATATAGATTGTTACCATATCGTAGTTCCACAGTTCGCCGAGCGCTCCCCAGGATACAGTCATGGTATTAAGTGCGTTTTCGTCGCCTGCGGTAACAAGCCCCCACTGCGAATCAAGAAGGTCAACCGCATTTTCCTTTATTTCCATAACGCTGATTTCTTTAAACATAATAACACCTCAATTAATTATATATTGCTCTTTTCATTTTTACTACTGTAATTAACCGTAATTATTCCCGCCGCAACGAGAACGAGTGCGGTAATAACCGCGACTAAGCCAAGTCCCTCTCCCCTTGCAAAAAGCATTGAGAGAATACAGCCGAACACGGGTATCATAAACGAGCACACGGCAACGCGCGAAACCTCGTTGTATTTAAGAAGGATACTCCAGAGAGAATACGCAACCGCTGATACTAAGGCAAGGTATAAAATAATAAATATTCCCTTTGTGTTCACCTCGTTCAGACGACCTCCGAAGATTAAACCCGATACAGCCATAACCGCACCGCCGAGCATAAACTGCCAGCCCGAAAGCATAGTCGGCTCCTCGGTTTTTGAATACTCTTTAATAAAGTTTGACGAAAAGGCGTAGGATATGCTTGAAAGAAGAATAAGCATTTCCCCTTTAAAGCCGCCGCCCGACCTGAAAGCGTCAAGGCTGACGAGAATTACGCCCGCAAAACCGATAATACTGCCTATTATTTTATTTGCCTTCAGCTTTTCGCTTTTAAATATAAAAGCTGAAATAAATATAGCGAAGAACACGCTTGCGCCGTTTATTATTGAGCCTCTTTCCCCGCTTGTATATGCAAGACCGAGGTAGAAAAAGATATACTGCAAAACAGTCTGAAAAAGCGAAAGCACCGCGATTTTACCGAAGGCGCTTTTTGTCGGCACGAGGGGCTTTTTCTTTATCAGCGAAAAGATTATTATTGTTATTAATCCCGCAAGGAAAAAGCGTATTCCCGCAAAAAGAATAATCGACGGCGTATCGGTATTTTCAATTTTCAAAAAGCCGTAGCCGAGTATAATCGCAGGGAAAGCCGAGCCCCACAAAAGACAGCATACCGCCGCGGTAAACCACATTACCGCGGGCTTTTTAAGTTTATTTTCCATAGTAAAAAAATCGGGCGGCTGAGCCGCCCGTATTGCGTTTTATTAACCTCTTGTAACTTCTCTTGATGTCTTAAGGAAATCGTCGGAAGCAGGATAGGTATTTGAATATTCAAGGTCCATGGTAGCGCTCTTATCTTTAATGATAGTTACGTTAGCATGAGTAATATCAAGATGAACCTTCATAAGATAATATGCCTTGGTTACTTCCTTGGTCTTTGTATCAACGGTAACTTCACCCGTACCGCCCTGATAAAGAACCTTGATGTTGTCGTTAGCGTCGCCCTGTGAGAAGGAAAGTACGCTAATCTGTGAAACGGTACCGGTAATATCGCCGAGTACGTTGAAGAAACGTCCCTGAGAATCCTTATCAGCAAATGAGAGCTCAGCGCCCTTGGGCTGAATTGTAATTGTGATAGTTCCGTCGCCGTTGTCCTTTACGTTGCATGCAAGAACGTCGTCAACAGTGAGGTGGGACTGCTTTTCATCAATCTTGCCGTCGTCTCTGGTATCATACTGCGGGTCTCTGTTATCAGAGGGAGAAAGTCCTTTCGGCGAACCGCTGAAAAGATTACCCATAATACCGGGAACGAGCTTATTGATTGTAGCATTTTCTTTACCGTCAACAAGAAGCGAAGTGATTTCAAGTTTTTCATCACCGAGAAGCTTATAATAAGTCTTAGCTTCGCCCTTCTCATGATAAGGTGCGGTCAGAGTCTTATTATAATTGAATACTTCAACGTAATATTTAACTACGTCGTCAACTGTCTTGAATTCGATTCCGCCGTATGTACCCGGAGTGAACTCGTCAATAACAGCTGCGTCTTCGGATGAAGCAGCTTCGCCGCTTTCTTCGCCGCTGTTTTCCGCAACCTTAGCAGGAGATACAACTACAAAAACAATAGTTCCTACCAATACAATGCAGAAAAGGATAAATAAAATTTTGTTTACTTTGCTAAGACCTGACTTAGCGCCAACATTTCCCTTTGCCATAAGTATTACTCCTTACAAAAGAATTTATTTTTTCTATTATATAATACATTAAAAGTTTAACAAATTCAACATTTTTTTTCAAATTTAGTAAAATATATGCTATAATGAAGATAAATCAGACATTCTGAGAGGGAAAAATATGATAATTAAGCCCGTTGCACACATAGAAAACGACTATAACGATAAATTTGCGGTACCCCGTCAGAGCGGAATTGCGGATATACGCGGTAAGAGAACTCGACGGTTTTTCTCATATCTGGCTTATCTGGGGCTTCAGCGAAAACGTGGATGCCCAAAAGAATCTTACCGTAAGGCCTCCGAGGCTCGGCGGAAATAAAAGAGTCGGCGTTTTCGCCTCGCGTTCCCCTTTCCGTCCGAACAATCTCGGTCTGTCCAGCGTGCGGCTTAAAAAAATTGAAATAACGGAAGGCGCCCCTGTGATTACAGTAAGCGGAGCCGACCTTATTTCCGGTACTCCGATATACGACATTAAGCCGTATATTCCCTTTACCGACTCACACCCCGACGCCTCTGCGGGCTTTGTTGAAAGCAACGAGTTCCCTCTGCTTGACGTAGAAATCAGCGAGGATTTACTCAGTATAATTCCCGAAGAAAAACGCCAAACACTTTTAACAATTCTGAAAAACGACCCGCGCCCGGCATATCATGACGACGGGGACAGAACTTACGGTTTTAACTTTGCGGGTTTTGAGATAAAATTCAGGGTAAAAGATAACAAATCTGAGGTAATATCAATAGAATGAACGTATTTGAAAAGCATATGCTCGACCTTGCGTCGCGCAGCTTTGAGAGGAATTACAACACGTATTCCGAGTTCCTTAATCTTGACGAAATAAGCACTCTGTATTCGCTTAAACTTCCCGTAAAGTTCAGCCTGTACGGGGGTTATGAGGGCGCGGAAAGATGCGTTGCCCTCTTCGGTGACGGTGAAAAAGCAGAGTATCCGATTTCGTGCATAAAGCTCTCCCCCGTCAGCAGGAAATTTGCCGACAGACTGACTCACAGAGATTTTTTGGGTGCGGTTATGAACCTCGGAATCAACAGGAACACTCTCGGCGATATAGTGATTAAAGACAACGTCGGGTATCTTTTCTGCCTTGAGAGTATAAGCGAATACATTATTCGGAACCTCACGAGAATTAAACACACTACGGTTAAATGCGAGCCGGAAGACGGTAGTATTGATTTTACTCCGCCCGAGCCCGAAGCACTTGAATTTACCGTGCCGTCGCTCAGAACAGACGCGCTTTGCGCCGCGGTTTACAAGCTTTCAAGAAACGGGATTTCGGAGCTTTTCAGGGAGAAAAAGGTTTTCATTAATTCCAGACTCTGCGAAAAAGAAAGCGCCCTTCTCAAAGAGGGCGACACGGTAAGCGTCAGAGGCCGCGGAAGATTCGTTTTCAAGAATGAACTCAGGCAAACGAAAAAAGGAAGACTCGCAGTAAGAGTTTATGTTTACAAATAGAATCATATGTGATATTATGAAAATTAGTAAGGAGGGAAAAATATGAAAAAAACTATTTCCGTATTACTTGCTCTGTTGTTGGCAGCGAGTTTAATGACTCCGATTACAGCGCTTGCGGCTAACCCGCCAGTTGTTGATGTTTCATCACTCAAGGTTGAAATATCCGACGGTAAGACAACTGCCTGCAAGGGCGATACTGTAACCGTTTTTTTCAAGGTGACTGCTCAGACTACGCTCAATAATTTATATGCAGTTTATCTCTATCCGTCCGGTGACAACACGTTAGAGCCGGATTCAGTTTCTTATGACAGCGCAACGAACACGGCTTCTCTTACTTTTGTAATACAGAAAAACACTCCTCTCGGTTTATGGAAGCTGTATGGAATCGGCGTAGACGATACTGAGGGTAACGAGGTCTGTTATTTCAATTCCGACGCTACCTCCGAAACTCCTTCGGCTGACCTTTCGGCAGGCAACTTCACGGTTGTTATACCGTCGGGCGATTCGGGGAACAATGATACAGAGGCACCGAAGATATATACTTCTTCAATCAGCCTTGATAAAACTTCAGGTTCAGCCGGCGATAAAATCAAATTCTCAGTTAAGGTAAGCGATTCGTCCGAAACTGACGTTTCCGTTAACTACAAAAACCCGTCGGGACTTGTAACAGTTTACAATACTGCATATAATTCGCAAAGCGGTAAATATGAATGTAGCATTCCTATTACGGATAGTATGCAAGCGGGCAAATGGAAAATTGAAAGAATATCCGCTGTTGATGAAGCCGGAAACAAGGCTTTGGCTACCACAAATCTTTCCGCCGGTACGTTTACTGTTATCTGCTCAATTAAAGGAGTATATGTCGGAAAGATTAACAATGTAAAATACACCGGAAAAGCAATTAAACCTGAGCCGTTTATTTCTGACGGCAGTAACGTTCTTATAAAAAATAAAGATTATACTCTTTCTTATAAACAAAGGAACGAAAAAAGTTTATTTCAATATCGTTCAAGCTCCGAAAAAGCCTAAGGCTTCAAAAATTAAAAAGCTTATCACCGGTAAAAAGAAATTCACCGTTAAGTGGAAGAAAATCAACGGTGTAAGCGGATATCAGATTCAGTATTCACTTAAAAAGGATTTCAAAAAGTCCTCAAAGAAAACGTTTAAGAAATCAAAAACAAAGGCCGTGATTAAGGGACTTAAGAAAGGCAAAAAATACTACGTAAGAATCCGCACATACAAAACTGCAAACGGCGTAAGGGTTTACAGTAAATGGAGCGCAAAGAAAACAGTAAAAATCAAATAATAAAAAGCGTTACGGGGTTCCGTAACGCTTTATTTTATGCAATATCAAAGGTGCTGTTAAGTAAGGTATAATACTTCTGTCCGTTATCGGTATAGGGCGTAAATTTTCCCGATACGATTATTTCGGTTTCAAGCGGAGGAAAATCCGCGGGATAGTTCATTGTTTTTGCAGGAACAAACTCAATTCCCTGCTGACAGCAGGCGGTCGCGTCGGGAATAACGCAGGCGTAAAAGATTTTTTTCTGCTGAGCAAAGCCGCCTTCGTTTTGCTGAACGTCTTCATAAATCTGAAAATTGCCTTTAATCTTTATTACCTTTCCGACGTACTTCTGAGGCTCGCTCATAATATTGTAAACCTCGGAATA
>CAJOER010000054.1:0-2742 GCA_905233805.1 uncultured Eubacterium sp. | reverse complement strand
CGCCGCGGTTGTTGTAACCGTTGTTGTTTCGGGTTCTTCTTCCTTTTTAGAACAGGCAGAAAACGCCGACACAACGGATATTAAACATAACAGCAAACATATAAGTTTTTTCATAATGCCTCCGTTAATACTGCGTATTATCGCTGAGCTTTACGTCGTCTATCACACCGTCGCCGACGGTTCCCGTCGCAATCATTTTCGTTCCGAATGCGGGGACCTCAAAGTCGCCGTTAACGGTAACGCTCCACGAATTGTCGTAATAGGTATCCTCGATTTCGTTGTCGCTTTTTACTCTTCCGTAAAAGCCGATGCTCTTTCCGCTGAACTTATCGGGAAAATTGATAACATTTGTTATCTGCACCCTTTCAAGAGTATTGCTCATTGAAAGCATATCAATATCGTAGCTGTTACCTTTATACTTCGTTTTAACACTTATTTCGGGATTGACAATCCAGAGTCCGTCAAGAGCCGCGTCATTGGTTTCATAAGTTCCCTTAACCGTAACAAGGCAGCCGTTTGCGGGAAGATTGTTAACGTCGTCTATCTTTAATTCCCACTGCCAGTCGCAGCATTTTGTATTATCGTTATAGCCCCAGACGTAGTATCTTGTAACGTCGCTGTATGCGTCGTGAAGAGTGGCAAAGGTTCCCTCTTTCGTTACCTCCTGGCCGTTGTACTCGCCGGCTTTATCGTTATAAAAAATATTCTGATAAAGTGTGTATTCAACGGTGTTCAGCACGGTCGGTATAACGGAAGACGTTTCCTCCTTGCTCTCCTGCTTTGAACAGCCTGTAAAAGCGCCTGCCGCGACTAATAAAGCTAGAACCAATACTATAACCTTTTTCATCTGTTTTTCACCAGCCCAATCAAGTAGAAAATTATAAATCCGACGATATCCACGCCGACGATAGTCGAACCTACGGGAGTTCCGCCGAGAATCGCAATAAGAATTCCCGTTACCGCGCAGAATACGGAGAATACCGCAGAGCAAATTGTTACCGCTCGGAAATTTTTAAACACGCGCATAGCCGAAAGCGCGGGGAAAATTACAAGCGCGGAGATAAGAAGCGAACCTACGAGGTTCATCGCAAGCACGATAATAACGGCGATAATTACCGCGATAAGGAAATTATACGCACCCGCGTTAACGCCCGTTGCCCTTGCAAAATCCTCGTCAAAGGTAACGGCAAAGATTTTATTGTAAAAGATAATGAATACCGCAACGACTACAACCGAAAGAATTACGCAGAGCCATACGTCAAGGGAGGAGAGCGTAAGAATTGAGGTTGAGCCGAAAAGCGTTGTACACACGTCGCCCGAGATATTGCTTGACGACGAGAACAGATTCATTAAAAGATAACCTATTGCAAGCGAGCCGACGCTTATCATAGCGATTGCAGCGTCGCCTTTTATTTTTCTGTTTTTTCCTCCTGCAAGCAGAAGAATTGCCGATGCAACCGTTATGGGCAGAATAAGCAGCATATTATTTGTGACGTTAAGCACTGCCGCTATCGCCATAGCGCCGAAGGCGACGTGCGAGAGTCCGTCGCCGATAAACGAAAAGCGTTTTAATACGAGCGTAACGCCGAGAAGCGACGAGCAAAGCGCGATAAGCACGCCCGCGATAAGCGCGTATCTTACAAATGAATGCTCAAAATACATGGAAAGGTTACCGATAAGTTCAGACATTCTCTTCACCCTCCTTTGTATTTACAAAAAGACTTCCCTTTTCGGAAGAAAGATATTCCTCTTTCGTGCCGAAAAAGACGTCGTGCGATATATGAAGGATATGGCTTGCATATTTAATTGCAGCCGAAATATCGTGGGAAATCATTATTATTGTAATTCCCTGAGAATTCAGTTCTTTAATAAGAGCGTACATCTCGGCGGTAACCTTAGGGTCAAGGCCTGAAACAGGCTCGTCAAGAAGCAGAAGCTTTTTTGTAGCGCAAAGCGCGCGGGCAAGAAGAACCCTCTGCTGCTGGCCGCCGGAAAGTTCGCGGTAACAGCGTTTTGTAAGGTCTTCAATTCCCATCTTTTTAATGTTTTCTTTTGCTCTTTCCTTTTCAGCCTTGGAGTAAAAGGGTTTCATTCCGCCCGACGCGAGATTGCCCGAGAGTACAATTTCCCATACCGAAGCGGGAAAATCGCGCTGAACCACCGTCTGCTGAGGAAGATAGCCGAGTTCAGGGTCCTCATAAGCGTGGATTTTCCCGAGCCGTTTTCACCGACGATACAGAGATAATCCCCGCTGTTTATTTCAAAATTCAAATCAGTTACTACTGCGTTACCCTCGTAGCCGAGAGTTAAGTCAGTACATTTTAAGAGTGCCATACCGTCTCCTTAGCTTAACGCCTTCTGCAATACCGCAAGGTTGCTCTTCATTACCGAAAGATAGGTAATTCCGCTGTTTATTTTGCTTTTGTTAACCGATTGCATTGAATCAAGCGTTAAAATTTCCTGGTCTTTTGACTTAGTATTTTCAATAATTGTTTCAGCTATTTTTTTATTGCTTCCGTCAATAGTTATTACGTATTTAAGTTCCAGTTCGTCGACCTTATTCGCAAGGAAGGAAATCGTTTCAAAACTTGCCTCGCTTTCGGCCGAACAGCCGATAAACGCCGCATAGTAGCTAAGGCCGTAATCCTCAATCATATATCTGAACGGGAAGCGGTCGCCGAAGAGAAGAGTCTTGTTTTCGGCGTTATTTACAACATTTGTATAATCGCTGTCAAGCGCCGC
>CAJOER010000053.1:9046-9630 GCA_905233805.1 uncultured Eubacterium sp. | reverse complement strand
AAAAAGTTATGAATATGCCGGATGAAGATGCAAAAAAAATTTTGATTGAACTTTTGGATAAAAATTTTGACAAAAAAATTATTTTTATATGTCGCGGAGTTGCAAATTTTCTTGAACGTCTTACCGATGAAGACCCGAAATTTCAAGCGAACAGGATTTGCAGAGTTGACGGCAAATTAGATTTTTCAGTGGTGAAATACAATCCGAAATTAAATTTTGCATGGTAAATTCAACGCCGATATTATGTAGCACGGGCATACCGCCCACGCCGTAGGAATTAGTCGCGCCGCCTACAAACCAGTCGCCCTCAAAGGTTTCGCCGTCTGCTTCAACCCTTGCATAAAAGCCCTTCATATGGAAAAATTCCTTAACTATAGGAAGATAGTACGCAGTTCTTCCGATAGCATTTTTCAGCTTCTGGCTCGCCGTATATGATGAGGAGGTGAAGTTGCCGAAAGAGGCGATATAAATAAAGTTCTCGCCGTTGAACTGACCTATATCAACGGGTTTCGCACTTCCGTTGATAATATTTTCTACCGCCGCCATAACGTTACCGCGCGGAATATTCATCGAGCGCGCGAAAA
>CAJOER010000053.1:0-9036 GCA_905233805.1 uncultured Eubacterium sp. | reverse complement strand
TTCAGCGTTCCGTCGCCGCCGACGCAGGTGATAACGTCAAAACTTTCGCTTTCTTCCGTTATAATATGATAGGCGTTTTTCTCTTTTTCGGTGAGCACGGTTTTAAGTTCAAAACCCGCCTCTTCAAAGCGTTTTTGCATATCTAAAAGATATTTTTCCGCCTTGCCTTTACCCGAAATCGGGTTAACAATCAGGAGCATTTTTTTCATAACAAAATACCTCTCTTTAAATCTATAAGCATTGTACTCCCGAAAAGCCGATAAGTCAAATTAACAAATTATAAACGAAAAAACAGGCCGAGATACTCGACCTGTTAATATTCATTAGTCTGAAAGGTAAGGTAAGATAGCAATCTGGCGAGCTCTCTTGATAGCTGTTGTGAGCTCTCTCTGATGCTTTGCGCAAGTTCCTGTTACGCGGCGGGGTAAAATCTTTGACCTTTCCGAGATAAACTTTCTGAGTTTAGCTGCATCTTTATAATCAATAGTTTCTACCTTGTCAGCGCAGAACTGGCAAACCTTTCTGCGTCCCTTTCTCGGGCCTTTAACGTATGCCATGGTTTTTCCTCCTTAAATAGGCTCGCACTGATAAATCCGATACGGTTATCATTAGGTGCTTTGCCCTTATATGTTGTTAAAAATACTCAGAATACATAAAGTATTCTTGCGTTTTTTGCCGCATCTAAGACCAAATCGCCTTAATGATAACTGCAAAGCACTTAAAATGCAGTTAATTAAGATGAAATTTGGCGGGTTGAGATAGCGGCTTGGCTAACGCCAAGCAATATCGAAAACGCCGAAGTTCGCTTATGTAACGCATTTTCAGCGTGTCGGGTTTGTCAGCGTGAGCCTATTAGAACGGCAAATCTTCTTCGTCGTCGATAATCTCTTCAAAGTCGCTGCTTTCCGCGCTTGAATAGCTCTGTGCAGGCTCTTCAAACGCCTGCTGCGGAGCGGGAGCGCCCGTTCCTGTTTCCGCACGTGAACCGCAGAAACTTACGTTATTAGCAACAACCTCAACGGATTTTCTCTGATTACCGTTCTTGTCGGTGGGCTACGAAGTCAGCGGTCTGTCTCCATGCTACGCAGTCGATGAAATCCGTCTGTCTTTCAGCACCCTGACGCTGATAATTTCTGTCACAGGCAATCTGAAAACGGATAACCGATACGCCGCTCGGAGTTGAACGAAGCTCGGGGTCATATGTGAGCCTTCCCATTAATGCTACTGTATTAATCATACTTATTCTCCTTTAGCTACGATAAGAGAACGAAGCACGCCGTCAGTAATATTAATTACACGGTCAAGCTCTGCCGGGAACTGTTCGTCACTCTGGAATTCAACAACAAGGTAATAGCCTTCGGTCTCGTAATTGATAGGATAAGCAAGCTTTTTCTTACCCCACTCATCAATTTCGCCTACCGTGCCATTAGCGGCAATAAGGTCTGTGAACTTAGCTTTAAGCGCTTCAACAGCCTCGTCGCCCTTAGAAAGTGAGAAAACCATAACGATTTCGTAATTTCTTAATGCCATGTCAGCACCTCCTTCTGGTCTATTGGCGTGATTGCTTCCTCACGCAAGGAATATTCTGCCTTTTAAAGGCTTATGTATTATAACAGTATATATATTATTTGTCAAGAAAAATATTACGTCAGCTGAGTCCGGGAATTACGGCGCTGCTTATTCCGAAGAAAACGAGAAGCGAAATCGCGTCTACGATAGTCGTAATAAACGGCGAGCTCATAACCGCGGGGTCAAAGCCGATTTTCTTTGCGAGCATGGGCAGAGAACAGCCGATAAACTTTGCAAATACTATCTCAACTACGAGAGTCATACAGATTGCAAGGTCAACGAGAAGAGTAATCTCATCGTTTTTAAAGAGCATTCTGTCAACTACCCAGATTTTGATAAAGTTAACTGCCGCAAGAGTCAGGCCGCAGTAGAGTCCTACGCGGACCTCTTTCCAGATTACTCTGAAATAATCCCTGAAATCGACCTCGCCGAGGGACATGGCGCGGATAATTGTAACGCTCGCCTGACCGCCCGAGTTACCGCCCGTATCCATAAGCATGGGAATAAACGCCGTAAGGATTGTAAGGGCTTTCAGTTTCTCCTCAAAACCCGTAATTATCGAGCCTGTAAAGGTTGCTGAAACCATAAGGAGAAGCAGCCATGGGAAGCGGCTCTTCCACGTTTCAAATACCGAGGTTTTAAGGTACGTTTTCTCCGTCGGGAGCATAGCGTTCATCTTCTGGATATCCTCGGTATTCTCTTCCTGGATAACGTCGAAGGCGTCGTCAACCGTGATAATTCCCACAAGTCTTTCCTCCATATCAACTACGGGGAGAGCAAGGAAGTTATATTTCTGAAGCTGCTGAGCCGCAAGCTCCTGGTCATCGAGGGTATTAACGTAAATCACGTTGGTTTCCATAAATTCCTCGATTATGTCGTCGTAATCGTGGATTAAAAGCTCCTTAACCGTCGTTACTCCGAGAAGATGACGGGATTCGTCCGTTACATAACACCTCAACCGTCATTCCCTTTTTAAGGTCGACGAATTCGGGAGTCATAATCGAGCCTGCCGAATCCTCGGGGTATTTAAGAAGCGCGTTGATTGAACGCCTTGTTTCGCTGTCGGTATTCTTTAAAATACGTTTAACGAGCGTTGCGGGCATTTCCTCAATAATATCAACGGCATCGTCAATGTAAAGCTCGTCAAGAACCTCACGAAGCTCGGTATCGGAAATCTTATGAATAAGGTCTTCCTGAATATCGGGGTCAAGTTCTACGAAGGTATCCGCAGCGTCCTCTTTTGTAAGGAGTCTGAAGAATAAAAGCCTCTGGTTATCGGGAAAATCTTCAAGGATTTCGGCAATATCCGCAGGATTAAGTTCACTTAAAATATGTTTAATTTCGGAAAGCTCACGTTGTTCATAATGCGCCTTAATGCTTTCTATAAGCTCTTCTCTGAGTTCCGTCATTTCCATAGATATTACCTCCTTTTTGATAAATTATGCGAAGAAGTCCGTTTCGTCGGCGTCCTCTGCCTTAACTGATATTTTCTTCGCCGCCGAAGTCATAAATACTACGACAACAAGCCCTGCCGCAAGGCCTGCAAGAATGATATAAAACACGGGATTTCTGTAAAAAAGCTCGTCCTCCGCAAGGGTTTTAAAATCGTCGGAGAGCATAAGCTCTTCAACCTCCTGCGTAGTCTTGTCAACTCTTTTTACGGTGAATTTATATACTCTTGTATCGCCGTTTGAGGCGGTTACGGTTACAGGCAGAACCGGCTCCTGCTCGGGAGCAATTTCAATTTCAGCCGGTATTGAGCAGTACGCGCTGACATCCTCGGTTATTCCCGAAAGTTCAAGCGTTGTCATATCGCTCGGGATATAGAGCCTGTAATTCGTGGTTTTTCTTGATACTTTCGGATAAACCTCTACCGCCTTACCCGTTACGTCAACAAGGTAGTTGTTTGAATTGACGTCATAGGTATTGGCGTTGGTATAGTTAAAATTGTATATTGTACTTCCGCTTTCAAACTCAAGCGTTGCGCATATTCCCGTCTGGTGGTGCGCCTCGTCAACAATGTAGTTTATAAACAGATTTGCCTTGCCGTCGGTCGTGAAATCCTCAAGAGTCGGAGACACCGCAGGATTTTCAAGGGTGAGGTCATATTCGTTGACATATGGCGAGAACTCACCTTCAATTTTCGCATTTTTAAACGAGATTGAAGTGAGAACCGGCACGCTCTGCGCCTCCTGCTGAACAGCGGCAGCCCCGTCCGCTCCGTAGGCGGCAAAATTCATTGAAAGCAGAAAAATACTCAGAAAAAGAATTCCGATTATTTTTTTCATTTTATCAACTCTTATTTTTCTTTAATGATATAGCCTTTGATTTTATTCTTATTAAGTGCCTTATTAATCGTATCAATATCTTTTTCCGTTTTAATAAGGTACATCTGGTTTGATTTCAGTTTCGGGAGTTTTTCGATTTCGTTTTTAATTCCGGCGTAGTTATATTCGCCGTCGGCAACGTTCCAGCCGTTGATTTCAGCTTCAACCGCCTCTATAAAAACGGCGTCACTTCCCACTTTTGAACTAAGCTCGGCTGAAAGCTTTTTAAAGCCGTCCTTATGCTCTTTTCTGACGTTATCGGGAAGCTTAACCGAGGCGAGAACAAAGGTTCTCACGCCTAAATTATAACTTTCGATAACAATTTCTTTTAAGTATTTAAGTGCGTCCTCGCTGTCGGGATTAAGATAGGTATTGCCCTTGTAATCCTTATATATCTTATTGTCCTTTATTACCGCCATATCCTTGGATTTTGACGGCACGATATTATCTTTAAGACAGTAGATTACGGCTATCGGTTTTATTTCTTCACCCTTCATAGTCTTAATCGACTCGTGAAGCTGTTTTGCAGGCATACTTATCGCGCCGAAAGTGTCGACCGTCGTCAGCGAAGAGTCATAGCCTATGCTTCCGTCGGCCCTTTTAAGTTCAAAGCTCACGCTTTTGAAGCCGCTGTCTTTTGCTTCTTCGAGCACTGAGGAAAGCATAACCGAATTATCAAGCGCAACGCTCGGGATTCCGAGGGCTATGCTCTTGATTTTTTTCTTTTCGGTATTGGAATCCGCGTTTTCACCGGTTATTTCCTCGGACTGACGGACAGGATAAGAGTGTCTTATCATAAATGCGTCCGTGCCGATATAACCTACGCAGACAAGCACAACGCACATAACGGCAATAAGCACCGTCTTTTTGCGCTTTTGCGACTGCGCCTGCTTTTCGCGGGTGCTGCGTTTTTTTCTCGTTTTTCTTTTCATAATCAATCTCTTGCGTTATTCCTTAAAAGAGATATGGTTTCGTTCGGGTTTTCGCTCTTAAACACTGCGGAACCTGCAACGAATACGTTAGCGCCTGCTTTTGCGGCGATTTTAATAGTTTCGGGATTTATTCCGCCGTCGACCTCAATATCACCCTCGTAGCCGATTTCCCTGAGTTTTTCAATCTTCGGCATAACGTGCTCCATAAAGCTCTGTCCGCCGAAACCGGGTTCAACGGTCATTACAAGAACCATTGAAAGCTTATCAAGATAAGGGAATACGACGTCGATATCCGTACCGGGCTTGACCGCTACGGCAGCCTTTATACCGAGGGAAAGAATTTTGTCTATTGTTTCGCCCGTGTCGTCATCACTTTCGGCATGGAAGCAGATAATATCCGCGCCCGCCTTGGCGAAGTCCTCGGCGTATTTTAAAGGTTCGCTTATCATAAGATGCACGTCAAACGGAATTTTGCATACCTTTTTAATAGCGGCAACTACCGGAGGGCCGATAGAAATATTAGGCACAAAATGACCGTCCATAACATCAACGTGAATCATATCGGATGTTGAAATACGGTTTAATTCACTTTCGAGATTTGCATAATCGCTCGCCAGAATTGAAGGCGCTATTTTCATATCCATAGACTTCTCCATTTTACATGCTAAAATTTATATTTTTGTATATTATACATTTATATCGCCGATAAATCAACCCCGTTAATTTTTGTATGTTTATGCATTTTGATGAATATTTATTTGTAATATTATACATAAATTTTAATTATTTTTGGTGGTTTTGTGAAAATTTACACAAAATTGTGAATATTTATTGCATTTTTATTCACTTATGCTATAATGGTGACAGTATTAAAAATAAGTAACTTTATGTTACAGGGAGAACTCACACAATGGCAAAGTCAAAAAACGAAATTAAAAAAGTAGTTCTTGCCTACTCGGGCGGACTTGATACATCGGTAATCATCCCATGGCTTAAAGATAATTACAACAACTGCGAAGTAATCGCGGTTTCGGGAAACGTAGGCCAGGGAACGGAACTTGACGGACTTGAAGAAAAGGCAATCAATTCGGGCGCATCAAAGCTTTACGTTCTTGACCTTATGGAAGAATACGTAAACGATTACGTTTTCCCCTGTCTTAAAGCGGGAGCAATTTACGAGCAGTACCTCCTCGGTACGTCGCACGCCCGCCCCTGCATAGCAAAGGGACTTGCCGAGATAGCAAATAAGGAAGGCGCGGACGCGATTTGCCACGGCTGCACGGGCAAGGGTAACGACCAGGTAAGATTTGAGCTGACGTTAAAAGCATTCGCCCCTGACAAATACATTATCGCTCCGTGGCGCGAGTGGGATATCAAATCCCGCGAGGAGGAAATCGAATACGCCGAAGCTCACGGCATTCCTCTTAAAATCGACCGCGAAACAAATTATTCAAAAGATAAAAACGTATGGCATTTATCTCACGAGGGACTTGACCTTGAAGACCCCGCAAGCGAGCCGCAGTACCTTAAAGACGGTTTCCTTGAAATGTCCGTCGCTCCCGAGAAAGCTCCCGACGAGCCGACCTACATTACGGTTCATTTTGAAAAGGGCGTTCCCACCGCAATAGACGGAAAGGAAATGACGGGGCTTGAGATAGTCGAAAAGCTCAACGAACTCGGAGGCAAAAACGGAATAGGCCTTCTCGACATAGTTGAAAACAGACTCGTAGGTATGAAGAGCCGCGGCGTATACGAAACCCCCGGCGGAACGATACTTTACAAGGCTCACGAGATGCTCGAAATGCTCACCCTTGATAAAGAGACGGCGCATTACAAAACGCTCGTCGCTCAGAAATACGGAGAGCTTGTATATAACGGTTTATGGTTCACGCCTTTAAAAGAAGCGCTCGACGCCTTCGTTGATAAAACGCAGGAAACCGTTACAGGCGACGTAAAACTGAAACTTTACAAGGGCAACGTAATAAACGCGGGAATCACCTCCCCTTACAGTCTTTACGACGAAAACATTGCCTCCTTCGGAGAGGACGGAGGAGCTTACAATCAAAAAGACGCCGAAGGATTTATAAATCTTTTCGGACTTTCAATAAAAGTAAAAGCACTGCTTGATGCACAACGCGAGGTATAAAATGGCACAGTTATGGAAGGGCAGGTTCAAAAAAGAACTTGCGAAAGAAACAAACGATTTTAATTCTTCAATATCCTTCGATTCAAGGATGTTTGAAGAGGATATAAAAGGCTCGATAGCGCATGCCACCATGCTCGGCGCAACGGGAATAATCGAAAAGAGCGAGGCCGATAAAATCACGGCGGAGCTTTCCGATATTCTTGACGATATCAAAAGCGGAGAGCTTAAAATCAATATGGGCTGCGAGGATATTCACACCTTTATCGAGGGCGAACTTACCGCACGCCTCGGCCAGACGGGAAAAAGGCTTCACACGGCGCGCTCCCGTAACGACCAGGTTGCGCTTGATATCCGTATGACCTTAAAGAAAGAGGCAGACTCTCTTATTGAAAAGGTTAAGGGACTTATAAACGTTCTCTGCGACAAAGCCGAAGAGCATAAGGAAACCATTATGCCCGGCTACACTCATATGCAGCGCGCGCAGCCCATTACCTTCGGCCATCACCTTATGGCTTATGCATCAATGCTTCTTCGCGATATTGAAAGGCTTACCGACGCTTACAACCGTATGAATATACTTCCGCTCGGCTCGGGTGCTCTTGCGGGAACGACTTACCCGCTCGACCGTCAGATGGTTGCCGACCTCCTCGGCTTTGACGGCGTATCTCAGAATTCGCTTGACGGCGTATCCGACAGGGATTTCTGTGTTGAGCTTGCATCTGCGCTCTCGCTCATTATGGTTCATCTTTCGCGTTTCAGCGAGGAAATCATTTTGTGGTGCTCTTGGGAATTCAAGTTCGTTGAGCTTGACGACGCATTTTCAACAGGCTCGTCAATTATGCCGCAGAAGAAAAATCCCGATATTGCGGAGCTTGTTCGCGGAAAGAGCGGCAGGGTTTTCGGCGATTTAACAACGCTTCTTACGGTTATGAAGGGCATTCCCCTCGCTTATAACAAAGATATGCAGGAAGATAAAGAGGCTATCTTCGATGCAATAGATACGGTTAAAATGTGCCTTACCGCCTTCACACCTATGATTGAAACGATGACGGTTCTCAAAGACAATATGCGTACCGCGGCTGCAAAGGGCTTTATCAACGCAACCGACTGCGCCGATTACCTCGTAGGCAAGGGACTTCCCTTCCGCGACGCGTATAAGGCGACCGGCGAACTTGTAGCGCTTTGCATAGACAAGGGCGTAACGCTTGAAACTCTTGAACTTGACGAATATAAAAACGTGTGCAGTATATTCGACGAGGGCGTATATGAGGCAATCAAGCTTGAAAACTGTGTATTCAACCGCAAGGTTGAAGGCGGTCCGTCCCCCGAAAGCGTAGAAAAGCAGATTAAACTTGCAAGGGCCACGGTTGACTCGCTTCCGACCCCTAACGAAAATGATAAAGCTGAAAAGTACAATCTTTCCGAAGAGGAAATCAAGGCTATCAGCCACATTTTCGCCGTTCCGCTTTTCCACAGCAGTTTCACTCAGAATCATTAAAATTATCAAAAAGAGCCGCCCCGAAAAAACAGCGGGGCGGTTCTTATTTATTCTTTGACAAATATAACTAATAGGTATATATTATTTATATGCGAAAATTAGAGTTTAAAATTGAGAGCGAAAACGACGGAATCAAGATACGCAGTTTTTTAAAGGCGTTCGGTTTTTCCACGTCGCTTATAACTACGCTTAAACAAAACGAAAACGGCATTCTTTTAAACGGGAAAGCCGCAAGAACGATAGACATTCTGCACGAGGGTGATTTGCTCAGCGTAAACATTGAAAACCGCGGTCATATGCCCTCGCCCGTAAAGATGAACGTTGATATCGTTTATGAGGACGAGGATATGGTTGTCTTTAATAAGCCGCCGCATATTCCCGTCCACGAAAGCCGGACTCACATAGGCGACACGCTTTCAAATTACGCCGCATACCACCTCGGCGACAAAGGTGCTTTCCGCGCGGTTTACAGGCTTGACAACGGCACGAGCGGACTCGTTCTCGTTGCTAAAAACAAATTCGTCGCCGCCAAGCTTGCGGGTAATATTGAAAAGGATTACTACG
>CAJOER010000052.1 GCA_905233805.1 uncultured Eubacterium sp. | reverse complement strand
TGCTTTACGCTGCCGCCCGAGCCGTAGCCGCGGCAGAGCCACTCCTCGTTTATGCGCGAGAAGAGAGAGAGCTTCGTTCCGCTTTTAAACGGAAGTATACCGTCGTTTTTAAGCAGCACGGCGCCCTCGGCGGCGCACTGTCTTGTAAGCTTTTTCATATCGTATTTATTATCCATAATAACACCTCTTACAGATTAATTTTCAACGCGTTTTCGTTCGGCTGAGAGTCGCCTATATATAAACATATTTTTCCGTCGGGCGTGACTCTCTCCCCGTTTTCAAGCACGGCTTTAAGCCAGTAGCAGTCAACGGAAATTTCAACTCTTTTTGTTTCACCTTTTTTCAGGAAAACGGGCGCTAACGCACACAGCTGATATTTCGGAGTTTCACACCTTGAATCGGAAAATTCGGCGTAACACTGCGTCTTTATGCTCCCGTCAAAGTTGCCCGTGTTTGTTATATCAACGGCGCAGATAATTTCGTTTTCGTCTTTCTTTATTATTTCGCCGTCTGAAAATTCAAAACTTGTATAGCTCAGTCCGTAGCCGAAGGGATAGAGCGGTTCTTCTTCCAGAAAGCGGTAGGTTCGGTTTTTCATTGAATAATCTTCAATATCGGGAAGTTCGGTATCGCAGGAATAAAACGTTATCGGGAGCTTTCCGCACGGCGAGAATTCGCCCGCGATAAGCTCCGCTACGGCAAGTCCGCCGAGCGCGCCCGGATACCACGCGTGAATAACTGCTTTTGCTTTTTCCCTCACCTTCTCGCCGAGGTCGGCGCAGCTTCCGCACATAACAACAATGATTACGTTATCGCACACCTCGCATATCTCTTCGGCAAGGAGCTGCTGATTAAAGGGAAGCGCCGTAGTTCTTCTGTCTCCGCAGTCGGTGTAATCGTTTGCATATCCGAGGTCCTCGCCCTCAACCGTTCTGTCAAGTCCGAGGCATAAAACGGTTACGTCAGCCTTTTTTGCCGCCGCAACGCTTCTTTTATAACGGCTTGATTCGGCTTTGGGGCGCATACTTTTTATTCCTCTTATTACCGCGCCGCCGACAACCTCCGTTTCGGCATTTTTGAATACATCTTTTATTCCGTCGGCAAGTGTAATATTTTTATCCGCCGTTCCGTTGTAGTTACCTTCAAGCGCAATTTTGCTTGTTGCATCAGGCCCGACAACGGCAATTTTAAGCTTTTTATTCTTATCAAGCGGAAGATAATCTTTATTTTCAAGAAGCACGAGGCTTTCGCGCGCCGCTTTAAGATTTAGCGCCTTATGCCCGTCGCATGAAACAACCGAATAAGGAATATCCGCATAAGGCCGCTTTTCTTCAAACTCGCCGAGCATAACGCGAACCGTATAAAGACGGGTTGCTGCGGCGGTTATTTCTTCTTCTGTAATGAGGCCGTCCTTATATGCGTCTTCAAGCGCAAGAAACGCGTCGCCGCAGTTGAGCTCGCAGCCCGCTTTGAGCGCCGTTGCCGCCGCCTCTTTAGCCGAAGAGGCAAACTTATGCCCTTCAAAAATATCCATTATCGCGCCGCAGTCGGATACAAAATAGCCGTTAAAGCCCCACTGTCTGCGCAGTATGTCCATTAAAACGGTATTTGCACAGCACGGCTCGCCGTTGGTTCGGTTATATGCGCCCATAACGCCGATAACGCCCGCTTCAACGGCCTTTTTAAAGGCGGGAAGATATGTTTCAGCCATATCCTTTTTGCTTGCAAGTGCGTTAAAACTGTGGCGCTTTCCCTCGGGCCCCGAATGTACGGCAAAGTGCTTTGCGCAGGCGGCGGCCTTTAAGAATTCACCGTCGCCCTGTATACCTTTTATGAATGCCGTGCCGAGCTGAGAGGTTAAAAACGGGTCCTCGCCGCAGGTCTCCTGACCGCGTCCCCAGCGCGGGTCGCGGAAAATATTGATGTTGGGCGCCCAGAAGGTAAGCCCCTTATAAATATCTCTGTCGCCTTTTGAAACGTTTTTATTGTATTTCGCCCTGCCCTCGGTTGAGATTGCCTTTGCAATTTCGTTTATAAGGGAGGGATTAAACGTGGCGGCCATACCTATTGACTGGGGAAACACGGTGGCAATACCCGCGCGCGCCACGCCGTGGCACGCCTCGTTCCACCAGTTATATTCGTTGATTTTAAGGCGCTTTATACCGGGCGAGTTATAAAGGAGCTGAGATATTTTCTCCTCAACCGTCATCTGCGACACTATCGCCTTCGCTTTTTCTCTTGCCTCTTTATAAGTCATAATTACTCCGCCGTTTCGGTTTCAATTTCGTTTGTCATATATGTAAAGGTGATTTTTACTATTGTATTGTCCTTTGGAATAACGAGTTTTCCCTTATTGCCCGTTCCGCAAAACGGGAAGGGGTGAGCCGTAGACACGCACGCCGAGAGTGTACCCCATACGGAAACGGCGAAATCGTATTCGCCCGCATACGGCATAACGAAGCTCAGGGAGTACTTACCGTCCCCGATATAATACATACGCGTAATCTCGCTGTTTGAATCGTCCTTAACAGCGCCGACGAAGGGCTGGAAGCTTCCGTAAAGTACGACCTTTTCGGGATAGCGGACTCCCGTTTCGGGGTCGTCAATATCTTTTGCGCCATAGTCGAGAATATCGCGCGGGTTGGCGTATTTTCTGTATTTTTCATAGCCTGCGCTGAGCAGTTCTTTAATTTTGTTTTCCTGAGAGTAGCCGTTTTCGCACGCGGCGGAGCGGTTGTTGAACTGATAGTAGGGATAGCTTCCGACTACCCCGCCGCTTCCGAGCGGGCGCCTTACGGGGAAGGCGAAAAAGGCGTCGGGGTTGTTTATTGCCGTCCACTTCATTGTGTAGTCAAGGAAGGCGTTTCTGTCCTCCTCGCTCTGGTGTGCGAACCATGAAATCTGGTCGCCGCCCCACCACTGGGACCACGCGCGTTCCTCGTAGGTAAGATTTTCCTGCGCCCAGGTATCTCTTCCGCCCCAGTTGTCGTATTCGTATAAAAACGGGAGCGCCTTTTCGTACACGCCCTCGGGGGAGATTCCGCCGCCCGACTTGCCCTCGCGCACGAGGACGAGTTTTTCGCCCTTGCGGTCAAGAAGGGGGAAGCGCGTCAGCGGCATGGCGTTATAATCGAGAAGGCTTTTTCCGTTTACAACAAGTGAGTGGGAGTGAGCGTCGAAGAGAACTTTGTGGCGGCGGGCGTGCTTTTTACCGTATTCACGCAGCATTTCAATTACACTGCCGATTGCCTTATAGCCGCGGTCGTGCCCCGTGTAAAGGTGAATCTGTCCCATATGAAACGCCTCGTAGCCGCAGTCGATATACCTTGCTCCGCGGTAGTAAAACCACATCTGCGTTTCCGTCTGTGATATATCGGGCATAACGCTCCATGCGCCCTCTTCCTGCGTCTTTTTATCAAAAAGGCAGGCGTCGTAGTTAAAATATCTGTCCTCAAAAGGCAGGCCGAAAGCGTCGAAAACGAAGGCGGGAACCTTTACGCTTTCAACGTCCTCACGGTAAATCGCTTCAAATATGCACGCCTGCAGAATAATTTCGGGGTCGGCGGCGTGGATTTTTTCTGCGGCTGTGCGGGATTTTTCAAAATGCTCCTCTTCGGGCATTTCACCCTTCCATATTCCCGACGCTCTTCCGAGGAATTTTACGCCGGCGTTGGTTATTGCGCGGATATCGTCGTCAAGCGTATTGCTCAGATATATCCACTGCGCCGACGAAGCGCGGGAAAGATAGTATTCAAGAACTTCTCTCGGCATACTGCCGTCAAACCAGCCCTTTGACATATTTATACCTCTATTCAAGATTGATTTTCAGTTTAATCGGATAATGGTCGCTCGGGTAAACGCCGTCATAGGTAGTTCTTATTACCTTATACTGCAAGACGTCTATGCCCGTTTTTGAGATAAGGAAATAGTCGATATTTCCGTGCGAGGGATATTCGCCCCAGCTCTGATAGGTAGCGCCCGAGTCCGTATCGTCGGTTTTATATTTTGCGTCGTCGAAAAGGCGGGTTGCGTTTTTATAGGTTTCGCTGTCTTCAAAGTCGTTGAGGTCGCCCATAATTATACACGGCATACCGCCGAATTCTTCAAGCTTTTTAAGAACAAGCTCTATGCCCTTTATACGCGCTTCCTCGCTCACGTGGTCAAGGTGGGTATTAAACACGGCAAGCTCTTTTCCGTCGCTGAGCTGTTTGAGTATTGCAAAGGAGCAGATACGGTAGCACGCCGCGCCCCAGCCCTTTGACATTTTGTCGGGCGTTTCGGAAAGCCAGAAGGAGCCTTTTCGTTCAAGCGTGAATTTTGAGAGATTGTAAAATATCGGGCAGCCCTCGGGGGATTTGCCGCCCTCGCGGTAATCAATAAAGCTGCCGTAGCCGCCGAGCGCCTCTTTCATACAGTCGTAGTGGATATACATACACTCCTGCAAGCCGATAATATCGGCGTCGGCGTCAATAAGAGTCTGCACCATAAAGGGCGCGCGGTAAAACCAGTTTCTTTTACCCGTATCGCCCGGGGTGTAGCAGCGCACGTTGGCGCTCACTACCGTAATGCACGAGGGGTCAAAGCACTCGGTTATATCAAATTTCGGAATTTCAAATTTATACTTCATTTTCGTTTTATCACTCCCCGATAATTATATCATAATTACTGACTTGCGTTCAATAAGTTTTGACAGAAACCGTAATAATGTGTTATATTTATTTTAAAGACGAAAGAAGAAAGGATTAAAGCTATGAAAAAACCCGTTAAAGCTATACTTTTTTTATTTGTAATTGCAGTAGTAGTTACGAGCGTTATAGTATGCAGCACGTCAAAATTTGAGCCGTCGGAATACTATACCGAAAGCGACAGGAACTTAACCGCAACCGATTTTGAGGAAACGGTTCAGAACCTATACGCTCTTGAAAATACCTGGGATACGGCGCTTCCGCAGACCGAGATTTATAATCTTATAAGCGAGCATTTTTCTTCCCCGCTTCCGAAGGGAAAGAAGGAGAAAAAGGCGATTGTTATCGGTTATGACGGCTGCCGCGTTGACACCCTGACTCTTCTTGCAACTGCTAAGGAGAAAAAGAGCGGTATTAATCTTATATTAAACGACAGGGGTCACGGAGTATTCAGCTACTGCGGCGGAGTAAATTATCCCGCCGAAAACACTCAGGACACCTCGACGGCGCCCGGCTGGTGCTCAATGCTTACGGGCGTTCTTGCTGATAAGCACGGCGTTTATGAAAACGGACACCCCAAAGAGGTTGAGCCGAAGACGCTTCTTTTAAGTCTTGTTGAAAGCAAGCATGCGGACTCCAGCGCGTTTTACGTTTCATGGAAGGGCCATTTCACGAATAAAGACGCGACCTACGTAAACGAGGTTGAATATGCCGAAAAGAACAAGCTTCCCGTTACCTTCCTGCGCGCCGAGGACGACGAGGGAACGAAGGCGAACGTTTTAAAGGATATAAACAGCGGCGATAAGTGCTCAGACTTTATCTTCCTCACCCTTGAATACACCGACCACAGCGGCCACAATACGGGCTTTTCGCTCGGCAACCCCGTATACGTAAACGGCTTCCGCGAGGCGGACGCAGCGGGCGCTGAGTTTATTCAGGCGATAAAGGCAAGGGAAACCTACGATAAAGAGGACTGGCTCATTATCATCACGACCGACCACGGCGGAATCAAGAAAAAACACGGCGGTCCCTCAATGGAGGAGAGAATTACCTTTATAATTGCAAACAAAGAATTAATGTAATTTTAAAAGTCCTGACGGTAAAGCGTCGGGGCTTTTTATTATGCGGAACTTTTTGCGCTCTCTTTTTCAGAGCAGAAATATGAAATAACGCAGAAAACAAAGGCGGCGCCGCCGAAGATAAAGAGGCAGAGGAACACTCCGTTCCACGAGCTTTTATCGGAAATGAAGCCGAGAAGCCCCGTGCTGAGCGTGCTGCCGACGTAGCAGAAGGTGTCGAGAACTCCCGCAAGGAGGCCCGACTCCATTTTATCGCGCATATAAAGCGGGATTATACTTGTGATTACGTTGTTGACGGCGCTCATAAGAATAGCCGAGCAGCTGAAAAGAACTATCAGCAAAACGGGGCTTTTAAGCGTTGATGAGCGCGCAGTGAGAAGAACGAAAAGCAGGATTGCCGCCTCGGCGAAATACAGTCCGCCGTTTAAAATTGAAGTGTTTTTCTGGTGCTTGTGCAGGAAGGTTGAAAACCATGCGCCCGCGACTGCGATAAGCGGAAGGACTACCGTGACGAGAATCGAAAGGGATTCCTTCATCCCGTAGTTTTCTCTTAATATCGAAGGGGTCCAGGTTGTGACTCCGTCCTTTATAAAGCCGTTTGAAACGGCGGTAAGCGCAAGCAAAACCGCGCCGAAAATAAAGGTGGGGGTGAGCTGAACGCTCTTTCTTTCGGGCGGGGTATAAGCAGGGGCGGCTTTTTCGGGGCTGTCCGCCTTGCCTGTAAAGATAAACCAGAGTGTTCCCGAGAGGGTGAGAACAACAGCGGGAACGTAGAACACCGCCTTATAGCTTACTCCCGTTGAGGATAGCAGGGCGGAAATGCCATAGGCGAGGAAGGTTCCGAGCGCGGGCGGGGTACCCATTACGACTATTGCCTTCGGGAGCATATCGTCGGGGAGGCGCTGCGCGAGGGTTTTAACTACCGAGCTCCAGAGTATTGACTGGAAAAAGCCGTTTAAAAGCCAGACGTATTTCATCGACGAGGGCGAGGAGCAGAAGGTCATGGCGAAGTTAA
>CAJOER010000051.1 GCA_905233805.1 uncultured Eubacterium sp. | reverse complement strand
GAATTGCCGTTGACGGCGAAATTGAGGACGAGGAGCTTCTTCGCGAATATCTTGAAAGCAAAAGAGGGAAGAAGGTTGAATTTGTTCATCCTCAAAAGGGTGAGCACCTTGCGATAGTCAATATGTGCATTAAAAACGCAAACGAACACCTCGCCCAGCAGCAGGGCAGACTCGGCAAGGAATTTGCAGCGCTTGAAGAGCTTGCGCTGCTGCTCGGACTGCCGAAACCGCCCGAATATATCGAAAGCTACGATATTTCCCACACCTTCGGCGCAGATAACGTGGCGGGAATGGTTGTGTTCCACAACGGCAGACCTATGAAAAAGGCGTACAAGCGCTTTTCAATCAAAGGTTTTGACGGACAGAACGACGTCGGCTCAATGAAAGAGGTGCTTGAAAGACGGTTCAGACATTATTATGAGGACGGTGACGACAGTACATTTAAAATCCTGCCCGACCTCATTCTTCTTGACGGCGGCGAGGCTCAGGTTAACGCCGTGCTTCCCGTAATCAGGGAAATGAACCTCGATATTCCCGTTTTCGGTATGGTTAAGGACAGTAAGCACAGAACGCGCGCCATAGCCTACGGCGGCGGAGAAATAGCGATTAATTCCCGACGCTCCGTATTCACTCTCGTTTCAACCGTTCAGGAAGAGGTTCACCGCTTTGCAATATCCTACCATCATAAGAAGCATCAGAAGACGAGCTTTTCCTCGTCGCTAACCAGAATTGAGGGCATCGGCGAGAAAAAGGCAAAGCTCCTTTTAAAGGAATTCAAGACGGTTGGCAAGATAAAAGAGGCCGACGTTGAAAGCCTTTCGGCGGTGAAGGGAATAAGTAAAACAGACGCCGAGAAAATATATAATTTTTACAATGATAATTAAAATGTTTATTTTTAATCTTGACTAAAACCTTATCTCTCTGTATAATAGTATAGGTAAAAAAGTATTATGGAGAAAATATATGCGGGTTATTACGGGAACTGCACGGGGGAGAAATCTTATTACTCTTTCCGGCGAAGAAGTAACAAGACCTACCTCGCAGAGTATGAAAGAGGCGCTTTTCAGTTCAATTCAGTTTGAACTTGAAGGTAAGCAGATACTCGATTTGTTCGCAGGCTGCGGTCAGCTCGGTATCGAGGCGCTTTCTCGCGGAGCAAGGTTCTGTACTTTTGTTGAAAATAACCGCGACGCATATAAGGTTGTTGAGGATAATATCAAGACCTGCAAAATGGAGGATGTGTCCTCGCTCGTGTTCAGCGACGCCGTTTCCTTCCTTTCAAGAAGGGATACCTTTGATATAGCCTTCCTCGACCCTCCGTATAATAAAGGACTTATTTCAAAGTGCCTTGAAAAGCTTACCGAAAAAATGAACGACGGCGGCGTGATTATCTGCGAGAGCGATAAGAACGAAAACCTGCCGGAAGAAGTAAACGGCTGGGAGGCTGTCCGTATAAAGAATTACGGGAAGTCCAAGCTTACTTATTACAGAAAAGGAAACTGAATATGAAAATTGCAATTTGTCCGGGCAGCTTTGACCCTGTGACATTAGGGCATTTGGATATTATCGAGCGTACTGCCGATATTTTCGACGAGGTTATAGTCCTTGTGGCAAGTAACCGAAGTAAGAAAACAAGCTTTACGACCGAGGAGCGGATAGAACTTATAAAACGGTGTGTGAAATCCGATAATATAAAGGTCGATACCGACGACGGGCTGCTTGTCGATTACGCGAAGAAAAAAGGCGCTGTTGCGATAGTTAAGGGGCTTCGTGCTATGTCTGACTTCGATTACGAATTCCAGCAGGCACTGACGAATAAATCTCTTTACCCCGAGTGTGAGACGGTCTTTCTGACTGCAAGAGGGGAAAATATGTTCCTCTCTTCAAGTATGGTAAAAGAGGTTTGCTCCCTTGGAGGAGACATAAGCTCGTTCGTCCCTGAAATAATAAAAGAAGATATTTATAAAAGATGTAAAGGAGATAAAAACTATGACTAACACTGATATTTTACTTGAAGACCTTGAAGACGTACTCGACGACGCATCTTCAATTCCGCTTTCGAAAAAGAGCGCGGTAGACGTTGAAAAGATTAAAACTATCATTGAGGATATAAGACTTAATACACCTCAGGAAACAAAGCAGGCTAAGGCTATTGTTGATTCAAGAAATACTATTCTTGAAGACGCAAAAAGAGAGGCTGCCGAGATTATTAAAAAGGCTGAGGCAGAGGCAAGAGATATGATTGCCCGCGACGAGATTACAAAGCGCGCTCAGGCTGAAGCAACCGAAATTATCGCCAAGGCTAACGAGCAGGGAAAACAGTTTATTGAGGATTCCCAGAATCAGGCTTCCGATATTCTCGGTAACGCTACCACTCAGGCTAATGAGATGGTTACATCTGCTAAGAATAAGTCAAGAGAAATGCTTACAGCGGTTAATAACTATGCCGACGATACTCTCCTTGCAATCGACGACGCGCTTTATAAAGCGCTTTCCGACGTGCGCCGTATCCGCGACGGTATTTCCGACGTACAGAGCAAGCACAGCTAATTAAACAGAATAAAAAAGCCGAGGAAATCCTCGGCTTTTTATTATTCTATTTATATACCGTACACCAAACTCCGTGCTGCTCGACAGTGTAGCTGCCGTCGATATTCATCTTATCGATATCGTAAGCCGAAACTATGCCGAAGTCACCCGTAACGGTGTTTTCGGTGTCCGCGTCGGCAATTCTAATCGAGCCGTCTTCGGTTACGTCGGAAATTGTCTTTCCGCCGTTCAGCCTTTGTTCGTGCGCTTCTTCAAGCGTTATGAACGGCAGCTCGCCGTAGAAAGAGTACCTTGCATATACCGCAACCTTCGTCTGCCACCTTTCGTCGCCTATGTATACGGTGATATTTTTTTCGTTTTTGTCTTTCGCCTCGTCAATGCATTCGAAAAGCGAATCGCCGTAAATATAGTCTTCCGTCGTCATCGTGTGGCTTCTGTAAAGCGCAAAGAATTCCGCGTTGAAGAGAATGAACGAGAGGCAGAGATATACCGCCAGCACTTTTTTGTAATCAACCTTTTTAAACAGTTTAAATATTTCAAAAAGACCTATTGCCTCAAAGGGAATAAGAAGATATGTAAGCGTGCCGTATCTGTACATTACCGAAAGCTTCGGGTTTGCAACGAAAAGGCAAAACGCCGTGATTCCCGCAAGCGACGCTGCAAATACCAGCTTCTGGGTGAAATCGAAGTTCTTCTTTTCCTTTGCTTTGAAGAGCGAAAACAGGAATTTAATAACGCCTGCGAAAAGGAACACGCCTGCAAAAAGGTTGCCGAACTGGAAGATGTTAAGCCCGTAACCGAGCGCCGTGCTGTCAACCGCAAAGAGCATTATGAACGAAACCGCCAAATCCTCAATGCATTTGAGTATAATTGCCGAAATTCCGCTGCCCGAAAGCGCTACGCTTTCCCCGCGCTCGTAGTAAGGCATATCGCTGAATGAAAAGCCGAAGAGCTTAAACTCGGGTATCACGTTAAGCACTACAAGTCCGAAAAGGATGAACGGCAGAGCGGTAACAATCAAAGCCGCGGCGCTGATAATAATCTGACTGATTTTTATGCGCTTTTTTATTATCAGTATAAGATACGCCGAACCTACAATAAACGGAACAATCAGTACCGACGCTATATAGGAATAAAAGCAAAGCCCGAAGAAAAACATTGAAAGCGGATAGTAAACGCTCCGTTTTTCCTTCACTGCCTTAACGAGAAAGTAGACGCCGATTACTATAAAATGCGCCATATAATTGCAGTCAAGAAGGTATGCCGATGAAAATACGAGCCACGGCGAAACGCAGGCGAGCGCCTTTGCCGTAAATGCGTATTCCTCTTTTGTAAAGAGAAGGTCGGCAAGTTTCAGAAATACGAAAAATCCTATTACGCTGACTATCAGCATAGGCAGCCTTATCGCAAAAAGATTAAAGCCGAACAGCTTAACCGTCAATGCGGAAAGATAGGTTGCAATAGGGGACTGACCGCCTATAACCCAGGTGTCAAAATAAACGGGCAGCTTTTCGCCTGAAATATCTTTCAGGCTGTCTGCAATAGATACGGCGTTAAGCGACGCCATAACCTCGTCAATATGATGACCGCCGATTATTAAATTTATTATAAAATAAATAATCCTTATTATTAACCCGGATACGAAGAAATATCCGGGTTTAATCTTTTTTAAATTCATATATCAGTTTTCAGCTCTTTTTTCAACAATATAATCGTGTACTTTTTCGGCAAGCTCGCCGTGAAGTTTGAATTTTTTACTGAATACTATGAGCGAGAGAAGTACGAGAACCGCCGGCGCGCCGAAACAGATAATACCGATTGCCGTTTTAGTCGTATCGTTAATCTGCTTTGTTGCCGAGGTAATCTGCTCGTTGTAATTAACAAGCGCAAGTCCGCCGAAGAGGATAACCGTCTGGATTGTATAAGCCATCTTCTGAAGAAATCCTTTCATTGAGAAGGTGATACTCTCGTTCCTTTCGCCGTTTTTATATTCGCCGTAGTCAACTATATCCGCAAGGAAGATTGTCTGGGCAACGAACATTGACGCAATACCCGTTGAAGAAAGAATATACGCCACGTCAAGCGCAATAGTGATTTTCAGCACGGGACCGAAGATATACATAAGAATATATCCCGCGATGGTTGTAAGAAGAGAAATCTGATAAATCTGCTTTTTATTAAACCATTTTGAGAGCACGGGGATAACGAGAAGTCCGAGGACGGAACCCGCCGCGCCTATCGTCTGGAACAGGGACTGCGCTTTCGGCTGGCCTAAAACGTCAGAGAAGTAGTAAACCGCCGTTCCGCTCGTAAGATACCAGCCCGCGTTTGAAAGCATGGCAAAGAGCATAAATACGAGAAGCTGGTCGTTGCTCTTTAATACAGTGAATATCTTTTTAAACGAGAACTTTGTCTTTTCACCGTAGACGACGTTCTTTTCTTTTGTCGAAATTACGCAGATTGCTGAGAAGAGAACGAGACAAATGCCAAGAATTCCCGCCCAGCGCGAAAATCCCGCCGCGCTGTAACCCTTGTCGGTCTTAATTCCCGAGGAGAGCATGGGAAGAATAATCGGGGTTGCAATAGTGATTATGCCCTGACCGAGGCCGGAAAAAGTTCTTGCAACCGTTGAAACCATATTTCTGTCCTTCGGGTCGCTCGTGAACGAGGGAACCATTGACCAGTAGGGAATATCCGCCATCGTATTTGTCATACCCCAGAGGATATACATAACTCCGATGTAAACGTAAAGCGGCATTCCGCTGAGACCGAAGTTAGTGAAAAGCAGGAACAGCACCGTTCCGTTCGCTATCGCGCCTATAAGAATCCACGGGCGGTATTTACCGAACTTTGTCTTTGTATTATCAACGATTGTTCCCATCATCGGGTCGTTGATGCCGTCCCATATACGCGCTATCGGAGTGAGCAGAAGGAGGAACGCTTCTTTCAGTCCGAGAACGGAGGAAAGATAGTAGCTTAAAAAGGAATAAAACATTCCGTAGCTTAAATCAAGTCCTACCGCGCCTACTCCGTAAAAAATTTTTTCACGCCAGGTAGTTTTTTGTTCCATAAAAAATCTCCCATATTTAAGATTTGATTTTTTTCATTATACCACATATAGAAAAAAGTCGCAAACAATAAAATTTACAAAAGTATTACAATTAATCAACTGCGAAATTATTTCTTGACAATGGGGGTAGATGTATATATAATATAACCAAGTGGTGGAAAATCCCACAAAAAACTATAAAAATCCCATAGATTTTTAGGAAAGGAGCAAGGCGTGAACGAATATCTTGTAAGCCACAGAGAATATAAAATCGACGCAAAGGGAAGAATTTCGATTCCTGCAAATATGCGTTCTGCACTCGGAAGCGAGTTTATCGCATCAAGAGGCGCGGGTAAATGCCTTGCGCTTTATCCAATGGAATCGTGGAATTCGTTTATGGAAAGCATCCAGTCAAAGGTTCCTCAGAAGGACAGAAAAAAGCTTCAGTTCTTCTTCTCCGCCAATGCGGACAAGCTCAGTCTTGACGGACAGGGCAGGGTTCTTTTAAACGAGGAACTCAGAAAGCAGGTTAATCTTTTCGGAGAGGATACCGCTATGGTTTACGGTAATAACGACCATATTGAAATCTGGAACTGCGAACTCTTCAACGCTGAACTCAGCAGCATAAGCGAGCAGGAAGTTGAGGATATCCTTGACAGATATGAAATTTAACCATAAAAGCGTTCTTTTTGACGAGGCAATAGACTCGCTCAATATAAATAGTAATAAAATAATAGTCGACGGAACGGCAGGCGGCGGCGGACACAGCGCCGAAATCGCCTCAAGGGCAGGACGCCTCATAGCCGTCGACCGTGACCCCGACGCCGTAAAAGTCCTTAATGAAAGGCTCGGCGGTTTCGGTAACGTTACGATAGTTCAGGATAACTTTTCAAATCTTAAAGAGATTCTTAAAGAGCTGAATATTGAAAAGGCTGACGGACTTCTGCTCGATTTGGGCGTAAGTTCTTTTCAGCTTGACACTGCCGAAAGAGGCTTTTCGTATCATAAGGACGCGCCGCTTGATATGCGTATGAGCAAAAGCGGTATGTCCGCCTATGACGTCGTAAATACTTACAGCGAGGAGCAGCTTGCGGATATTCTCTTCAGATACGGGGAGGAAAAGTTCGCAAGGCGAATTGCTGAAAAAATAGTTAAAGTAAGACAGGATAAGCCTATCGAAACCACATTTGAACTGGTAGATGTGGTTAAGATGTCTTATCCTCAAAGAGCCATGAGAGATTCCCACCCCGCAAGGAAAACCTTCCAGGCAATCCGCATTGAGGTTAACGGGGAACTGTGCGCTCTTGAAAAAACGCTTGACAGCGCGCTTGAATGTCTTAACAGCGGCGGCAGGCTTTCAATAATAACGTTCCACTCCCTT
>CAJOER010000050.1 GCA_905233805.1 uncultured Eubacterium sp. | reverse complement strand
GCGAATTTATAGTTATCAATCTTACAAGAAGCGGATATACCGTTGAACAGGCTGAAAACGGTACTGTTGCTCTTCAGAAATTCAAGGAGGACGAGGACGGCTTTGACGTTGCAATCCTCGATATTATGATGCCCGAACTTGACGGTCTTTCCGTTTGTAAGGAACTGAGAAAGATATCTTCCGACCTCGGAATTATTATGCTCAGCGCCAAGACTCAGGAAATGGACAAGGTAACGGGACTCCTTTTCGGAGCTGACGACTATGTAACAAAGCCGTTTTCACCGAGTGAACTTATGGCGAGAGTTGACGCCGTTTACAGACGTGTTGAAATGACGAGGGGAATCCGCCGTACCGACGGTAATTCGGACAGCATTATCCTCGACGAATTTGACGTCAACCTCAGAAACAGAACCCTTACAAAGTCGGGCGCTGCCATTGAGCTTACCCAGGTTGAATTCCAGATTATTGAATACTTTTTCAAAAACCCGAACGCCGCACTTTCAAGAAATGATATCTTAAAGCAGGTCTGGGGAGAAAACTATTTCGGCGACGAAAAAATCGTTGACGTTAATATCAGACGTCTGAGAATGAAGATTGAGGATAATCCGTCAAGTCCTACAAGGCTTGTAACTATCTGGGGACTCGGATATAAGTGGATTACTAATTCATAAAGGATAAATATAATATGATATATCGCTTTAAGGAATATATTCAGCGAAAATTAGATAACTTAAAGCGCTCTAACCTTAAGGATGTAAAAATCGAGGGTATTACCAAGCGTTGGCTGATTAATATTATCGGCGTAATTGCCGTAATTCTCGTTGCTGCATTTATCACCGCGTCCGTTGGAATAAAAGGCTATTATTACAATACAGCTGAAAATATCGTTTCCTCCGGCGCGTCCGAATCCGCAGTCAAATATTTCAAAAACAATATTGACAGCGGTTATTCGCTTGAAAGCTCGGCAGCGGATTACGTTAATTCTTACCCGTATAAAAACAGAACGACGCTCTGGATTATTGATAACGACGGCAACGTCATACTTTCGTCAAGCGGCTTTAAGATTGAAAAGCAGGATATGCCCGATTATAACGAGGCTATGACGAAAAACGGCGGTTTGTCGAAGTTTATCGGCAAGGCTCAGAACGGTGAGAAGATAATGGCGGTATGCCGCGCTATTACCGATTCAAACGGAATTGAAATCGGCGCGATTAGGGTTATGACCGTTATTGACGAGATTGACGACCAGCTACATACGATTTCATTTATAATGGCTGTCGCGTTTATATTCGTTATGGGAATAATATATTATTCAAACCGCTTTTTTATCCGCTCAATTATAACTCCTGTTAAAGAGATTAACGACGCTACTACTCTTATAGCTTCGGGTAATCTCGACGTGCGTATTGAAAAGCAGTACAATGACGAAATCGGCGACCTTGCAGACAGTATTAACACCATGGCAACTGAAATTGCGGCGGCGGATAAAATGAAAAACGATTTTATCTCGACCATTTCGCATGAGCTTCGTACTCCGCTTACATCCATAAAAGGCTGGGGCGAAACTCTTACGCTCGGAAATCAGGATAACGTTGACGAGCTTACTAAAAAAGGACTTCAGGTAATCGTAAAAGAAGCAAGCAGGCTTGAGGGCTTTGTTGAGGAACTGCTCGACTTCTCAAGGCTTCAAAGCGGAAGAATGACGTTAAGACTTACAAAAACGGACGTTCTTGCCGAGCTTCTTGATACGCTTTTCACATTTACCGAAAGAGCGGTAAGAGAGGGATATAACGTTAAATACAATATCCCCGAAACACCTTCCGTAACAAACGCGGACCCGAACAGATTAAAGCAGGTCTTTATGAATATTCTTGACAATGCGCTCAAGTATTCAAGACCGGGTTCTTCAATCTTTGTAAAGGCTGAGTTTATTAAGGAAGAAGAAAAAGATTTTGCAAAGATTGTTATCGTAGACCAGGGCTGCGGAATTTCTGCCGAGGACTTACCTCATGTTAAAGAGAAATTCTATAAAGCAAATATGAGCGTACGCGGCTCGGGAATAGGCCTTGCGGTAACAAGTGAGATAGTTAATCTTCACGGAGGAAAGCTCGATATAGACAGCGTTGAGGGCAAGGGAACAATGGTTTCAATCTTCCTACCCGTTGACGAAATTTTAGAGCAGAGTGAAGAATAGAAAGGCTGATTATGTCAGAGAAATTTCATAAAACATCTGTCGGAGGTCAGGCGCTGATTGAGGGCGTTATGATGCGCGGGCCGAAAGGTATGGCTACCGCAGTCCGCAAGCCCGACGGCGAAATATTAACCGAATACCACGATATAGTATCGTTCGGAGAAAAGCATAAGTTCTTTAAACTCCCGCTTATAAGAGGAATTGTAGGCTTTATTGAGTCTATGATTATGGGTTACAGGTGTCTTATGTATTCCGCCGAGGTTTCGGGTATGGAAGAAATTGAAGACGCGGAGATGTCGAAGTTTGAAAAATGGCTTGACGATAAACTCGGCGATAAGCTGATGAGCGTTATTATGGGTATTGCAACCGTTCTCGGCTTTGCACTTGCCGCCTTCATTTTCCTTTTCCTTCCCAACATTATTTTCAAAGGCTTCAACTCGCTCTCCCACGGCTCGCTTGAACCGTTCAGAGGCGTGTTTGAGGGAACGCTTAAAATAATTATATTTATCGTTTATATGGCGGTAATTTCCCAGACTAAGGATATTAAAAGAGTATTCAAGTATCACGGCGCGGAGCATAAGTCAATCTGCTGCTATGAAAAGGGTATGGACCTCACCGTTGAAAACGTAAAAAAATGCACGCGTTTTCATCCGAGATGCGGAACCTCGTTTATGATAGTAATGCTTATACTCAGCATTCTGCTCGTAACGCTCCTTTCGCTTTGTACACCCAAAGAACTTAAAGATAATCCGATAATCTGGACGTTTATCAAGCTCCCTCTTATCCCGATAATTATGGCGCTCGGCTATGAGTTTATAAGATACGCGGGCAGGCACGATAATATTATGGTAAAAATCCTCTCCGCGCCCGGACTCTGGATGCAGAGAATTACAACCAAGGAACCCGAGGACGATATAATCGAGTGCGGTATTGAAGCGCTCAAAGCGGTTATTACCGAAAACCCCGAGGACGACGAGATTAAGTAATGAATTTAAAAGAGGCTTACAGTTACAGCGTACAGTTTTTGGAAAAGAATAACGTTGACGAGGCGGATTTCAAGGCACTGTGCGTCGTCTGCCACGTTGCGGGAATAAAAAACTCGGAGTACCTTGCCCATATTAACGACGAGATAATCACAGGCAGGGTCGCTCATATGCTTTGGAGTCTTAAAGACGGCGAGCCGCTTCAGTACGTTATCGGGAAATGGGACTTTTTTGAAAGCGAGTTTTATGTTGGCAGGGGAGTTCTGATACCCCGTCCCGAAACCGAGGAACTCGTATCCCTCTGTCTGAAAAACGCAGATGTAAATAAGAAACTTGTTATTTACGATTTGTGTTCGGGCACGGGATGTATAGGAATATCGCTTGCAAAAAAGCTGCCTCTCTCCGAGGTTTACTGTATAGAAAAAAGCGAAAAGGCTTATAAATACTTAGTGAAAAACGCAAAGGGTGTTGATAACGTTCACACTCTTTGCGAAGATATAAATGATAATATTGACCTGCCAAAGGCGGATATAATAGTATCAAATCCGCCGTATATCAAAACCGGCGATTTATCCTCTCTACAAAGCAGCGACGGTCTTGATTTTTACCGTCTTATTAATTCAAAGTGGGCGGATAAACTCAGTGATAACGGGCTTCTTTTCCTTGAAATCGGGAACGAGCAGGGGAAGGATGTCAGCTCACTTCTCACAAACTTTAAAGATGTAAAAACCGTTAAAGATTTATATAAAAATGACAGAATAGTTACAGGTATAAAGGCGTAGTCTTTTTTACTTGACTATATTAATATTAACAGATAAAATATTAGGTGATAAAATGTTCTCGTTATTGAGTTTAATAAGACAGGGCGATACAACCGCGGCGATAATGTTCGTGCTTTCGGGCTGCTTTGTTGTTTTCGTCTGTTCTCCGATTCATGAGCTTTCCCACGCCTGGGTTGCTTATAAACTCGGCGATACAACTGCAAAAAATGACGGACGGCTTACCTTTAATCCTATTAAGCATATTGACCCGATAGGTATGATAATGATACTCGTTTTCGGTTTCGGTTATGCTAAGCCTGTCCCCGTTAATATAAACAGACTTAAAAACCCGAAAAGGGATATGGCGCTTGTTGCGCTTGCAGGACCTGCGTCGAATATTGTACTGGCGTTCATTCTTAATTTCGTAGCCTATGCAATTGCTTATTTCGGCGGCAATTCTCAGGTCACTGAGGTCCTTTATTCATTCTTTTTCTACGGCGCATATATAAATATCGCGCTGGCTGCATTTAACCTTATTCCGATACCGCCTCTTGACGGTTCCGCGCTTCTTCCGAACAAGGCGTACTATAAATATATGATGTACGAAAAATACGCTATGATAGCGCTGCTTGTAATTCTCGTTACCGGCGTGCTTGATAAATTTCTCGGCGTGGTTTCAATCGCATTAATGCAGTTTATTTCAATAATACCCTCACTGATTTTTGGATAATATGGAAAGTTTAACTTATAAAATTGAGGTGTTTGAAGGTCCTATGGATTTGCTTTTGCACCTCATAAGCAAGCATAAACTGAATATTAACGATATTCCCATAGTCGAGCTTGTAAATCAGTATCTTGATTACGTAAAGCAGATGGAGGAAGCGGATTTTGAAGTAGCGGGCGATTTCCTTGAAATGGCGGCGCGTTTAATCTACATAAAAACCGCCTCTCTTCTTCCTCGCCATGAGGAAGCCGAAAAGCTTAAAAAAGAACTGACGGGCGAGCTTATCGAATACCGTGACTGTAAGCTTATGGCGGAAAAGCTATCAAAGCAGACCGACGGCTTCGGGCGTTACGTCCGTGAGCAGCAGGGCGGCTGGGTTAACTACGATTATGAGCGCTTCCATGAGGGAAGCGAACTGCTTGAAGCTTATGTTAACGCCGCGGGTAAGGCTATGAGAAGGCTTCCGCCGCCGATTGAATCCTTCAAGGTTCTCGTTGCAAGAAAATTTGTAAACGTCGCCTCGAAGGTAAGAACGGTTATGAGGAAGCTCTGGAGCGGTAAGAAGGTCAGCTTTCTCAATCTCTTTGAGGGAGCGCAGAGCAAAAGCGAGCTGGTCGCAACCTTCCTTGCCGTACTTGAACTTGCAAAATCAAAGCGCATTACCATTGAGGGCGATATGCATAACCCCAAGGTACAAATGGTAAATGACGCTAATGTTATAGAAGAGGTAGAACCTATTGAGTAATAAAGAAAATCTGCTGTCCTCGCTTGAAGCGATGCTTTTTGCAGCGGGCGACCCGGTTGACGCGTCAAAGCTCGCCGAGGTACTTGAAGTTGATATTGAAAGCGTCACGAAGATGCTCAGCCATCTCGGCGCTATGTATGACGAAAGAGAGTCTGGCCTGATGCTTATTAAGGTCGATAATAAATATCAGCTCTGCACGCGTGAAAAGCACAGCGAAGAAGTAAGACGGCTTCTTGAAATTAAAAAGAATACGCCGCTGTCAAGCGCAGCTTTTGAGGTGCTTGCAATAATTGCGTATAATAAATCCGTTACGCGTTCTTTTATTGAACAGGTAAGAGGCGTTGACTGCTCAGGTCCGATTTCGTCGCTTGTGCAAAAAGGGCTGATTGAGGAAAAGGGAAGGCTTGATTTACCGGGAAGGCCGCTTGTTTACGGTACTACCGACAGATTTTTAAGATGCTTTTCTCTTAATTCTCTTGACGATTTACCCGAACTGCCGAACACTGAAGAAATTGAAAAAATGGGTAAAGACGATTCTCAGACCTCGCTCTTTGATAACGAAAACGCTATGGACGCGATACTTACGCCCGTCAGCGACGAAGAAGGTGAGGAGGAATAAATGAAAGTATTTCTTATAATACTTGCTGTTATTGTAGTTCTTTTCATATTGCTTCTTTGTCTTAACGCGGAGTTCACCGTAATATTTGACAACGGCTGGACCACTAAAATAAGAGTTTTGTTTATTGAAAAAGATATAGAACTTTCAAAACTGCTCTCATTTTTAGTTTCGCCCGACAAGGCAGGTAAGGACGCGGCTGAAAGCTCAAAGGAAAAGAAAAAGAAGAAAGGGAAAGACGATGACGGACAGGATACTGTTTCTGGCGATAAAGACGCTGTTAAAAATGATAAGGTCGATACTGAAGTAGAAAAAACCGAAGTAAAGCATGAAACAGTGGAAGAAGTCCCCGAAAAAGAAGAAAAAGCCGAAAAGGAAAAGCCTAAAAAGAAGAATCCTATCAAAAAGATTATTGACGACGAAGGCGTTGTAGGTTTGCTCCTTTTCGTGTCAAATTTACTTCAGACAGCAAACACGGCTATAACAACTTTAATTAAAGGTTTGCATATTTACTCACTTTATGTTAAAATGATAATCGGTGGCGGTGATGCCGCTTCAATCGCAGAAAAATACGGCTCCATCTGCAGCTGGTACTATCCGCTTAAAGGCGTGATATTAAACCAGATGAGGGTTGACCAGTATGACGATTATATTGAACCTGATTTTATCGCTCCGAGGAGTGAGTTCGGATTCCAGTTCATAGGTTCAATCAGCGTCGGGCTGCTCTTTAAAGTAGGGCTTAAAGCCGGCGGAACGTTTATTATTAACTATATTAAAAACAGATAAAATAATTCTATATAAGGAGAGGTTATTATGAAAGAAACTCCGGTAAACAAAATAATGGAAAGCACACTTCAGAAAATGAAGGAAATGGTTGACGTTTCCACAATTATCGGCGAGCCCGTAGTTGCCGGCGATACAACCCTTATCCCCGTATCCAAGGTACAGTACGGCTTCACCTCCGGCGGAACCGACCTTCCCTCAAAGCAGGGCAGCGAGCTCTTCGGCGGCGGTGGCGGCGGCGGTATCTCAATTACCCCGGTTGCATTTATCGTAGTCGAAAACGGCAAGTGCAGAATGATGCAGATTAATAACTATACCTCATCTGCTGACAGAGCAATCGCTATGATTCCCGAACTTGTTGATAAGCTTACCGAGCTTATCGCCGCTAAGGGAGACGACGCAGAGGCTGAATAATAACACTAAATCACCTGCATATAATTATGTGGGTGATTATTTTGTTGAAAAAAGCGGCGGTTATAACGCTTTTACTGTTGTTTTTATGTAATCCGGCTTATGCTTATTCGAAACCTGATATCAGTGCCGAATCAGCAGTTTCAATAGATTCTTATACCGATAAAATTCTTTTTGAAAAAGATATATTTAAACGTATGCCTATGGCGTCGACCACTAAGATTATGACTGCGCTTCTCGCCTGTGAAAGCGGTAATTTAAACAGGATTATTACCGTAAACGACAAAATGCTTTACGGTACGGAGGGCACGCTTATTTATATTAAATCTGGCGACAGGATTACTCTGTTTGATTTAATTAAAGGCGCGCTTTTATCCTCCGGGAACGACGCCGCTAATGCAATTGCATTTTCCGTTTCGGGTTCATTAGAAGCATTTGTTCAGTTAATGAATAAAAAAGCACAGTCCCTCGGTATGAGCAATACTCATTTTGCAACTCCCTCGGGGCTTGACGGTAAGGGGCATTATTCCTGCGCCTACGATATGGCGCTTCTTGCGTCATATGCTATGAAAAACAGCATATTTAAAATTATTGTTAAAACCAAATCGGATACTATTGTAATTAATAATAAAAAACATATAATATATAATCATAATAAACTTTTGGGGCGTTCCGCTTCATTTATCGGAGTTAAAACCGGATACACAAGTAAGGCGGGAAGATGCCTTGTCAGCGCATATGAATATAGGGGCGCTCTTATTATTACGGTAACGCTAAACGCCCCCGACGACTGGGACGACCATTTAGCACTTGTAAATTATTCAAAAAGACTGTATAATAACAACTCGGATTCAAAAGAAATATATATTAATTCCGTTTATGACGATAATATGATAAAGTGCCGCTACGAATACAGCGTTTATTCCGTAAGCGGCGTATATGTAAAACTGAGCTACTATCCCATTATCTATCTTCCGTATAATAAAGGGGACAAAATCGGAACAGCACGTGTTTACACTAACGGAGTTTTAATTAAAGAGAGCGATATCGTTATCGCATGAGGAAACACTATGGCAAATAAAAATGAAGTCCGACTTCAGAAATTTATGGCGGAGCAGGGCGTTGCCTCCCGAAGAAAGAGCGAGGAGCTTATCGCCGCGGGTAAGGTTAAGGTTAACGGACATCCTGCCGAAATAGGTATGAAGATAAACCCCTATAAAGACCTGGTTACCGTAAGGGGAGAAAAGATTACCTTTATAAAAAAGCGTAAAATGGTCTATATTATGCTTCATAAGCCGAGAGGGTACGTTACCACCGTATCCGACGAAAGAGGAAGGAAAACGGTTATGGACCTTATTCCCGATATAAGGGAGCGGGTATATCCCGTCGGCCGTCTTGACAGAGACAGCGAAGGTCTTTTAATACTTACCAACGACGGCTCGTTTGCAAACTGTATGACGCATCCGTCGCACGAGTACACAAAAAAATACCGTGTAACAGTAAGACCCGACGTTACGGACGAGGCGCTTGACAATCTGAGACATGGGATTGAAATCGACGGTAAAAAAACGGCACCCGCCGAGGTCACAATTCTGACCAAGGAAGAGGGAAGAGTTGTACTTGAATTCATCCTTCACGAGGGACGAAACCGCGAAATACGCAAAATGTGCGAAAGCCAGGGGCTTGAAGTTGCAAGACTTAAAAGAACCGCAATAGGTTCGCTTAAACTCGGTATGCTCCCTCAGGGACAGTACCGCGAACTCTCGGAGCAGGAGGTTAAAAAGCTTCTTCGTTCCGCAGGACATAAGGAAAACTAACGTTTTCGGAGGACTGAAAATGAAAGATAATGATGCTTTACAGCGATTGACAACCCTTTTTGACGAGGGAAGTTTTAATGAGAATAACAGCCTTTTAAAAGCGGACGGTGACGAAAACGTTATCTGCGCTTTCGGTCAGGTCTGCGGCGCTGACGTCAGCGCGTTTGTTATGAACGGCGCTCTTGATTCTCTTAAATGCAAAAAGATAAAGAAAGCTTACGAGCTTGCTGAAAAGACGGGCTGTCCCGTAATCGGTATTTACGATTGCAACGGACTCAGCCTTAACGAGAGTTTTCCGCTTATCAGCGAATACGGCGAGCTTGTTAAATATGCGTCAAGGCTTTCGGGTGTTGTTCCGCTTGTTTCAGTTATTGACGGCGCCTGCCTCGGCGTTGCCGCGGTTATGGCTAATATGGCGGACGTTGTTATTGCAACCGAAAAAAGCGATTTTTACGTAGCGCCTCCGAGTGATATTACCGTCAGCGAAACTGCAGGAAACGGCGCGCTTGATTATGTCGCTTCCGATTTTGAAAAAGCAGCCGATGTTGCAGGCGACATTATTTCTCTTCTTCCGCAGAATAATCTTTCGCCTCTTCCCATATTTGAATTTGACGATATATCCGAAGGAAACGGCGATTTAATCAGCCGTATTTCCGACAATCAGATTACGGTTGAACTGAAAAAAGACTATGCAAAAAACGTCAGAACATGCCTTACAACATTAGACGGAAAACCCGCAGGAATCGTTATGTTTAACGGTCACGGCATCTGCCCGTCCTGCGCATATAAGGCGGAGTCGTTTATTAAACTCTGCGACGCTTATAATCTTCCCGTAATTACCGTTGCAAACGCTGACGGAATAAGCGGTAAAAACGAAAGTCAGTCGCTTATTGCACTGACTAAGCTTACTTCCGCTTACGTTTCAGCAACCTGCCCGAAGATTTGTCTTGTTACGGAAAAATCAACAGGCGGCGCGTTTGTAATCCTTTCGGGCAAAGGCTCCGATATTACTCTTGCAAGTGATAATGCGGTCGTTTCACCGCTTTCAGTAGATGGCGCCGTTGCTTTCCTTTACAGCGAAAGACTTGCATCGGGCGAGGACAGGGAAACGCTGAAAAGAGAGTATCTTTCAACTCTTGCATCTCCCGAATATGCTGCAAAATGCGGAGCAGTTGACGGCGTATTTGCGCTTGAAAACGTAAAAGACGAAGTTATCAAAGCGCTTGAAATGCTCTCATCAAAACGTGAAACAACTATACCGAGAAAACATTCTGTTAAATAACGGAGGTTAATATGAAAAACTATACTATTACAGTAAACGGCGTTGCTTACGACGTAACCGTTGAAGAGAATAGCTCCTCAGCTCCCGTAAAAGCCGCTGCAAAACCGCAATCCGCTGCTCCGAAGGCTCAGGCACCTCAGGATACGGGAAGCGTATCAATTGAGGCTCCTATGCCCGGTAGTATTCTTGACGTTAAAGTCAAGGCGGGTGATACCGTTGAAGCAGGTTCAACTCTTATAATTCTCGAAGCTATGAAAATGGAAAACGATATTGTTGCGCCGAGCACGGGAACAATAATATCCGTAAACGTATCAAAGGGCGATTCCGTAGACGCGGGACAGGTTTTATTAACCCTTAATTAGGAGATATAATATGTCAAAAATCAAAATAACCGAAACCGTTCTGCGTGACGCTCATCAGTCGCTTATTGCAACGAGGATGAAAACGGAGGAATTTACCGATATTCTTCCCGCGCTTGATAAAATCGGCTTTTATTCGCTTGAGTGCTGGGGCGGCGCTACTTTTGACGCATGCCTCCGTTACCTTGACGAGGACCCGTGGGAGCGTCTCAGAATAATAAAAAAAGCCTGCCCGAACACTAAGCTTCAGATGCTTTTCCGCGGGCAGAATATGCTCGGCTACCGTCATTACAGTGACGAAATTGTTGACTCTTTCGTTAAAAAGAGCATAGATAACGGTATTGATATTTTAAGAATATTCGACGCGCTCAACGACGTCAGAAATCTTGAAACCGCAGTCAACTCAGCCAATAAATACGGCGGCCACGTTCAGGCGGCAATTTCATATACAACTGGTCCTGCGTTTGATAATGATTATTTTTGCTCTTACGCAAAGGAACTTGAAAATATCGGCGCACATTCAATCTGCGTAAAGGATATGGCAGGTCTGCTGACTCCGTATGCAACCTATGACCTTATTAAGGCTCTTAAAGAAACGGTTAAAATTCCCGTTCAGCTTCACTCGCACTATACCTCGGGCCTTGCTTCAATGGTTCATCTTAAAGGAATTGAAGCGGGCGTTGATATTATTGATACTGCTATGTCTCCGCTGTCAATGGGAACCTCTCACCCCGCGACCGAGTCAATGGTTGCGGCGCTTAAGGGAACCGAATACGACACGGGGCTTGACCTCAAAGCGCTCAGCGAGATGACGGACTTCTTGATGCAAAAATGCTCGGCGTAGACGCTAATACTCTTTTATATCAGGTCCCCGGCGGTATGCTCTCAAACCTTAATTCTCAGCTTAAACAGGCGCGTAAGGAGGATAAGCTTGAAGAGGTGCTTGCCGAGGTGCCGCGAGTCAGGGAAGAGGCAGGTTATCCGCCTCTCGTAACCCCCACGTCACAGATTGTCGGAACTCAGGCTGTATTCAATATAATTACGGGCGAGCGGTATAAAATGGTAACTAAGGAATTTAAAGACCTTGTTGCCGGCAAGTACGGCAAAACACCCTGCGAAATCTCCGATTCTTTCAGAGAAAAGATTGTCGGCGACGGTGACATTATCAGCTGCCGTCCTGCCGATTTACTCAGCGATACGCTTGACGGTTTCAGAAAGGAAATACTCGAATTTGACCCAAGTGAAGAGGACGTCCTCTCATACGCTCAGTTTGGTGACGTCGCGCGTAAGTTCTTTGAAAAAAGACGGGATAAACAGTATAATCTTGACGGAAAACATGACGATATAAATAAAAAGGTGCATCCGGTATAGGATGCGCCTTTTATGTATATGAGTATTCGGTGTTTATTACCGTTTTAATGTAGGGCATTTCGTTTTTGAACATCTTTTCAAGGTCTGACGTTACCGTATCAATATCGGTTTCAAACGGTATTACCAAATCAAATGCGATTTCGGTATTACCCATTTCTTTTGTCAGCCTGAAATCGTGGAAACTGAGGCTTTCGTTATATTCTTTAATTATCTCCTGAGCCTTTTTCAATAATTCGCTTCTCTCATTATCGGAAAGCTCAACGGGGTCTGCGTGAATACAGATGTCGATGTTCATTTCCTCGCTGATTCTTTTTTCGGCTTTGTCAAGCGCGTTGTGAACCGTATTCAAATCCGAATCGGCAGGAACTTCGGCGTGAGCGGAGGCGATATATCTGTCGTGCCCGTAACTGTGAATAATTATATCGTGAACTCCGATAACCGGCGGGTTGTCGGTTATTATTTTTTCAATGTTTTCAACCGTTTCTTTTGACGGCGGCTCGCCGAGAAGGGAACCTGCGGCGTCTTTCAGAATTCCTATTCCCGAAACCAGAATGAAAACAGAAACCGCAAGACCGATAATTCCGTCAATTACGTAAAGTCCGAACGCTTTTGAAAGTATAAGCGATATAAGCGTTGCAGCAGTTGCTATACAGTCGTTCAGGCTGTCCCTGCAAACTGCTTTCAAATTAACATTGTCCGTTATTTTATAAAGCTTTGAATTGAAATAACCCATCCACAGTTTTACACCGATAGCAAGCGCGAGTATTACTGCGTATACCGTGCTGTACTCAATCTTTTCGGGATGAATTATTTTAATTACGGAACTCTTGCCGAGTTCAAAGCTCATTATGAAAATTGAAAACGAGATTATTATAGCGGATATGTATTCAATTCTGCCGTGACCGAAGGGGTGTTCCTTGTCAACGGGCTTTTGCGAAAGCTTCGTTCCCGCAATAGTAACAATATTTGTAAATGCGTCCGTTAGGTTGTTTACCGCGTCAGCCGTTATTGATACGGATTTTGAAAGCGTACCCACGGTGAACTTAACGGCGCAAAGCAGAATATTGCATATAATACCGACAGCGCCGCTCATTATTCCGAAAGCGCTGCGCTGTCTGTTATTTTCGTATTTACTTTTAACTGTTTTAATAAGTAAATTAGTCATAAGCATCTATTTAACGATATGTGAAAAGAGCGCGTATATTCCTCCCGAAAACAGCCATGCAACCGTGCACTGGAGGAGGATTATGCCGAATGCCCACTTGCGTCCGAGTTCGCGCTTTATCGACGCGATAGCCGCAACGCAGGGAGTGTATAAAAGACAGAAGGTAAGGAAGGACAGTGCCGACGCCGTAGTAAACGCCGTAGTGATTCCTTCGCTTCCTCCGATAAGAACCGAAAGAGTTGATACAACGCTTTCCTTTGCGAGGAATCCCGTAATAAGCGATGTAGTAATACGCCAGTCGTTAAATCCGATGGGCGCAAATACAGGCGAGATTTTGCCCGCAATAAACGCAAGTATGCTGTCTTTTGAGTTCGATACCATTTCAAGATGGAAGTTAAACGTTCTCAAAAACCAGATTACGATAGAAGCAAGGAAGATAACCGTAAACGCTCTCGTAAGAAAATCCTTGGATTTTTCCCAGAGGAGCTGAACCGTTGTTTTTGCGCTTGGCATACGGTAGTTTGGAAGTTCCATAACAAAGGGAACCGCCTCGCCTTTGAATTTTGTATTCTTTGAAATAAGAGCTGTCAGAATACCGACAACGATACCGAGGAAATAAAGAAATACCATTACAAGCGCACTGTACTGCGGGAAGAATGCGGCGGAAAACAGCGCGTATATCGGAAGCTTCGCCGTACAGCTCATAAACGGTATGAGAAGTATCGTCATTTTTCTGTCCCTCTCCGACGGGAGGGTACGGCAGGACATAACGCCGGGTACGGAACATCCGAATCCGATAAGCATAGGTACAATGCTTCGTCCCGAAAGTCCTATTTTACGGAGGATTTTATCCATAACGAACGCAACCCTTGCCATATATCCCGTATCCTCTAAAAGGGAAAGGAAGAAAAACAGAGTTACGATTATAGGCAGGAAACTGAGGACGCTTCCGACTCCGTTGAATACACCGTCAATAATAAGAGAGTGAACGACCTCGTTTGTATTCCATGCGGCGAGTCCCTTGTCAACAAGTACGGTCAGTATATCAATAAGGTTTTCAAGCTGAGTCTGAAGTATATTTCCGATAACTCCGAAAGTCAGCCAGAATATAAGTCCTATAATAACGACGAAGGAGGGGATAGCGGTGAATTTTCCCGTAAGTATTTTATCTATCATACGGCTTCTTTCACGTTCCTTGCTTTCCTTCGGCTTGATTACGCAGGCGTTTACAAGCTTTTTTATAAAAGAGTAACGCATATCCGCGATAGCGGCCGCTCTGTCAAGTCCGCGCTCTTCCTCCATCTGAACAATGATATGCTCAACGAATTCAACTTCGTTTTCGTCAAGCTTTAACAGCTTTTCAATTCTCTCGTCGCCCTCGACGAGTTTAGTCGCGGCAAAACGTACGGGAATAGACGCAGCCTTTGCGTGGTCCTCTATTAAGTGCATTATTCCGTGAAGGCATCTGTGCACCGCGCCGTTATGGTCGTTAACGTCGCAGAAGTCGCTTCTCAGCGGCTTTTCCTGATATTTAGCAATATGTAAGGCATGGCTTACAAGTTCTTCAATACCTTCGTTTTTAGACGCCGATATTGCTACAACGGGTATTCCGAGCGCCTCTTCCATTTCGTTAATATGTATTGAGCCGCCGTTGCCTCTGACCTCGTCCATCATATTGAGCGCGAGTACCATAGGCGTTTCGAGTTCCATTAGCTGCATTGTAAGATAAAGACTTCTTTCAATGCTTGTAGCGTCAACAATGTTAATTATACCTGTCGGCTTTTCATTGAGTATGTACTGCCTTGAAACAATTTCTTCGCTCGTGTAAGGGGAAAGGGAATAGATACCGGGAAGGTCGACTATCTCAGTATCGGGGTTTCCTTTAATGGAACCGCTCTTTCTGTCAACCGTAACGCCGGGGAAGTTACCTACGTGCTGATTTGAACCCGTAAGCTGATTGAAAAGAGTGGTTTTTCCGCAGTTCTGATTACCTGCGAGCGCAAAGGAAAGAACCGTGCCGTCGGGAAGAGGGTTTTCGTCAGCTTTAATGTGATAGCGTCCGCCCTCACCGAGACCGGGATGTTCTTTTACCTTCTTGTGCTCAGTCTGTGCGTAAGGCGTTTTATCAGCAATTTTCCTTACTTCTATTCTCTGAGCGTCATCAACCCTGAGAGTCAGTTCATATCCGTGGATACGAAACTCTATCGGGTCGCCCATCGGCGCGTATTTTATAAGAGTAATTTCGGCTCCGGGTATAACGCCCATATCAAGAAAGTGCTGTCTTAACGCGCCTTCTCCGCCGACTTCTTCAATTACCGCGCTCTGATTAATTTCAAGTTTGTTTAACTTCATTGCCGCTGTCCTTAAAAATTATTCATATATATTATAACAGCATTCAAAGTATTTTCAATATATAATTTATAGGTATTAGTATATCTTTATTTCCAATTATTGACGATTGTCGTTTTTTCTGTTGACGGATACTTACAGCGGTGTTATAATTAACTTGTAAATTAATACAATTACGGAGGTAAAATTTATGAATGTTCTGATTTTCGGCGGTACAGGTCTTTTAGGCTCAATGGCTGCTCAGATTTTTATTGACAGAGGACACAGCGTAAAGACTATCGCTCTTCCGCCTCTTCCCGAGGGAGCACCGATTCCCGAGGAAATGGAAATCTCTTTCGGCAACTTCCTTGAGCTTTCCGACGAGGACCTTGAAAAAGCTATGACAGGCGTTGACGCATTTGTTTATGCGGCTGGCGTTGACGAGCGAGTTGAATTTCCGGCTCCCGTTTACGAGGCATATAAGAAATACAATATTGACCCCGTAGACAGATGCCTTGCTATGGCGAAAAAATGCGGAGTTAAGCGCTGCGTAGTTCTCGGCTCATACTTTGCATGGCTCGCAAAAGAGCGTCCCGATATGGACCTTTGCGCAAAGCATCCCTACATCCGTTCAAGAATTGACCAGGAAGAGGTTGCATTCAAGTATGCTGACGACGATATGGGCGTTGCCGTTCTCGAGCTTCCCTATATCTTCGGAACCCAGCCCGGACGTAAGCCCGTATGGGTTATCCTTATCGAACAGCTTCAGAGATTTGAAAAAATGCCCGCTACCTTCTATCCCGCAGGCGGAACGGCTATGCTTACCGTTCGTCAGGTCGGCGAAGCTATCGTAGGCGCAGCAGAGCAGGTTAAGGGCGCAAGAGCATACGGTATCTCCTGTTACAATCTCACATGGCGTCAGTTCCTTAAAATCGTTTACAGAGCTATGGACGGCATTGAGGACAGAAAGATTGTCGATATCCCGAAGTGGATGTTCAAATCCTTCGGCCTTCTTCTTCGTAAGGATTATAAGGACAGAGGAATTGAAAGCGGTATTGACCCCGTAGGTCTTGCCGATATTATGGGAATGAATCTCTTTATTCCTACCGACGACACTAAGGAACTC
>CAJOER010000049.1 GCA_905233805.1 uncultured Eubacterium sp. | reverse complement strand
CGCCATATGCAGAGAATACTTGGCTTTGACAGGGAAAACAAGATATCCCGCCTTCTTGATTTTACCGAAAGAGGCGGCAACGTATCCGACCCGTGGTACACGAGAGATTTCGACACGGCGTACAGGGATATATACGAAGGCTGCACGGCGTTATTCAATCAATTAACTTAAAAAATACTGTGTTTTAAGTTTCTCAATTATTGACTATAGTAATAAAAGATGTTAGAATAAACACATAAGTATAGTTTAGTATTTTAGCAGTTTTAAACGGAGGATTATTTATGAAAAAAGTATTATCATTAGTATTATCACTCTCAATAATGCTCAGCATTTGTGCAGGTTTATATTATCCTACATATGCTTCCGTCATTTTTGAAAAAGAGCCAAATGAAAGTGTAAGCGATGCAACAACAATTAAAGTCGGCACCACTTATAGCGGTGAAATAGGTTCATATGATTTATATTTGAAACGAAACCACGTTTGCGATGTGGACTACTTAAAAACACGCTTAGAACAAGGAAAAGAATATACAATAAAAATGACTAATTATTTTGTGTTTTTTAGAGATACCACATTATTAATAGAACTAATTGACCCAAAAGGAAAGGAATCTTCGGTAACATATTACTTTGAATATGATGCAAATGAAAAAGTAGATAGTTATTCTTTTACAGCCGAGTATAGTGGTGATTACTATATTAAGATTTTTAATTATTTTGATTATGATAATAAAAAACCTCATTATTATTCAATTTTATTAACAGATGATAAAACGCAAAAAATTGATAAAACAAAAAAGCCTGGTATTCCGAAAAGCGTTAAGGTAAAGGCAGGAAAGAAATCGTTTAACGCAACATGGAAAACAGTAAAAAAAGTCGACGGTTACGAGGTTCAATATTCGCCCAAAAAGAATATGAAAAATGCAAAGATAAAAACAGTTAAAGGTGCAACAAAGAAAAGGATTAAAGTTAAAAAATTAAAATCAAAGAAAACTTATTATGTTCGCGTACGCACTTTCAAAACAGTTGGCAATAAAAAACTATATGGAGACTGGTCAGCAAAGAAAAAAGTTAAAGTAAAATAGATTAAGGAAAACTCCCCGTATGGCGGGGAGTTTTTCGATAAAAAAGGGTCACTGACACCTGAACTTTTCTTGTATGAGAATTCTATTTTTATTTATTATATAATAGGCGTTGTATTTTTGCATTGACGAAACGGTAAAAATGTTGTAATATGTTGTAGAGGTGAATGGATATGAAAAAAATTATTAAGGCGATAACATGCGCGGCGCTGGCGGTAATCATTACGCTTACTTTCACGGGCTGTGCAAAATTCAACTACATAACCAACGGCACTATTCAGGCAATTCACGAAATTAAATCCGGCGCGTGGAAAGACGCAGGTAAAACAGAAACCCCCGGCGACGACGCCGAAACAGATAAGGCTGTAATCGACGAGTTTGCGGCGGGTACATACGGCGGCATAGACTTCAAGACGCTTGACGACGTCGCCAAGTACTACTGCGAGGCTTATGACAAAACCAAAGCCAAGAGCGCGATGTTCAAGAACGAAAACGGCGAAGTTGTTGAAATGTACGCATTCTACGATGAGAAGAAGATTGAGATTAAAGATATTCTAGTTGAGGGCAAATCAAACGCGGTAATCAACAAGCTTATCCCTCAGCTTCTTGACGCGCTTTACGTTCCCACAGTCGGCGGACTTCCCCCGTGTAACGCACGCGAGCCGGAAAACGATAAGGACGAAAACGGCGAAAGCCTTAAAACCTGCCGTATTGTTGCAGACGATATGGTAACGGCTAACGTTAAGGATAACGGCGACGGAACCATCACTCTTACAATGCAGCCCAAGGCGGTTAATATGTCAAGAGTAGGTATGGACTCCCAGGGTAAATTCTTCACTTCCCTTAACGATATCGGCGCGGTTGTTGACGCGGTTGACGCGTTCAGCTGGGCAAGCGGAACTACCGAAGAAAACTGTAAGGTTAATTACAGAGACGGAACCGCTATCGTTAAGATTGATACCAAGACAGGCGAAATCGTTGAAGCTGATTATACTATGATAGCATACGTAAACATTCAGCATGCAAACCTTGCGGTTGTAAAAGACAAGTCGCTTTCGGCTACCGTATACTATATTTGTCACTATCCTGCTTCTCAGGAATTCCTTGACAAAGTTAACGTTCATTCCGTTAAATAATTAAAACGAATAAAAAAGACGGCTCATTCGAGCCGTCTTATTTATTTGATTAGTCCTTATCGGGAGCGTAGTAATCAACAAGTCTTGCAAGCTTGTTGTACTTTTCAATTGAATTATCCGCTGCGATTGAGAAGAGCTCGTCAGCCTTGCCCGGGAAGGAGCGCTTGAGTGATGAGTATCTTGTTTCGCCGTTGATGAATTCAATGTAGTCAGCCGTAGGAGCTTTGCTGTCGAGTGAGAACGGATTCTTACCCTCGGCAATAAGTGCGGGATTGTATCTGAAGAGGTTCCAGTATCCTGCGTCAACAGCCTTCTTCTGCTCAGCCTGGTTAAACGGCATCTTGATACCGTGGTTAATACAGGGAGCGTAACAGATGATGATTGAAGGTCCGTTATATGCGGCAGCCTCCTGGAATGCCTTTAAGCACTGGTTGTAGTTAGCGCCCATAGCAACCTGAGCAACGTAAACGTAGCCGTAGCTCATAGCAATTGCAGCAAGGTCCTTCTTCTTTACAACCTTACCCGAAGCGGCAAACTTAGCAACTGCGCCCGTAGGAGTAGCCTTTGAAGCCTGGCCGCCGGTGTTTGAATAAACCTCTGTATCGAATACAACGATGTTTACGTCTTCGTTAGAAGCGATAACGTGGTCGAGTCCGCCGAAGCCGATATCGTAAGCCCAGCCGTCGCCGCCGAAGATGAACTGATACTTCTTAGCAGCATAGTCAGCGTCTTTAAGGAAGTCCTCTGCGGCAGCCTTAGCGTCGCCGTCAAGAGAAGCGGCCTTAATTGCAGCTGTAAGAGCGATTGCAGCAGCCTCGTTTTTGGAAGCGTCCTCATAAGTTTCAAGCCATGCGTCAGCCTCTGCGATGCCTGCCTTTGAAAGAACTTCTGCGTCCTGAGCAAGTCTTTCACGAATCTGCTTCTGAGCAAGATACATACCGTAACCGAACTCAGCGTTATCCTCGAAGAGTGAGTTTGACCAAGCGGGGCCGTGGCCGACGAACAACCCGTTGCGTTTGCGATATACATCTTGTCGCCGTAAAGCTGAGTAGCAAGCTTAGCGTAAGGAGTTTCGCCGCAGCCTGCGCAAGCGCCTGAGAATTCAAGATAAGGCTTCTTGTACTGAACGCCGATGAGAGTATCGGTTGCAACGTTGGGTTTAATCTCGGTATCAACGAGAGCGTCAAACGCCTTCTGAGCATCAAGCTGAGAAGCGATGGGCTTCATTGTGAGCGACTTGGTCGGACAAACGTTAGCGCAGGAAGCGCAGCCCGTACAGTCAAGAGTTGATACGATAAGTGAATACTTGAGGCCTGTTCCCTTCGGAACCTTAAGCTCTGCAGTCTTGGTTTCTGCGGGAGCGGCAGCAAGTTCTGCGTCATTTAATGCAACGGGACGGATTACAGCGTGCGGGCAAACCATTACGCAGCGGTTACACTGAGCGCACTTTTCGGGTTCCCACTCGGGAACGTTAACTGCAATACCTCTCTTCTCGAATGCAGCTGAGCCCTGAGGATATACGCCGTCCGGGCTGTCAAGGAATGCAGATACGGGAAGGTCGTCACCGTGGAGTCTTCCTACGGGGTCAAGAATGTTCTTAACGAACTTCTTCATTTCGGGTCTCTCGGTAGGAACGTCGATTACTCTTTCAGCGTCAACGGCGGTCTTCCATGATTCGGGAACGTCAATCTTAACAACTTCCTTTGAACCTCTGTCAATACCGTTGCAGTTAGAGTCTACGATAGCCTGTCCCTTCTTAGAGAACTTAGCGATTACCTTTTCCTTCATATAGCCGATAGCTTCGTCAACGGGAAGAATTCCGCTGATTGTGAAGAATGCGGACTGAAGAATTGTTGAAGCACGTCCGGGAAGACCTACCTCTTCGGCAATCTTGATACCGTTAATTGTATAGAAGTTAATATTGTTTTCAGCAATGTATCTCTTCATTGAAGCGGGAAGATTAGCGTCAAGCTCTTCGGGGCTCCAGATACAGTTGAGAAGGAAGGTTCCTCCGGGAAGAAGGTCCTGAACCATATCATACTTATCAACGTATGAAGGATTATGGCAGGCTACGAAGTTAGCCTTGTTGATAAGGTATGTTGAAGTAATCGGAGAAGAACCGAAACGAAGGTGAGATACCGTGATACCGCCGGACTTCTTCGAATCATAGAAGAAGTAACCCTGAGCGTACATATCGGTATGGTCGCCGATAATCTTGATAGAGTCTTTGTTTGCGCCAACGGTACCGTCGGAGCCGAGTCCCCAGAACTTACAGGAAGTTGTTCCTGCGGGAGTAGTATCGGGAGTCTCTGTAACTTCGAGTGAAAGGTCGGTTACGTCGTCTTCGATTGAAAGAACAAACTGCTTCTTCGGCTCGGGAGCGTTCATATTAGCATAAACCGCGATAATGTGAGCGGGAAGAGTATCCTTTGAACCGAGGCCGTAACGTCCGCCGTATACGGGAACCTGGTCAAACGCAGTACCGCGAAGAGCGGCAACAACGTCAAGGTAAAGGGGTTCGCCGAGTGAACCGGGCTCTTTCGTTCTGTCGATAACGGAGATGCTCTTAACTGACTCGGGAAGAGCCGCTACAAGGTGCTTAGCCGAGAACGGTCTGTAAAGATGTACGCAGACCATACCGACCTTTTCGCCTCTTGCGTTAAGGAAGTCAACCGTTTCTTTAATAGTATCGCATACGGAACCCATAGCGATGATAACTCTTTCAGCGTCGTCAGCGCCGTAGTAGTTGAAGAGCTTGTAGTCCGTACCGATTTTTTCGTTAATCTTGTCAAAATACATCTCTGTTGCGGCAACGGAGTCGTTGTAATACTTGTTACAAGCCTCTCTGTGCTGGAAGAAGATGTCGGAGTTTTCGGCTGAACCGCGGAGAACCGGTCTCTCGGGATTGAGAGCTCTTGCGCGGAAGTCGGCAACGTCCTGCATATCAATAAGGTCGCGGAGTTCTTCATAGTCCCAGGTTTCGATTTTCTGTACTTCGTGAGAGGTACGGAAACCGTCGAAGAAATGAAGGAAAGGAACGCGGCTTTTAAGAGTTGCAAGGTGAGCTGCTGCGCCGAGGTCCATAACCTCCTGAACGTTTGCTGAGCAAAGCATTGCATAACCTGTCTGACGGCAAGCCATTACGTCCGAATGGTCACCGAAAATGTTAAGCGCATGAGTAGATACGCAACGAGCGGAAACGTGAATTACGCTCGGAATAAGCTCACCGGCAATCTTATACATATTAGGAATCATAAGAAGTAAGCCCTGTGAAGCCGTGTAAGTGGTAGTTAATGCACCTGCTGAAAGTGAGCCGTGAACAGCGCCTGCTGCGCCTGCTTCGGACTCAAGCTCGGCAACCTTAACCGTCTGATTAAAAAGATTCTTCACGCCTTTTGCAGCCATAGCGTCGGTTTCCTCAGCCATGGGTGATGAAGGAGTGATAGGATAGATAGCAGCAACCTCGGTAAACGCATAGCTTACGTGAGCGGCAGCGCTGTTACCATCCATGGTTTTCTTTTTTCTTGCCATTGGATTTATCCTCCCAAAAAATAATATTAACTAAGTAAAAATTTGCAAGTTTCTAACTCGCCAACGTACATTATAACACCTTAATATACTATTTTCAACCTTAATATAATAAAATAACAAAAAAATTGCAGAGCGAAAATTCGCTCTGCAAAATTATTCGGATTAAATCTCTTCGTCGTCGATATCATTTTCAATTCCGCTTACGATAGTCAATCTGCAGGAATCGCTGTTTGTCTCGGTTTTGGCAGACGCTTTGAGGTCTGCAAGCACCGCCTTGACCGATACGACGCCCTCATATTTTTCCGTCGTTGTATACTTAACGGTAGAACCGTCGAGGATTACATCTTTTTCGTGAACAAGAACGTATTTTTCGTCTTTGCCCTGTTTTTTGATGTATATCTTAACTTTATCCTTTTTCTTTGAGTCAAACGGAAGCTTAACCCTGACGGTGATAAATCTCTTATACTTTTCGTCAGCCTTGGTTCTGACGTTAATTTCAGCCCAGTCGGATGCGCTTCTTCCCGCCTCGTTCTCGTTGAAAGCGCGGACTCTGAAGAAATAAATTGTATAGGGTTTAAGATACTCTTTAAGCGAAACCGCAGTTGCCGTCATGGCCTTCTTTAAAGATTTCCACTCCTTGCCGTTTTCCCTCATTTCAAGCTCGTAAGCATCGCATTTTACTGCGTCCCACGAAAGCGTAAGCGAATCCTTGGTAACGCCGGAAGCTTTGAATTTTGAAGGCTTTTCGGGTTTAGCGGGCTTTTTAATAGTTTCTTTTTCTTCTTCCTTTTCTTTTTCTTTATCTTTCTTCTTATCTTCCTTTTTGTCTTTCTCGTTTTCCGCTTTATCGTCTTCTTTTTTACTGTCTTTCTTATCTTTTTTCTTGTTTTTCTTATCGGTCTTTTTGGAATCGCTGCCTTCGTTTTCTTCGGTATCGGTTTTATTTGAATCGCCGTTGATAATGACTACCCCGCCCTCGGATTCGGACGGTGCGTCTTCGGCGGGAACCGCCTCGGTAACAACCTCGCCGTTTGCGTCGGTTACTTCTTCGCCGTTTTCGTCCGTTACCGCAACAATAACAGTTTCTCCTTCTTTTCCGCCTTTGTTTTCGCCTTTGCCGCCGTTTCCTTTACAGGCAGAAAAAGCCGAAATAATAAGAACCGCAGAAAGAATAATCGAAATTGCAATTTTAAACTGTTTCATAATACTCAGTCCTTCTAAATAAGATTAGTTATGATTATTATACAATAAACAAATTGATAATGCAATATTGAAAATCTTGTAATTATGGTATAGAATAATAATGCAAATAAATCTCACGAAAGGTCAGTGATTATATGGATATAAATAATTATATTCACGAAAGAGTTTTTGAGGAAAAGGAAAAATACACTTATCTTTACGAACTCCTCTGGGCGAACCTTGAAGAGGACGGCTACGTTATTACCGACGAAGAAGGACATGAAATCGACGCGCTGTTCAAAGCCTATGCTATTAAAAATTTAATCGATGAGTTTTCATACAGAGTATACGACGAATTTAACGACACAAGCGTTGACGAGGTTGTTGAAAGCCTCGAAAACCTCGGAATATCAACAGAAAGCATTATTGACTACTGCTATGAAAATCCGGATATTGACGCCGATGACGAAAGCGATGAAATAACGCTGAAAAATGCTTTTGATTATACAACGGAAAAGCTTGCGGATAAACTGCTTGAACTGTTTTCGGCTGACGATTTATTCGATTATTTCTTCACCGCGACATATGATTTTGAGCAGGATTTCACCTTTGCATTTGAGGACGTTGACGAATTTCAGGCTTTCGTTGATTCAAACACGGAACGTCTTGACGACTACAAGGAAGAATATCCCGCCGTTATGAGCTGGATTGAGGGCGGAATGATAGTATAAAAACAACCCGTACCGAACGGTACGGGTTTTATTTTTTTATTCCTGCTCGCCGTGGAGCTGTTTCCAGTGGATTTTGCAGAAGTGGTCGAGGTCGCCGTCGCCGTCTGCGTCAAAGGCGGGATACTTATCGTCGTCCTCGTCCCTTGCGGCGTTGTTACAGTCATATTCGCCGACATATTCGCAGCGAACCTCTTTATCTCCGCCCTCGGACATAGCGGGTATGTATGAAAGACAGAAGAAACCGATAAGAATAATAACAATACAGGTGCTTGCCGCCTTCGGGTTAATACCCTTTTTGAAGAGCTTTTCAAGGTCGATTTTATCGAGCGGAGTCTTTTCAAACAACTTGCATACAAGTTTTGAAAGGAAGTATCCCAGACAGCCGGCGCAGGAACCTACGATAAGTCCGGCAATAACGTCCGTGGGATAGTGAACCATAAGATAAACTCTTGAGCACATTGTAAAAATCGCGATAACGGGAATAACAAACGCAATCTTGCCCATAACGGTCTTTTCGCCTTCTTTTGCCTTTTCCTTAGCGGTATCCCTGAAACAAAGGAACATAGCCACAGCCATTTCAAAAGCAGCGGTTGTATGACCTGAGGGGAACGAATAATCAGACTCGGAAAGCGAGCCGGCGGCTTTATACCATAACGAATATTCGCCCCATAGTTCGGGCAGGGTCTGAAGAGTGTTATACGGTCTTATTCTTAAAAATGCGGGCTTAACAACCACGTTGGTAACAAGCGTGCCTATTGCAATTGCAAATATAAGCGCAAAGCCGTATTTTCTCGTCTTTTTAAAGAAGCAAAGCGCAACGCCGAGCACGGCAACGGGGATTACAAAATTCTCATCTCCGAGAGCGGTAAACACTTTTGCAACCGCGGTAAGAAAATCGTTTTGCAAAGCCCCGAAAATGTGATACACCCACATATCAAAGCCCCTGAATATCGGGTCAATTTTATCGCCGACTGTTACGGCGGCAAGTAATAACGGATTCATATTACTCCTCCTAAAATAAAAATTACAGCAATATAATATCATAAGATTAACATAATTGCAACAAATTATATATTGACAAAGGTTAATTATTAAAGTAATATATAATTTGAATTATTTATAACTATGTATACTCAAGGAAGAATATGTTATGAATTTAGATGCAAATGTTCAAAAGATAATATTTGCGGTACTCAGGCGTTGGAAACTGATTGTAGTATTTGCGTTAATCGGCGCCTTAGCGGGCTACGTTTACACCGCGAATTTTACTAATCTTACCTATACTTCAAGGGTAGAATTTCTCGCCTACGCTACCGACAGCAACGACGACGTTTCGAGTTCGAACAACACGAGCAGCGAGGTAGTACGTTCATCGAACACAAGCAAGATGAACTACGCTATGCATATGCTTCAGACCTACGTTGAAATTATGCAGACTAACGCCTTTGCCGAGCTTCTTGTTGAGGACCTTAACGATACGTACAACGCAAACTATGACATCTCGACCGTTATGGGCACGATGGAAATTACAACGGTTGACTCAACGGCGATGTTCAAGATTGAGGTTACTACGGGCGACGCGGAGCTTTCCTACAGAATTGCAAAACAGCTTGAAACCACTATTCCGAAAATGATGAAGAACAAGAATAACGGTCTTGTTCGTTCTTCGGTTGAGGACAGAGCTGCAAGAGCAACGAGCGCAGGAAGCAAGAATTATCCCAAGAAGATGATTATTGCCGCGCTTGCGGGCGCAGTTCTTGCCGCAGCGTACGTAATTCTCCGCACGCTTCTTGACGTAAGAATCAAGTCGGGCGAGGAACTTACGGAAAAGTACTCAATACCCGTTCTCGGTTCCATTCCGAATTTCGAGTCAAGATTATATCAGACACAAAGTGCGAAAGGGGTGAGCGATTATGTCAAAAAAGACGACTAAGAAAAAGACTTCTTCGGGCCGCTCACGTGCTTTAATCAAAGACCTTTCGCTTAACCCCGCGTTAAAGTTCAAGGTTGAAGAGGCATACAAGAGCATAAGAGCTAACATTATGTTCTCGATAATGAAGAAAGGCTGTAAGACCATCGTTGTTACCTCCTCCGTTGCAGGCGAAGGAAAAACTACGTCAACGGTTAACCTTGCAATTACTTTTGCCCAGGCAGGTCAGAGAGTTCTTCTTATCGACGCCGACCTGCGTAAGCCTAAAATTCACCACTATTTCGGAGTTTCAAACAACCCCGGTCTTACCGACTATATCGGTTCAACGGTTTCGGGAATCAAGAAGGAGCAGATTGACCTTTTCTCGATAGTTCATCCTACCGAGTATGAAAATCTTTCCATTATCTGTTCGGGTACTATTCCCCCCAACCCCGCCGAATTACTCGGCAGCGAGCCGATGCATGAATTCCTCGGCGAAATATCCCGCGACTTCGACTATATTATTATAGATACTCCGCCTATCAATATCGTATCGGACGCGCTTCCGATTATCAGGGAGTCAGACGGCGTTGTTCTCGTTGTAAGCGAAGACAAGCTCACCTTCCGTCGAAACATCGGCATCGGCTCCGATATTGCGGGCCTCCTCCCACTCGATTGTCGCCGCTGTTGCCGA
>CAJOER010000048.1 GCA_905233805.1 uncultured Eubacterium sp. | reverse complement strand
ATTATAATCCTCAAAATAATTAGGATAAGATTTATTTATACTCAGCGCGTCGAAAATCCCGCTTTCGCCCTGAGCGCAAAGCGCCGCAACGCTGAACGCCATTACAATTCTGTGGTCGTTAAAGCCGTCAAGTTCCGCCCCTTTGGGAGCACCGCCCGTAATTATTATTCCGTCGGGCGTTTCCTCGGCTTTAATTCCCATTTTATTAAGATTTGAAACTATGCTTTCAAGGCGGTCGGACTCTTTGATTCTGAGCCTTTCGGCGCCTTTTATCACCGTTTTTCCCTCAGCGTACGCGCCGAGCACCGCAAGGGCGGGAACCGTGTCGGGAATGTCGGACACATCAATTTCAATTCCCTTAAGTTTCGACTTTTTAACGGTAACGCTGTTTCTGTCGACCTTTACATCCGCGCCGAAAGCTCTGAGAATATCGCAGATTTTCTTATCCCCCTGCGCGGAAGCGGGGTCAAGTCCCTTTACGGTAACCTTTCCCGAAAGCGCTCCGCCTGCAAGGAAGAACGCCGCCTGCGACCAGTCGCCCTCGACGGAATAATCGCATTTTTTATATACCTGATTGCCCCTTACAAAATAGCCCTTTTCCGTTTCCTCCGCCTCAACGCCGAAATCACTCATGACTTTAAGAGTCATATCAACGTAGGGCTTTGACTGTAGGGGCGATGTAAGAATTATCTCGCTGTCGCCGTCAAGCAGAGGCAGCGCGAGAAGCAGCCCCGTAATGTACTGGGACGAAATATCGCCCGCAATTTCATATTTTCCCGGGGTCAGTTTTCCGCTGATTCTAAGCGGAAGTCTGTCTCCGTCACATTTTACGCCGTGGAGTGAAAAAAGCCTTATATACTCGCCTATCGGTCTTTCGGGCAGTTTTCCCGAGCCGGTAAAGGTAACGCTTCTTCCGAGCGCCGCCGCGAGCGGCATCATAAAGCGCAGAGTCGAACCCGACTCAATGCAGTCGATTGTATCATATCCGTTTCTCAGCGCGCTGACGGCGTTTCTCGTCGCTTTCATATCGTCGGAGGCGCTTATTCCGTTTACTATGCCCCCGCCCGAAAGAAACGAGCATATTATCGCCCTGTGCGCCGCGGATTTTGACGGCGGTACGGTAACCTCGCCGTTAAAGGCTGAGGGTTTTATTTTTACGTAAGCCATAATTTATACTCCAAACAGCTTCGGAATATTCTCATTTTTAACGGGATTGATATATCCCTCTCCTATATCCTTGATAAATATAAACTTAATTGAATCGCCCGTGCGCTTTTTGTCTGCGTTCATGGCGGATACTATCTCGGATACGGAATGCTTATCCTCGCCTGAAAGATTAAACTTTTTAAGCACCTTTTCAATCCTTTCGGCGCAGCCGGGCTTCGTAAGCCCGTTTGCTTCGCCCGCCTTACAGATTAAAACCATTCCCATTCCGACCGCCTCGCCGTGCGATACATCTTTAAAGGAGTTCAGTTTTTCTATCGCGTGCCCCGCCGTGTGGCCGAAATTGAGCAACGCCCTTTCGCCGTGCTCCTTTTCGTCACGCTCAACTACCTGAGCTTTAAGCGATACGCACTCATAGATTATATCGTCGATTACGCTTTTCGCGTCGCCGTTTTCTATTGTTTCGAAAAGGCTTTTGCTTTTTATGCAGCCCATTTTAATTGCCTCAGCCATACCGTCGGCAAAATAGTGGGGCGAAAGTGTGTCAAGCGCCGCGGTATCAATAAGAACAATCACGGGCTGAAGGAACGCGCCGCAGAGGTTCTTCCCCTGAGGCAAATCAACCGCCGTCTTTCCGCCGACCGAGGAATCAACCTGAGAGAGAAGCGAGGTCGGGAGCTGAACAAAATCAATACCCCTGAGATAAATTGCCGCAGCAAAGCCTGCCATATCGCCCGTAACTCCTCCGCCGAGGGCAACTATTAAATCGTTCCTCGTGAGTCCGTTTTCGGCAAGGAATTCAACTATGTTAATAACCGTTTCGGTTGTTTTTGCTTCCTCGCCCGCATTAAATATATAATATATTACATTATATCCTGCCTTTTCAAGGCTATTTTTAACCGTTTCTCCGTAAAGAGGAAAGACGTTGGTATCGCTCACGATACAAACGGTGTCAGCCGTGCTGACGTCTTTTATATATTCGCCGCAGGAGGAGAGTATTCCCTTTTCAATGAGAATATCGTAGCCCCTGCCCGCGTTTACTTTCAAGCTTTTCATTATCCGATTTCCTCTTTAATTCTGTTACCCTCTTTCATAAGGGCGGTTAAGGCTTCGCCGTCGCCGTTTACGATGTTATACTTGAACCTCATAAGATTTGATACAAGGTCGTCAATCTCTCTTACAAGCGGTTCCTTGTTGTCGAGGAAAAGTTCCGTCCACATTTCCGCGTTGATTCTCGCAACACGGGAAACGTCGCGGTAAGAACCCGCCGAATATCCCGCGTGCATGGGAGCAAGCGGAGAGAGCACGTAAGAGCACGCAAGAACGTGAGCAATCTGAGAGGTAAAGGCTATCATCTCGTCATGGTGCTCGGGAGTTGTTACAACCGTTCTTGCAAAGCCCATATCCTGCGCAAGGCCGACGAGAGCGTCGGTTTTGTTTCTCGGAATATCCTGTGCGGGGGTGCAGATAAAGCTCGCGTTGTCAAAAAGATTGTCAAGCGCGTTATCGTAGCCCGATACCTCGCGGCCCGCCATAGGGTGAGCGCCGATGAAATAAAATTTCAGTCCCTTTTGCGCCTTCATCTCCTCGCAGATTTTAGTCTTGATTCCGCAGGAGTCTGTAACGATTGAATCCTTTTTAAAACAATCCTTATGCTCTAAAATAAACGGAACAATCGCTTCGGGATAAAAGTTTACAAAGGTAATATCCGCCTCGCCCATAAGTTCTTCAAGCTCGCCCGTTCTGTCAATCGTGCCGTCGCGAAGCGCCTTTTCGGTAACCGACGGCGTTCTGTTCCAGCCGAGAACGGTGTGTTCGGTGTTCTTCTTTAAGGTTTTAGCAAGGCTTGCGCCGATAAGGCCGAGGCCGCAAATTAATACGTTCATAGTCATATACCGCAACTTTACATAATTATTCAGTATATATAATAATATATAATTTTTAATATGTCAAATTATATAAAAGAGTTTTAATATTTGTTAATAAATACATAAAAAAGACAGGACCGAAGTCCTGTCTTAGTTTTGTTATTAGTCCTGAGCGAAATAGCCTTTTGCTCCTGATGCGCCGCCTTCGGCGTCAGGGTTAAATTCTTCACCGTCATGAAGGTCCGTCGGACCGCTTGTGAATACGCTGCAATTAAGCTTATAGCGTACTACCTCAAGCTCAGGTGATTCATAGTTTCTTGTCATTAGGCACCTCCGAATTAAAGCGTGAATGTATCCGGAGTAATTTCAGCAGAATATGCCGTCTTAAGTTCGCCGTTTACCTTGTAGTTTACATATGTTCTGTACTTGATATCAATAGTAGTTCCCGAAGGATACTTAGAAATCGGAGTGTTGTACTTCAACGTAAACTGATAGCCGGTATTGTAAGCACGTCTTGTAAGTTTTTCATCAGACATCTTAATTCTTGTTACACTGCCGGTGCCAACGTGCTGAAGGTCAAGCGTTGCAGTCTGAACAGCCGTTCTTTCAGCAGCAGTTGCGTTCTTCTTGTAACTGAATACGAAACCTGTCTCAACGAACTCTGCTCCGTCGGGAATTACAGCCGTTGAACCTCTGAAGTCGAGGTGGTTCTTTTCAGCGTTGGAAGAATCAACAACTCTTGTTGTCTTTGAGTAAGCATAAACTGCAGCTACGCTTTCGGGGTCAGCCTCGGGGTCAATACCCTCGAAGATGTCAGCCTGGATTGCGTCTTCAAACTGCTCCTGAGTATAGAATACGAGGTAGCAGCTTTCCTGAGCATACCATACGTGGTCAAGGTCGTCGCCTACAGCAAGAAGTCTTTCGGTGTTCGGGCACTGAGTAGTATCGTATTCCTTAATACCCGAAACTGTTCTTACAGCCATCTGTCTGCCGTGTCTGTTAGAACCTGTACCGGTTGTTCTCCAAGTGTTGTAGTTATCGGGTTCAACCATTGAGATAGCGTAGAGGTCGTCACCCCATACATCAACGTAGTCAGACTTTGAATCCGGGAAGATTGCAATTTCGGGCTGAGTAATTACGGTAACGTCACCGGGTTTGAAGTCGCCGCCTCTGTAATACTCTAATCCCATAATATAATCGCCGGTATCCGGGTCTTCATCTTCATAAACCTCATTCATAAGAAGGTCTGATGAGAACTGAAGTCTTGTGTTGAACGGAATGGTTTCTAACTGTGAGTTAGACGGGTTCTTGAAGGTTCCGAGACCGTCACTGTTTACAAATCCGATTGTAAAGGGTTCAGTGCTTGTAGCTTCGTAATTAGCTTTAACTATCTTATCTTCGGTAGCTGTGAACGCTTCGGTATCATAGCCCGTGAAGGTGTATCCTGCATAGTTCGGATGAGCGTGAGTTGCGGGATTAACCGTTGTATTCGGAGTTACGTACTGAACGTCGAATACCTTACCGAGAGATGATTTATAAGTAATTGTAATCTTACCTGCGTCGCTTCCCTTAGGAGTCATCGTAGTAAGAGTTGTATTACCGTTAACGTTAATAGTGATAGAAGATTTATTCTGAATTAAGGAGGTACTAACGTTTGAGCCCGATGTAGCCGACTGATATGAATATTCCCAGTCAACCGCCGAACCTGTAGGTGAATTGAAGGTCTGTGATGTACCGTAAGCAAATGAGCCCTGGCTTACGCCGTCAAGTGTTACGGTGTAAGTTCTCGGATGTACGCTTGAAAGATATCCCGCGATATCAGCGTCAACCTGTGCCTGAGTCTTTGTGCAGGCCTGCGGTGAAGCAACTGCAACCTGGCAGGTTCCGGGGATAGTTACGGTTTCAAGAGTAACAGTATAGTTGTTGAGATACTGTTTTGCAGTGTCAATTCCCTCATATGCGTCGGGGTCATAGTTATCGATAACTGCAATGGCGTCGTCTATTGAGCCCTGGAATGCGGAAATATCAATCTGGCTGTTCAAATCAAGGTCGGAAGTGATAAGCGCCGTAAGAGCGTTTGCCTCTGCCTGGATAGCAGCGTCATAGTCGGAGTCGATTGTATATCTCTGTGCATCCGTTGTGTAGTTGTTGAGATACGGATATGTTGTAGCGTTGTTGAGTTTCGTTACAAGAGCCGTAAGAGTTGACTTTGCAAATCTGTGATTTGAGTCAAGCTGGTCGCAAGCCGCCTGCTGAATTGCCGTGATAGCGTCATCAATAGGCGTAAAGTTTGCAAGAGCCTTCAGACCGAGATAAGTGCTGTTAACGTTATTAACGTTGGTTGAAAGGTCAGTTGCAGTGTATCCGTTTGAAGTTACGCTGTTGAATACCGTTTCAGCAGCTGCATAAGCAGTGTTGAAGGGGCTCCATGTAGCAGCTGTCCAGTGCATTGTCGGAGAGTTTCCGTTCTTGTACGCAGTCTTTGCATTGGGCTTGTTTGCGTTATTCGAATCGGTCATATACATCTTTGCCTTAAGACCTTCGTAGTTCTTCGCCTTATCGGAAGAATCGAAGTTGTTCTTAGCGGTGTTAAGATTTGAAAGACCGGTCTGAATACGTGAAGCTACCGTAGAAGCTCTTGTTGCATAGTTGGAAGAAGTGAATCCGGTAGTCGGGTCTTCCTGAAGGATTGCAAGAGCGTCAAGGATAGAATCAAGCTCATAGTTTGCATAATAGTGGTTAGCAGTATCAGTGCTCTGCTTGTAACCGAACTTAACGTAGCTTGATACGCTCGCGATAGCAGACTGTACCTGTGAATAGTCGATAACGTAGAAGTTACCGCAGTTGGTATAGTAATGATAGTCGTCAATAGAGGTTGACCATACCGTGGTCCATCTCATTGAACGTCCCGTCATACCGTAAGGAATAGTCTGGAGACCGTTAGTGAAGTTAAAGTTCTCATTATGAACCTGAATGTAGCTGTCGTAAAGGTTCCATACCTTCTTGTTGTTTGTGCTCATCTTAACGCCGCGGTTATCTGCGGAAACTTCGCCGTTTGAAGATGCGTCGTAACCGGGAACGTTAGAAACCTCGGTGTTACCGCCCCACGCATTACCCCAGTTAAACTGGCTTGCGGAGGTCGGGCCGCCGTCGATAGAAACCTGAGCACGGCCTTTCCACGGAATCATAAACTTGAAGTAAGCGTTGTCGGTCTTCGAGCTTGAAGCGTTGTTTGTAAGCATAAGAGTAAGCGGAGCACGGTCGTTACCACCGAAACCGCCGTTGTTGTTGGCAGCCATCGATACGGGAACCTTCATACCGCCGCCGAGACCCTTGATGAATACAACGTCCTTAGGCATAATCCACTTGAACTTAAAGCCCTCGTTTTCGGTACCGCCCGATACGGTAAGAGATGACATAGCAACAATACCGTCGATATAATCACTGGGAACCTGAGTACCGTAAGTGATGGTAGGCGTAGTAAGTGTAGGCGCTGCATAAAGCGTCTTGTTCGTAAGCCATGACGAAAGATTCGACGTTGCGGTTGTAACGTCGCTTGAGCTTACGTTATTTGAGCCGTAGTATGCGGCATCATAGATTCTGAAAGCTGCACAATATGCGTCGTAACCTGCCTTCATGTTGAGGTAGATGTTACCGTCCATAGCTTTCTGGAAGTTGACAATCTGCTCTTTAAGTGCAGATATTTCTGCGTCGGTCGCAGCGGCAAATGCAGAGTTGGCGCCGAACGGAAGCGTTGTCGCCATGAGCATTACAGCCAATACGATTGACAGCAGTCTTTTTGAGATTTTCTTCATCGTCAATTTACCTCCTAAGTAAATTTTCTGTTAACAGACGTAAAAATTTAGACAATACGCCCATTAAATTATTTTAGTACATACGCATAATAACATATATTAAAACAAAAATCAAGAGTTTTGTTCAAAAAAATTGAAAAATTTTTTACAAATTGTTCACAATTTAAAAAGCGATTGTTAAAAAACAACCGCTTTTTTATTATGAAATTATGAACTGTGAACGGATTTTTTATGCGTTTTCGTCGGTTATCAGATGCCTGAGCGGACGTACCGCCATAAGAATTGTTACCACGAAA
>CAJOER010000047.1 GCA_905233805.1 uncultured Eubacterium sp. | reverse complement strand
GTTCCGCCAATCAATACTATTACCAGTAGAAATGCTACAATTTTTAATGCTTTTTTCATCTTTATATTCTCTCCTTAAATAAAAAATGCGTACAGCCGAAGCCACGCAATCTTAAGGATAGATTGAAAGTGCAGGAGTAGCATAGTAAAAGAGTCAAGATTTATTTCTTGGCTCTTTTTCCAATCCACACATTCGACAGAATTTGTTTTCCTAATTATAATGAGGTTGCAATAAATAATTAGGAGGTATTGTTTATGAAAAAGTATAATACTGATGAGAAGAACGGGCTAGATTACACACTCGTAAATGGCGTGTATCTGCCGAACCTTATTTCTACCGAAACTAATTATGAAATCGGTGTTTGGGGTTTGAGGTACTACGATTATATCAAAGAGCATCGCCCCGCATTTTGCACCTCGCTCAAGGTACAATGCAAATTGAATAGTCATTTGCACGAGGTTGATGTCAGAGCAAAGGAAATGTACGACACGCTCATTACTCAACTTGCCAAAAAGCAAGGCATAACGGAACGGTTAAAAGCTGATAATCAAATGCTGTGGGTGCAGAAAATGACGAATATCGCTAACCAAGCAAGAGAACTTGTCTATAACGATGTTATCTGCTCGAAGGGTGGTGTTTGATATGAAAAAGTGCATATCAATCATCATGGCTTTAATCATTTTGTTTTCGGTTGGTGTTAATACTGAAGCAATAACCGCATCAGCAAAAACGCCTGCCGCAATAACTGCAAGTGTAAAATCGAAAGCCCACAAAAAGAAAAAGCATAAACACAAGCACAATGTACCCAAAGGCAATATGGGCAAGTGGTTTAAGTCCAGAAAAGCTTTGAAAAAGTATGTTGACAAGGTGATGAAATATTGGGCAGACAAGGAAGAGCGCGGAGAGATAACACGCGAGGAATACTACAAGAAATGCCCGTGCGGATATGAAGCGTGGTCGTGTTCCTGCGGGAAATGGACCGGCAACTTCAAATACGATTAGGTGGTGATACAATGACAACGCTTGAAGAATTGTATCACGGCAACATAAATCCGAGTGAATCCGAGAGTTTAAGTAACAATCCCGAGTACCAAAAACTAATTACCCTAACCGCACAGGCTCAAGATAAACTAAAAACATCACTGAATAAAGAAGAACAAAAGCTTTTAGATAATTACATAAAAAGCTCAGAAAAATTGTCTGTTATTATTAACGAAGACGTATTCAAAACCGGCTTTTCTCTTGCATTGAAAATAATGATTGAAACACAATAGTAAAGCCTCCTATGGTAAAACTACCATAGGAGGTTGATTTTTATTATCTATGCAGTTGTTTTATTTTCCTTCTTGCGTTTGGGTATGATTACGCAGGTTGTGCCTACGATACCGAGTGCAAGACCGCCGATTGCGGCAAGAGCAAGGTAGCCGTAGTTAATTGCGCTTGCTGTTTCGGTTGAAGCGGAATATGCTTCCTTGTCCGAATCCCAGAAAAGGTAGGTGCCGTTTTTATCGTTGCGGAAGCAGTACGCTGCATCGCCTACGTCAACGGGGTTTGTGAAGGTGAACATATGCAGATTGCCCGTGCAGCCCTTTGGCGTTCCGCTGCTGCCGTACTGAACGGTGATAGAATCGGCGAGAATCGGGTTGCCCTTTGCACTCGAACGGTTTACGTAGAGCGCAAGCCACTGCTTGCCGACGTCGGCGTTGAGGTCCGCAGCGTCACCGCATCCCCAGTCGTCGTATTCGTCAACGCCGTCCTGCGCGTTCTTGTGCAGGCCGATTTCCTGACGGTTGCACTTGACAACCTCATAGTATGCGAACTGGTCGAAGGTGATTTCCTTTACCTGCTTGCCGTTTTCGTCGGTGGAGTAGTTAACGATGTCCGCCTCGTCAACAATCATAGTGGGAATGATGGTGAATTCACGGTCATAGAAAGCGGTGATTTCAACAATCTTTGCTACAGCAGTAAGTATCATAATCGCGCCGCCGATACCCATCATCCATCTGCCTGTAACGCTCATCTTTGTCGCAGGAAGTTCGGGAGCTGCCTTTGCCTGCGCTTCGGCTAACGCCTGCTCTGCCTTATCCAAATCCTGACGAGCTTTGAACAGCTTGTCAGAAACCTCAGACAAAGCAGTGTAGTCTCTGTTTTTTACATATCGTGCCGCTAGAAGTCTTCCTTTATAGAAATTAAGGTCTCTCGTGCACCATTTGACATTTCTTGAAAGTGACGCAATGTTTGCTTTATAAGTATTTAATGCCGCTTCGGCTGCTTTATACACCTTGTAGGACCTGACAACCATAACCGTACCGATTGTGAGCATAACAAGACCTACGCCCATCATTGAATAAGTGATAATATCGCCGTAACCGCCGTCTGAAAGCCATGCGTCATACGGGTCCTCGCCCATATCCTTTTGCATACGGGCTTTACTTGTGAGGACCGCTGTAAACGGAAATCGCGTCCTTCGTTTCATCCTTGAATAATTCGTTGATTTTTGGGAACTGTGCTGCCATAACCTCTTCGCTGGTGGAGCCGAGTTTAAGAAGAGTGCCGAGACTCAGGAACTTGATACCTGCGCGCTGACCCGGTGAAAGCACGGCTGCAAGCGGCAGGAAGTTATCCACATCGTTGCCGGGTTCCTTGCCGTTCGGGTCTGCAAAGAAGTCATAGAGCGTTTTACCCCACGCACCCGAATAAGTAACGTCTTTAATTACGGTATAGTAATTGCCGACGTCATTAAAAAGGTCAAGCTCCTTGTTGTACCTGTCTTCGTCTGTTTCCTTCAGGCTGTCAAAATAAGCCGCAGCTCGTGATTCATATTCGTCATCCGTTTCGTCCTCTTTATGCCAGAGGTCGTTATCAGCACAGTATTTTTCAAACCACAAAACGTTGTCGTGGATGGTACCCCACTCGCTCTGGAGCTTCTTTGCGGAGTCCTGATACGCAGTGTTAAGATAACTCTTAGCCTGTGACGTTGTGAGCTTTTTGCCCTTAGCAGCGTCAACGTATTTTTGTACGTTTTTCTTAAGAGAGTCGCCCGTGAGAGTTTTAAGAAGGTCAAGCCACGAGGAGTCTCTTGTATCCGTTGCAAAGGAAAGTGCCTCTTCAATGAGCGAAACGGCAGGACCCGTGCTCTCCATAATAATCTGGCGCAGGTCGGCAGTCGTTTTCTTTTCTTCAGCCGTAAGCTCGGAGTATTCCTTTTCAAGCTCTGTGGTAGTTTTATTCAGGAAAAGGTCGCCGAGCGGCATACCCGTATCGTTGCCTGCATAATCTTCGTCCTGACCGCCGTCATAAAACTTGTTGAGAAGGTCGTGAGCGAACTGAGCGCGCTTCTGTCCACCCTCACTGCCTTCGCCGTTGTAGTTGGCACGGTACTCTTCAAGAACGGGAATAAAGGTTTTGATGAACTCGTCAATATCAGCCTTTTTTTCATTAAGAAGCGACTGATAATCGTCAAAGCTGTAGCCGCCCTTCATATTCATCGTTGCCATATCGGTAATAGCCTGATTTGCGCTGTTGGTGCGCTTGATGCCCATTACGGCTACGGCGTTTTTGAAGCCGACGTTTTGCGAGGTGTTGCCCGCGTTAAGGTCTTCGCCGACGGGCTCCCAGCCGTTTTCGGTAAGCCAGTTCTTCGCTTCGTCAACGGTCTGACCGTAAGCAATGAAAACCTCTTTAATATACTTGCCGTTCTTTTCTTCGTCTGCCATCGCATATAATGGAACAATCAGAGTTGTTGCAGCCATTAAAAGTGCAAGAAAAGCAGATAATAACTTTGTTGAAAAATTCACCTTCATTTTAATTTTTCCTTTCAAATAATTATTTTACAAATAAATTATATAACAATAAACTATCTTTGTCATTCACCGTGTTGGTTAAAAAACAAACAGGCTCTCCTTACACAGGAGAGCCAATTTGGTTTATCTTTATTCAGCCCCGTTTTCTTTCTTGCGTTTGGGGAGAATGAAGAACGTTGTAACAACTATGCCGAGTGCCAAACCGCCGACAGCGGCAAGTGCAAGATAGCCGTAGTTAATTGCGCCTGCTGTTTCGGTTGAAGTAGAATATGCTTCCTTGTCCGAATCCCAGAAAAGGTACGTGCCGTTTTTATCGTTGCGGAAGCAGTACGCTGCATCGCCTACGTCAACAGGGTTTGTGAAGGTGAACATATGCAGATTGCCCGTGCAGCCCTTCGGCGTTCCGCTGCTGCCGTACTGAACGGTGATAGAATCGGCAAGAATCGGGTTGCCCTTTGCGCTTGAACGGTTAACGTAGAGCGCAAGCCACTGCTTACCAACGTCGGCGTTAAGGTCCGCTGCGTCACCGCAGCCCCAGTCGTCGTATTCGTCAACGCCGTCCTGCGCGTTCTTGTGCAGGCCGATTTCCTGACGGTTACACTTAACTACTTCGTAATACGCAAACTGGTCAAAGGTGATTTCCTTAACCTGCTTGCCGTTTTCATCGGTTGTATAGTTAACGATATCCGCCTCGTCAACAATCATCGTGGGGATAACGGTAAATTCACGGTCATAGAAAGCGGTGATTTCAACAATCTTTGCAATAGCAGTCAGGAGCATAATCGCACCGCCGATACCCATCATCCATCTGCCTGCCGTGCTCATTCTTGCTTCCGTAACTTGGGGCATTTCTTCATAAAAATCATTATACGCCTGCATTGATTTATCAAAATTCTGCTTTGCCAATTTTGCATTATCAAAGGCTTTTTGATATTCAGTTACATCAAAAGCAGCTTCCAGACGTTCCCATTCCATATCTGCATTCCGAAGGGCTTCCATTTTCTGTTCCAACTCACTTATACTGTAGCCAACTTTATCGTCAAGGATTGCAAGCTTTGCACTCCACTCTGCTTTTGAGGCCTCCGCTATATGCTGTGCTTCAAGGGCAACCTTATAAGCGGCTGCTGCTCTGACTTCCATAACGGCACCCGCTACTATCATTACAAGACCTGCGCCCATCATCGTATAGGTGATGATGTCGCCATAGCCGCCGTTATCAAGCCATGCGTCGTACGGGTCCTCACCCATATCCTTTTGCACCGCTGTAAACGGAAATCGCGTCCTTCGTTTCATCCTTGAATAATTCGTTGATTTTTGGGAACTGTGCTGCCATAACCTCTTCGCTGGTGGAGCCGAGCTTAAGAAGCGTGCTGAGGCTCAAAAACTTGATACCTGCGCGCTGACCCGGTGAAAGCACGGCTGCAAGAGGTAAGAAGTTATCCACGTTGTTGCCGGGTTCCTTACCGTTCGGGTCCGCAAAGAATTCGTAGAGCGTTTTGCCCCATGCGCCCGAATAGGTAACGTCCGTAAGAACGGTATAATAGTTACCGATGTCGGTATAAAGAGCGAATTCCTCGTTATACCTGTCTTCGTTCGTTTCCTTCAGGTTATCAAAGTAAGCGATAGCTCTTTCGTTATACTGCTCATCGGTTTCATCCTCCTTGCGCCAGAGGTCGTTATCCGCACAGTATTTTTCAAACCATAAAACGTTATCGTGGATGGTGCCCCACTCGCTTTGGAGCTTCTTTGCGGAGTCCTGATACGCAGTGTTAAGATAACTCTTAGCCTGTGACGTTGTGAGCTTTTTGCCCTTTGCTGCGTCAACGTATTTCTGTACGTTCTTCTTCAAAGAATCGCCCGTGAGCGTTTTAAGGAGGTCAAGCCACGAGTTCTCTCTCGTATCTGCTGCAAACGCAAGCACCTGTTCAATGAGCGAAACGGCGGGACCCGTGCTCTCCATAATAATCTGGCGCAGGTCGGCAGTCGTTTTCTTTTCTTCAGCCGTAAGCTCGGAGTATTCCTTTTCAAGCTCTGTGGTGGTTTTATTCAGGAACAAATCGCCGAGCGGCATTCCCGTATCGTTGCCTGCATAATCTTCGTTCTGACCTCCGTCATAAAATTTGTTGAGAAGGTCGTGAGCGAACTGAGCGCGCTTCTGTCCGCCCTCGCTGCCCTCGCCGTTGTAATTTGCGCGGTACTCTTCAAGAACGGGAATAAAGGTTTTGATGAACTCGTCAATGTCAGCCTTTTTTTCATTAAGAAGCGACTGGTAGTCATCAAAGCTGTAGCCGCCCTTCATATTCATCGTAGCCATATCGGTGATGGCGTCGTTCGCATTATTGGTGCGCTTGATGCCCATTACTGCAACGGCGTTTTTGAAGCCGACGTTTTCTGAGGTATTACCTGCGTTAAGGTCTTCGCCGACGGGTTCCCAGCCGTTTGAGGTGAGCCAGTTCTTCGCTTCGTCAACGGTGTAACCGTAAGCGATGAAAACCTCTTTAACGTACTTGCCGTTCTTTTCTTCATCTGCCATCGCATAAAATGGAACAATCAGAGTTGTTGCAGCCATTAAAAGTGCGAGAAATGCAGAAAGTATTTTTTTGGAAAGCTTCATTTTCATTTGGTTGGTCCTTTCATATAGTTTATTATATTACTTTGACTGTTTAATTTTGCCGTAGTTACTTTCGGCAGAATAATATCCGAACTCGGGAAGGCGTGCATTCTTGCGAATGGTATATTCTACCGGGTCGCCGTCCTCAGTCTGCTCATTATCGGCACGGTCAACGTACATATACACTCTTGTATCGCCCGTATGCCAGCCGTTGTTACCCCTGCCGGGGATAATGCCCTTGTTGAAGGAGAAACGCTGAGCACCCTCTGCGGAGGGCTTCCAATTCAACGGCGAGCCGGTTACTCCGAGAACGCTTTCCCAGTGAGTATTTTCAAACTCATCTTCTTGATAAGACTCTTTGATGTAATAAGCATTGTAATACGCCTTTGCAAAGTCTTCCTTCGTTGCATATTTCGGTGAAATGTCGCCGTAGGTAAAGCAGATATTCGTTATCGGGAATACCTCTGCTTCCTTTTCCCTGTCATAAGCGAAGCGGGCGGACGTATAATAGAGGTAAAGTCCCTTGCCGCCGTTGCCTTCGTTAAGTGAAATGGTTTCTTCGCCCGTTTTCATCTCGTGCTTCAGAAGAGTATACGGCACACCCTCGATGTCGACTTCTTCGTCGTTTTCATCATAGTAATAATCTTCATAGGGAGAGTACTCCAGACCGCCTTCGTAGTCGTCCTCGAGCGAATAAGCACCGTCAAGATGTATTTCCTCCATATCTTCGGTAGGCTCATCGCCGTAATACAGGAATACATCACGGATAGCGTCGTCCTTTTCCTTCGTTCTGCGGTAGCCGATGGCAATCCACTGGTCAGAGAAGGAATTGTAGTTACAGTTAACGTCCATCGCCGCAAAGGCGTTAGTCGTTCCTATAAGGTCAACAAACGCTTCATTCTTGGTTTTACCCACGCCGATGAACAGCTTTTCGTAATACGGCAGCTCCGCGCGGTCGTAGCCGAGATGGATATACATATTCTCGTCAGCGCGCATACGCAGCTCGGAATATTCAGGCAGCTTGTTGTTCTTTTCGTCGCTATCAGAAACGGTGAACGAGGTGTTAAAGCCGTTAATGAACACTTCCTTGCTGATGTCAATAAAGGTTACGGGAGCAGAGTAGTTGCCCGTGCCGCTGTTGGTTGAATAATAAAGGAAGTATCTGCCCTCTTTTGAATCAACGGGTCCGCCTGCAAGCACGGTTTCAGTGGAGCCGACGTTCAGCGTTGAAGGAGGCGTTTCCTTGTTGGTATAATACTTCACCATACCGTAAACGGCTTCGTTTTTGAGCGCGTTTTTGCTCTTGTTATTCGAGCGAACAACACCGATATAGGCGCATTTTTCGTCCGATTCTTTATTGGAGCCATCTCCCGCTATGCCGTCAAGCATGTGGTCATCCCAGCGGTACCAGGCAGCCTCGTTGCCGTAAACTACCTCGTCGTTCGGCAGCGAGCTGACATCTGAATCGTTTTTGTGTAGCTCGTACCACGGATGTCTGCCCGAAATATCCAAGGGTATAATCTCGTCAAACTCCCAAACGGTGGGCTTTGAGGGTATATCCTCGTGTGAGGCTGCAATAGAAGCCCACTCCTTAGCCGCCTTTGCATAAAGGTTTTTAAGGGCTTCCTCGGTGCTTTTACCGCTGCCGCAGAAGACGCCGACAACGTATTTCTTTTGAGTATAAATATTTGAGGTCGCTTCCTTCGTTCTGCCACCCGAGTTCACCTTTTGGTAAATGTAAAGATATTTTGAACCCTTGTTCGTGGTGTCAAGCGCGAAGTTAAGCGGGTGAGATTTATCGGTCGGCGTTCTCATATCGCAAATCGGAAGATAGCCTGATTTTTCGCCCGGGTTTTCCTCCGTGGTTATGAGAATATCCTCCCTTTTAATCGGCTCTATGCCCGCTCTCGGACCCGCGGTCAGAAGATGGTGTGTCATAATTTCCGTTTCTTCACTCGTGATCCACGGAATATCCGATTTCTGGCTCGCCGTATAGTTGGTATAAAGCGGCTGCCTCATCGTGTTGGGAGAATAGATACCGAGACCGATTCCCGCCGAAGGAACGGGCTGTCCCTGAAGGCTGACGTTCGTCGTAATCATCGTGCCTGCGGGAGTTTGCAATCCCGAGAACTGAATTTCGTCGCCGTTCAGTTCTGAATAAGGAGTCAGAAGTCCCGAAATGCCTGTAACCGCACGGTAGGGATTATATGTATATGACACGCCGAAATACATCTTAGTATGATAAATCATCTTGCTGTTTTCGCGCGTCAGATAATCCCATGCGTCCTCATCTTGTGCCGCAAAGCCTGCCGAGTGCGTCAAGCCGTGGTCAGAAGCGGAATTGATTTTACCGTTAAATATTGTATGAATCTTATCAAAATGATAGGTGTCAAGAGGATAACCCTCGGTGTCGCGCCAGGTATATGCAAGCGTCATTTCGCCGGCAGAATCGGACATAACCGTGTAAGGCTTGCCGTCCTCTTCAAGCAGCTCAAATCCGTTTTCCTCGGCAACGGTCTGCATATACTCGTAGTTATTGCCGTATTCGTTTTCCTTTGATTCCTTTTCGCCCGCAAGGAAATAGGAGAAGCCCGCAACGTACTGCTGCTTGGCGTTGCCGTTCTCGTCCTTCGCCTTGTACTGCTCTTTCGGCAGGAAATAGATATATTTTCCGTTAACGGGGTCGTCCTGAGAGATAAAGTCCTTTGCCTTTTCCTTTTCTCCCGCTTTTTCATAGCCTGACTTTGCACCGTTTTCGCCGGACATAAAGTATTCGCTGTCAGACAAAAATTTTGAATTGATATTGTCGCGCCACTCGTGCTCAAAATCAACTGCGTCGCCGCCGTTGAAAAGGCAGACAGGCTCGTAACCGTCGCCAAGTTCACGGCGAGTATTGGATATGATAATGCTGACAATGGGCGAGCCTGCGGAAGCCGATTTTGTTTTATACAAGCTCATACCGTAGGGCGTTGTTCCTTTGCCCTCTAAGTTGGCTTTTGCATACTGCGCGTCGCCGTAAAGGGCCTGATCATTGGCACTTATGGCAGCACGCATATCGCGAATAGAGTTCTTTTCGCTGCCGCGCATATAACCGAGATAGGTGTAGCCCTTGTCAGGAGTCAGGTTGACGTCAATGTATTCATATCCCATTTTTTTGAGGAAATTAATCGCTTTGTCCTTGTTGCCGTCGTAGCATAGGACGACGTCGGTAATGGCGCGCCCGTCCTCTGCAACAACCTCCCCTGCCGTTCCTACGCTATTGCCCGGGAAGAACACGTAGAGCGGTTTTCCGGTTTTGTCATTCACCTCAACGTCATTGACATTAGCTGCGTTGGTGGTGTTAATCAGCGTAATCGGTCGATAGCCGCTCGGCGGGTCCGTTTCCTTTTTGGTTAAGAACGGGTTTTCACCTTCTTTAACCTCTATCGGGTCGCCGCACGCGGGAGATTTTGAATAATAAAGCGTCATCCAACGGTCATAGACGCTCTGGAAAGCATTGACGTCCGCATGGTCTTTTGAAAGATTATCAATATGGTAATCGTCGTCATCGTTGCCGAAAATATCCTTGCCTGCGTTACTGAGCACGGCGTCATACCGTACCTCATAAGCGCCGTCGTCATTCGTTCTGACGTCAAAGACGATATCGGGAATGTTATCGTAATCTATTTCCTCCCTTGAATTGAATATATCAAGGCCGCCCATCAGATCAAAAATCAAATAAACTATGCTGACAACAAATGCAACAATTCCGATTACGTACAGACAGCAGCAAAGCGCGCCTGCAATACCGATTGCAATGCCGCCGAGGGCTGAAAGCAGACCCGCGGCAATATGCGTTGCGGCGATGGAAAACAGATAAGTTCCCGCCGTCAACAGTGAATAGCCGACCGCAGCCTGAACAATCATCGCAATACCGCCGCCGACGAGTGTGCCGATATCCACCCATTTAAGAACCATCCTTATGTCATCGTTTTCCTTGCGTGCCGCTTCATTTTCAATGTCGGTTAAATCAGCACCGGCATAGGACTGCTCCATAAGTGCATCGGTTTTTGCAACCTTTTTGGTGTATAAAGCATCATCGGTGCCAATCCAAAGATAGACTTTTCCGTCCTTGCAGCCGAGCTCTTCAAGGCCTTTCGTCGCCTCTTTAATCGCTTTTTTGCGCTGCGACTCATAATCCTCCACAGGGAAGAGACCTTCAACAATTTTTCCGAAGCCGCTTTGTTTGAGAACAACGCGCTGCGCAGGCGTCAAAGCCTGAATAATCGGATAAACCGTTGACGGATGGTCGGCAAGCGATTCGTCGGACGCAAGGTCAAGAACGTACTGCGCAAGAGTTAAGGTTTTAGCCGCTTTCGTGCCTGTCTGAGCGTCGTCGATAAGCTCTGCGTTGCTTTCAAGCACTTCATTCTTTTTCTGATACTGTACCTTTTCAAGAAGCGCATAGATTTCGAGCGCCTTGCAGTATTCGGGGAAAAGGCAGTCGCTTCCCGCTTCGTCCATATCAAGATATGCCGTTTCGTCGTCCATATCCTTGAGTTCTTGATAGCCGAGCGTTTCGCCGTACTTATCCAGTCGGCGCTTTGCTTCGGTATATTTTTCGCTGAAATCCTTGATATCGTTAATTAATACCTTGGCATAGTTCTGATAACTCGTGTCAAGTCGGTTTTTCTCCGCCGAGTCGGCAGAATTATAAGCAAAGGTAAGCTCGCTCTTTTTTGCACGGTCAACCCACGTGGTGCCGTCCTCATTATAATCCGAGGTGGTGTTACAAAGAATATCAACAATTTTGCTTAACACCATCGCGTTACCGCGCTGTAGGAATTTTTCAAAGAATGCAGCGTCGGCGCCGTTCAGAAGGCAGTTACCCAAAAGATTATCATCAGCGCTCGGGGACTTTTTCCCGTCAACATAAAAGAGATTTAAGGAATCAAGCGCCATAACCGCCATCGGGCTGCCTGCCGCGTACTGCGTTCTGAAATCGTTGACAAGCACCATAAGCTGATTAGCCTCGTTGCTGTACTGAGAAATTGTCTGGTCAAGATATTCCTCATAGCTCATTTCAGTGAAATGAGTATATTTCATATCAAGCAGAGTGAGGTCGGTAATCGCTTCGCCGGGGTTTTCAGTGGTTTTGTAGCCAAGATAAATGCCCATGGCGTTTTTGCCGCTGCCCATTTTCGGAGCGCCTTCGTTAAGGTTGGTGTTGCTGAAGATGAAGCCTTCCTTCTCGCAAGCCTTTTTTGCCTGTTCTTCGCTTCTGCCGTAGAACATCTTAACTTCGCTGAGATAGGTTTTGGAAAGCTCTTCATCCTGTTTTGTTTCAGCAATTGCAACAGTCCATGGCTGCGCGCTGAAAAGCAAACAAACTACCATTAACGCCGCTAATATACGTGAAATGAGTTTTTTATTCATTTACCGTTCCTCCTTTCTGCCGTTTTTTCTTATAGTAAATCGTACCCGTTAGTATAAGTATGACAAGTACAGCACCTGCAATAAGTACCGCTTTTCCGTCTGAGAATACGGACGCTTTGAGCTGCGTATCAACCTTCTTCGTATCCGTCAGACTCAGCTTGCCGTAATCGGCGTGGAAATACTGTTTAAGCTGATATTCGCTGATACGCTCGCTGCTGAGCGTTGCGTTGCCGTCGCTGTAGCTGCGAAGGTGAATATCCGAGCCGGGTTCAAGTCCCTGGTCGTGGATATACGCACCGTCCTCAAGAACGAGGTTATCCATTGAGCCTGAGCCGTCGTTGTTCTTAATCATCGTAACGCCCGCAACGTCAATGGAGCCT
>CAJOER010000046.1:10507-14013 GCA_905233805.1 uncultured Eubacterium sp. | reverse complement strand
AATACTCTTGTAACGGGTTATGATATTATTCCGTTCTGGGTAATGAGAATGATGTTCTCGGGCATTGAACAGACGGGGCAGGTTCCGTTTAACACCGTTCTTATCCACGGTCTTGTCCGCGATTCTCTCGGCCGTAAGATGTCAAAATCTCTCGGCAACGGTATCGACCCGCTTGAGATTATTGAGGAATACGGCGCCGATGCGCTTCGCTTTACTCTCGCTACGGGTAACTCGCCCGGTAACGATATGCGTTTTTCGGACGACAGGGTAAAGGCGTCGCGTAACTTCGCAAATAAGCTCTGGAACGCCGCGCGCTTCGTACTTATGTACCTCGGCGAGGATTATAAGTATAACGGACTTCCCGAAAATCTTCTCATTGAGGATAAGTGGATAATCTCTAAGGCAAATTCTCTTGCAAAAGAGGTTACCGAGAACCTTGATAAATATGAACTCGGTATTGCCGTTCAGAAGCTCTACGACTTTATCTGGGACGTATTCTGCGACTGGTATATCGAGGTTGCTAAAATCAGATTACAGGGCGACGACGAAGATGCAAAGAATGACGTAAAAGGCGTTCTTGTATTCGTTCTTACTTATATTCTTAAACTCCTTCACCCCTTTATGCCGTTTATAACGGAAGAGATTTATCAGGCGATTCCTCACGATACAGAATCTATAATGATTTCTGAGTGGTGCAAGTATGACGAAGCTCTTTCCTTCACGCTTGAAGAGGGCGAAATGGAAAAGATTATGACGGCAATCCGCGCTATAAGAAACAGAAGAGCCGAAATGAATATAGCACCGAGCAGGAAGGCTAAGGTTTACGTTGAAACCGCGTCCGGCGACGTATTTACTATGGGCGCTGATTTCATTAAACGTCTTGCCTCTGCAAGCGAGGTTGAGGTTGCGTCTTCCTTCGGCGACCTCGGCAACGTTGTAACTATAATTACCGACGACGCTAAAATCTATATTCCGCTCGGCGACCTTGTAGATTTTGAAGCAGAGAAGAAACGTCTTGAAAAAGAACTCGCTCAGGCTGAGGATAAGCTTTCGTTTATCAATAAAAAGCTTTCAAATCCCGGCTTTGTAAACAAAGCGCCTGAAAAGGTTGTTCAGCAGAATAAGGACGAAGCGGCAAAGCTTGAAGAAAAAATTGCCACTATTAAAAAATCTATTGAGGAAATCGGCTGATGACATATCTTGAATCATTAGATTTTATATTGAAAAAGCAGAGCCTCGGCATAAAGCCGGGGCTTAGCCGTATTAAGTCTGCGCTCTCACGTATCGGCAACCCTCAGGATACATATAAAACAATTCATATTGCAGGCACCAACGGAAAGGGTACCGTTGCCGCAACAGTTGCAAAAGCGCTTGAAAACGAAGGCTTTATGGTGGGCCTTTTTACCTCGCCTTGGGTTACGGGTTACCGTGAGCAGATTCAGATTAACGGCAATATGATATCTGAAACTTCTTTTTCTCATTATGCCGAGATGCTTGACGGTATGAATACCGACTGTACCGAATTTGAATGCGCGTGCATTATTGCATTTACTTACTTTTCGGATATGAACGTTGACTGGGCCGTTATTGAATGCGGTATGGGCGGCAAAGGCGACGCTACTAACGTTGAAAAAGAAAACATTTCCGTAATCACTGAAATATCCCTTGACCATACCGATTTCCTCGGAAATACGGTTGAAGAAATTGCCAAAGAAAAGTCGGGAATACTCAGAGAAAACTGTACTTGCATTTTATATAACGACAAACTTAAAAAAATATTTGAAAACAAGTGCAAAAAACTCGTTACAGGCGGCTTGAAAGATAATTTAAGCCTTGTTAACGCTGTACTTGCCGAACTTAACGCAAAGCCCGTAAATGAGCTTGTAAGCCTTCCTGCAAGGTGTGAGAGAATAGGAAAAGTTCTTCTTGACGGCGGACATAACACTATGGCAGCCGAAAGGCTCGCTTTGTTAATTGAAAACAGAACCGCCGTTATAGGTATGATGAAAGACAAAAACGTTGACGGATATTTATCGCTCGTTGCGCCGAAGTGCAAAAAAATTATTGCGGTGACGGTTGACATTACGCGTTCAATGCCCGCAAAGGAACTTGCCGATATTGCAAAGAAATACTGCGAAAACGTCGAAATAATCGAAAGCCCGGAAACGGCGGTAAAAGAAAAAGATGTCGACCTCGTCTGCGGCTCGTTTTATCTTGCAATGCAGGTCAGAAAAATATTGCTCGGCCTATAAACTTCAACAAATTACGCAATACCAATCTGTTATTTTATTAGCAGATTGGTATTTTTTTCGGAGTTGATAATATGAATGCAGAAATTCAGTCTTGCGGTGAGCTTGTTATCGCTTACCTCAGCGGTGAGATTGACCACCACAGTGCAAAAGAAATCAGAGATAAGATTGACAACGCCATAAGCGTAAAGAAACCGCGTCATTTAATTCTTGATTATAAGAACGTCAGTTTTATGGATTCGTCGGGAATCGGGCTTGTAATGGGGCGTTACAGGATAATGAGTTCATACAAGGGCACTATGGAAGTTAGAAACGTCAGCCCGCATACGAAAAAGCTGTTTGAACTTGCGGGAATAGGCAGTATTGCGATTATCAAGGAGGTAAAAAATGAACATAATTAACGAATTTTCATTGACCGTTGACGCAAAATCGGTTAACGAGGGATTTTGCAGAACCGTTGTTTCGTCTTTTATTACTTATCTTGACCCTACTATTGAAGAAATATCCGATTTGAAAACCGCCGTGAGCGAAGCAGTTACAAATGCGGTTGTTCACGCTTATCCCGAAAGTAACGGGAAAGTATACATAAGCGGATTAATTACAGAGGAAAACACAGTTAAAATCAAAGTAAAGGACAAGGGTATAGGAATTGAAAATATAAAGCAGGCTATGGAGCCTCTTTATTCAACCGGCACAGGAGACAGGGCAGGGCTGGGCTTTACGGTTATGCAGTCATTTTGCGACAGACTCAGCGTAAAATCAAAGGTAAATTCAGGTACAACCGTAACTCTTACAAAAAGGATTCGCGGTAAAAAATGGTAGAAGAAAAGCGCGATGAAATGATTCTGAATAACACCGCTCTTGTTCACTCAATTGCAAAAAGATTTCTAAACCGCGGAGCGGAATATGAGGATATTTTTCAGGCAGGGTGTATCGGCCTTATCAAAGCCGTTGACAATTTTGACGAGAGCAGGGGATACTGTTTTTCAACTTACGCCGTTCCCGTAATAATGGGCGAGATTAAAAGAATTTTCCGCGACGGCGGACAGATTAAAATTTCGCGCTCAATAAAAGAAAAATCGTTTTACGTTCAGTCACAAAGAGAAAAATTTCTTATTAAAGAAGAGCGCGAGCCGACAGTATCTGAACTATCCGAAATAACAGGTATTGAAGAGAACGAACTGAGCGAAATACTTAACGCGTCATGCCCTGTTATTTCACTCAGCACAGGCGAGAGCGGGGAAGAGGAACTTGATA
>CAJOER010000046.1:0-10476 GCA_905233805.1 uncultured Eubacterium sp. | reverse complement strand
AAAAAATAGTCTTTCAAAGCGAAAGACTATTAATTAAGTACAGATTCTTTGAAGGAAAAACTCAGACAGAAACCGCAAAACTGTTAAAAATTTCTCAGGTACAGGTGTCGCGTAAGGAAAAAGCAACGCTGAAAAAGCTCAGAGAAGTCCTATTTTAATATTGTAATTAATAATTAAAAATGATATACTTAATTTGTAAAACGGTTTACGAAAGGAGTATATTTATGAAAAAAATCTGTTCAATAATTTTAACTCTCATTATGGCTCTCAGCTGCTGCACAATGAGCGCATATGCTGATATGAGCATAAAAAAGGACTATTGTCCCAACGGAAAAGTTTCAACACCCGACGCCCCTTATGTTGACGCGGATGAAACCGGTGTCAATGTCTGGGTAACTCAGCCGAATGAAATTCTCAATTTAGGTTCTGAGATAATGATGAATTCGGGTTATTTTTATGATTCAAATTATGAAATCAACAGTATTAAGGCATATAAAGAAATTGACTTAAGTATTGACGGCGGCGCGTGGTTTTCAACTACAAGCAAAGCTATAAATTCCGAACTTTTAACTTATGATTCATCGTTTCTTACCAGCGAGATTAATGATGTTTATACTGTTGACAAGTTAGTAGGCATACCTGTTATTGACACGACTAATTATGTTGTCGGAGACAGCATTAATAACGGTATCCTTAACGGTAAGATTACAAATGACAAAAAAATTGACTATACCAACCATAAGTTTTCTTTCAGAGTTCGTTACAGACTTGAAATCGGATATCAGAGCGGTGCAAAGGAAACCGTATATTCAGACTGGTCTGCTGCAACATCTGTAGGCAAGGGCGCTGCTGCACAGACTAATCCTGCTTTATCATCAAAACCTGCTGCGCCTACTATTAACGTTGCTGAATCGTTTACAAATTCAAGCGGCGCCCAGGTTTATATTGGTTTGGATATACCCGAATCTGTTTATCGTGATGAACTTCACTATTTTACCAATAATAGAGAACCTGATATTTATAATCAGGTGCAGTACAAACTTTCGGGCGAAGATTGGAAAGACGCAGGCGTTGGTGTTCCTTCTGGTGATGTATCGGGTTCTACGATTGACGACTTTTTCAGCTTCGTTATATTAGGTGCAAGGGACGGCGAAACAGTTCAGATAAGAGTAAGAACAGTTGAACCTGACGGAAGAGTAAGCGACTGGTCAAATACCGCTACAATATCTGTAACCTATACACCGTATATTAACCCCAATCCGAAAAAATACGGCTCAGGTAACGTAACTCCCGAACCTGCAAAGCCGGAGCCTGCAATCAAAACTATGACTGAGGGCGCAACGGTAACTCAGGTTGATAAGTTCGTTCAGTCGCTCAAAAGCGAAGCTGACCCCAAGGGTACAAAGTTTTCTTTCCTCGTTGCAAAACAGAAGAAGGCAACTAAAAATTCGATAACTTTTACCTGGAAGAAAGCAAAGGGCGCTTCTTATTACGTGGTTTACGGCGCTAAATGCGGTAAAAACGCTTATAAGAAAATTAAGAAGGTTAAGACAAATACTTTCACTCAGAAGAAGCTTAAAAAAGGCACATATTACAAGTATGTAGTTGCCGCATTTGATAAGAACAACAAGCTTCTCGGTTCCTGCAATACGCTTCATATTGTAACCTCAGGCGGAAAATACTGTAACTTAAAGAAAGTAACTACGGCCGCTAAAAAGAATAAAATTGTACTTGCTAAAAAGGGCAAGACGTTTAAGCTTAAAGCTAAAGCACTTAAAGAAAACAAACTGAAAGTTAATACCCATAGGAAAATTCGCTATGAGTCAACAAACAAGAAGATAGCAACAGTTGACAGCAAGGGCAAGATTACTGCGAAGAAAAAGGGAACATGTTACATTTATGCGTATGCCCAAAACGGAGCAAACGCAAAAATCAAGGTAACTGTAAAGAAATAAACAAAGGCTGCTTATGCAGCCTTTTCCTTGTTGACAGTATTAATATTAATACGATATTATTATAATATAGTTTTATGAAAGGTGAGTAATAATATGAAAAAAACTATCTCGTTAATTCTATCGGCTATTATGCTTATTTCAGCGTGTATAAGCGTTCCCGTGCTCTCGTTTGCTGACGACTGCGAGCACACAAGTTTACGCATTGAGTTAAGATATGACAGTAATGCCAAGAAGTATTATGCTATTGAGGTGTGTGCTTCATGCGGAATTGAAGGTGAATCCGGTGAAGTATCATTTGAAAAGACAGGCGACAGTTTAAAAATAACAATTCATTCGGTGCCGCCTCAGGAACAAACAATTCCTATATATGCATTATCCGGTTTTGTTTCACAATTATCTATTTCAGATTCTGTATACAATCAGTTTTCCGAAGACTTTGATATTCCCGTAAAACAGTTAAAGTGTAAACACCCAAATGACAAACAAAAAGCTGTGATTGATTATGATACCGCAGAGGAAAAATATATCGAAAAATTTATTTGTTCAGACTGCGGAGTAACAATTGAAAAAGTTGAGATGGAAATAGAAAAGTCCGGCGATAATTTAGTTATTTCTGCAACTTATAACGGGGATACTCAAAGCCAGTCTATCGGTGTTGCGGAATTTTTAATGAGCATAAGCCAAAGCCCTATTCAAATTACAGATTCTGCAAAATCTCAGCTTGCCAAACTGTTAGGCGTTTCCGAGAAAGTTTTTACCTGTAAACATAAAAACGCAGAAGAAACTGTAAGAATTAAAAACGGAAAACTCTATGGTTATGTATCATGTAAAGATTGCGGCTTAGATGTATCTATCGGTGAAATCGGTACAATTAAAAAAGACGGTAATAAATATGTTATTGAAACAAAACGCTCCGACGGCGGAACAGATGTTAAAAATTATACAAAAGACGAGCTGATTTATTTAATCGTCAGCACAAAAGAATTAAGTGATGAATCACGCAAAAACTTTGCTGAATATCTCGGCGTTTCGGCTTCTTCTCTTGCGTATAATCCAAATGCCAAAAAGCCGGGAACATTAAAAAAGAAGAGTTTATCCTCAGCAACTATTACAGGAATAAGCGACAAAACTTATACCGGCAAAAAGATTAAGCAAAGCAAAATAAAAGTTGTTGTTAATAATAAAAAACTTAAGCTTAATAAAGACTATAAGATAGTATATAAAAAGAATAAGGCAGTCGGTAAAGCTACTGTTAAAATTGTAGGTATAGGTAATTACAGAGACACTGTAAAGAAGACCTTTAAGATTCTTCCCGTAGGCGTTGCGGTTAAGATCCTTGTAAAGTATAAGAAGGGTAAGAACATTAACGGCTATCAGGTTCAGTATTCAACTAATAAGAAGTTTAAAAAAGCTAAAAGCGTTAAAGTTAAAAACAAGAAAACAGTAAAAGCAAAAATCAAGAATCCTAAGGCCGGAAAAACTTACTATGTACGTGTTAGAACATATAAGAAAGTCGGTAAGGCTTACTACTATTCCAAGTGGAGTAAAGCTAAGACTGTAAAAGTTAAATAAGTTTATAATAAAAAAACCGCAAATCCCGCTTGTCACTCCTTTCGTTGTGACAAGCGGTGTTTCGTTTCAAGTCCTTCGCCTAAAATAAAAACAGGTCACCAAACGGTGACCTGTTTTTATTGGCAGGGGCAGAAGGACTTGAACCCTCGGCACGCGGTTTTGGAGACCGCTGCTCTACCAACTGAGCTATACCCCTGTGTCGTGATTGAGTTTTCTTATCTGCGACTTGAATATAATATCATTTTGATTATATAAAGTCAAGATATTTTTTACTCTGTATAGATATAAAATAAAAACAGATACCGAGCGGTATCTGTTTTTATTTAAGTCGTGCTCAATAATTTAATCAATCAAATTAGCTTGCCATATTGTCTGCTGCACTTAGCAGTACGTTATTTGATTTCTTAAACAAGTTTCTAATTCTCGGACCGAGTGCAATAAGAATTACAACTGCTGCAATTGCAATAAGTCCAAGTATGAGCGCATATTCAACCATTCCCTGGCCGTTTTCATCAATGAAGAATGACATAAATTTACTCCTTTCATATCATTTCACTATGATATTAACATATTATTAATAAAAATGCAATAAAAAATTTTTATTTTTTCCATATTTTTTTAGTTTTCTTTTTATAAATACCGAATATTGACTAATTATTATTTAAATGATATAATCAATTTAACAAAAAAATAGGAGTAAAATTATGAAAAAGATATCTGTAAAAGTATTAAGCGTAGTTCTTGTTTTTGTGCTTGTTTTTTTATCTGCTTCTCCTGCCTTTGCTAAAAGCAAGGTTACTCCCGTTATCGTTCTTCACGGTCTCGGCGGAAGTGATTTGTATAAGGATTACACAGATGAGGATACTAAGATAGCTCAGTTCGGACTTGACGTAAAAGCTATGGCGAGCAATCAGGTTATTCTTGACGAGGCTATCAAACTCTTTACCGATAAACAAAAGCCGAATTATAACGCGCTTTTTAAAGAACTCGGTAATTATTTCAAAAATACCGGAATCAATTATAATAAAAACGGAAACCCCGTTGGAAAATCCGGCGTTAACTGCTACTGGGAGGACTCTCTGGCAAAGCATAAGGATTACCTTACTATGCGTGATTTTTCCATTCCCGTTATTGCAAGACAGATTTCCGACATCATCGGCGCTAAAAACGTTTATGCGTATAACTATGACTGGCGCCAGGATATGTGCGTAACTGCAAAGGGACTCAGAAAGCTCGTTTGCGCCGTTAAGAAAAAAACTAAGTCTAAGAAGGTTACTATCGTTGCGCTTTCACTCGGCGGCGCAGTTGTATCCGCTTATATGGACAAGTATAAGGATAAAAAAGACGTAGAACGCTATGTTTTAATTAACCCCGCTTATCAGGGCGTTGACGTAGCAAGAGCCTTCGGTATGGACTTGTCCTTTAATTCAAAGGATGTTATTAAGTATCTTAAGCATATGGAGCAGGCGTATCAGGGCGGTGAAAAAGAAACTCTTTTCAGAGCGATTACCGCTATAGGCGACGTCAGAATCGGAGTAGGCCTTGATAAGCTGAATAAAGACGTAATAAAGAATAAAAAGATGCGCAAGAAATTCTTTATGAAAGTCGTCAAACCGTGGATAGGAAATATTCCTGCTTTTTATGAACTTATTCCATACAGCCAGTTTGATTCCTGCACAAAAACGCTTATCAAAATGGGCTACCTTGATAAAAAGTCGGGACTCTATAAAAAGATAAAGAGATACCACAAGGTTCAGGGAAGATTTAAGAAGAACATCAAGGCTGTTAAAAAATCAGGCGCCGAGGTTGCAATTATTGCAAACTACGGAACAAGAGCACTTCCCGTAACCTCAAAGAAAAACAATCAGACCGACCTCCTTATTGATACAAAGTATGCGTCAATAGGCGGAACGGTTGCACAGTACGGCAAAAAGCTTAAGGGCAAAAAAGCGAAGGGTAAATACGTATCCCGCGATAAGGTAATCAACGCTTCAACCTGTGCTCTTCCGAATAACACTTGGTTCATTAAAGGAATTATCCACGGACTTTATAAGTATAATTCGGACGCCAATAAGTTTATTGCAAATCTCTCGGTCGGAAGAGTTAAATGTAATGTTAAAGCTGTCAAAAAGAAATATAAATATTCGCAGTTCCTGAAAGCCGACCAGGCGCAGAACTTTAAAAACGTATAACAAAAAATCCGTAGGGAAACCTACGGATTTTTTATATCTTCTTACTTATGGAAATTGAAATTATTTCAGGGTGATTAAAAAGTCTGAACGGGAACTCTGAATTGCCGATACCTCTTGATACTATAAGCATAGGCCTTTCGCCGAAGGAGCCCCTTGCATATTTCGGGTGAATGCCCTGACCGGGAGAGAATACGGGACCGAAAAACGGTAGAATAAACTGACCGCCGTGAGCGTGCCCCGAAAGCTGCAAATCAAAATCATACTGTGAATAGTTCATTTCACTGAGCTTTTCAAAGTTTTCGGGATAATGAGAAAGGACAATTTTATATCCCTCTTTTTTTTCAAGCTTTTCAAAATACGGCTTCATATCGGGGTATTCAAAAGTGCCGTTTCGTCTTGCCTTGTAATCTTCAAAATCAGCCTGATTTTCATCAAGCCCGAGCACGGCGATATTGTTTCCCTTGACGTTAATCTCCGAGATTTCGTTAAGTAAAACGTTGAATCCCGCCTCTTTGAAATCGAACATCAGTTCGTCAAAATCTTCAAGCCTTCTTTCATGATTGCCTGTAACGTAATAAACGGGGGCGATATCACAAAGCTTCTTTGCGTATTCAAGCATTTTTGTTTTACTTTTTTTCTTATCGTTAATATAATCGCCTGTAATGAAAATAATGTCCGGCTCCGCTTCTTCTGTTTTTTTCAGAGCTTTTTCAAACGGCTTTGAATGCAGGTCGCTCAAATGAATAATATTTATTCTGTTTATTATGTTTTCGCTTTTTAATCTGTATTTTGTAACGTCGATAATATTGTTTTGCAGGTAAAGAAATACGCCTGCAAGTAACAGTATTATCAGTACAATTATTACCTTAATCATTTTATCACCAAACTAATAATATTAAATATTTACTATTTAGTCAATAAAATTAAAGGAATTATTTTATTTTTTAAGTAAATAATAAAAGAATAGCAATTATTTTGTAGAAAGGAGATATAATGAGCAGTTCAATAAGAGAAAAATCCGAATTAATTGAGAAAAATATTTTATCTCCGTATGCCTGCCTTTCTTGTGAATCAAAGGGACGGGCTGTATTTGAAGAACCCGACAATATCAGAACCTGTTTTCAGAGAGACAGGGACAGAATAATTCATTCCCAGTCGTTCAGGCGCCTTAAACATAAAACGCAGGTATTCCTTGCTCCTTCGGGCGACCATTACAGAACAAGGCTTACTCATACGTTAGAGGTATCACAGATTGCAAGAACTATTGCAAGGGCACTCGGACTTAACGAGGATTTGACCGAGGCTATCGCTCTTGCCCATGACCTCGGTCATACGCCTTTCGGTCACGCGGGAGAAAGAGCGCTAAACGATATGAACCCAAACGGTTTCAAGCATTACGAACAGAGCGTAAGGGTCGTTGACAAGCTTGAAAAAAACGGCAGAGGGCTTAACCTTTGCGACGAGGTCAGAAACGGAATTCTCTGCCATACGGGCGGTGAAGAGGCGTATACTCTTGAAGGCCAGATAATAAGAATCGCCGATAAAATTGCGTATATTAATCATGACATTGACGACGCTGAAAGAGCGGGCGTATTAAGCGAAGAGGATATTCCTCTTGAACTGAGATTAAAACTCGGAATGAAAAAGAGCGAAAGAATCAATAATATGGTTCTCGACGTTATCAATAACAGCGATAAAAAAATCCGTATGAGTGAGGATTGTTATCAGTATTTTACAGAGCTTCACAGTTTTATGTTTACCGCCGTTTACCGAAACCCCGTTTGCAAAAGTGAAGAGGTTAAGGTCGTTTCAATGATTAAGAAACTCTACGAATACTACTACAATAATTATACTGAATTACCGCCGCAATACATAAAGATTGCGCAGGAAGAAGGAAAAGAAACCGCCGTGTGCGATTATATCGCCGGTATGAGCGACAACTATTCGGTTAAAGTTTTCAATAAACTGTTTATTCCTTCTTCATGGATTGAATAAAAAAGAGGTGTAATATGGCTCTTCCTGACAGCTTTTTACAGGAACTGAAAATTAAAACGGATATTGAAGACGTTATTTCTTCTTACGTTACCCTTAAACGAAGAGGAAGAACGCTTGTAGGTCTGTGTCCGTTTCATAATGAAAAAACGCCTTCGTTTACCGTTTATCCCGAAACACAGTCGTTTTATTGCTTCGGCTGTTCAGCGGGAGGCGATTCCGTCGGCTTTATAAAAAGAATAGAAAATCTCGATTATATCGACGCCGTAAAACTGCTTGCTCAGCGCGCGGGAATGCAGCTTCCCGAGGACGGCTACGACGATTCACTTGTGAAAAAGAGACGCCGTATACTCGAAATGAACAGAGCTGCTGCTAAGTTTTATCACAGCTTTATGCTCAGCGACGAGGGTAAAATCGGGCTTAAGTATTTTCAGAGCAGGGGACTCACGCAAAAAACAATTACCCGCTTCGGTCTCGGATACGCGCCCGACAGCTGGGATGCTCTTGTAAAACATCTCAATTCCCTCGGTTACCGTGATTTTGAAATTGTCGAAGCAGGACTCGCCAAGCGTTCTTCAAAGAATCAAAGCAGAATTTACGATATGTTCAGAAATAGGGTAATGACTCCTTATATTGATATAAGAGGTAACGTAATTGCTTTCGGCGGTCGTGTGCTTGATTACACAAAGCCTAAGTACATTAACACTTCCGATACGCTTGTGTTCAAGAAAACGAATGAATTGTTTGCTATGAATATAGCAAAGGATTCCGGCGACAGTGCGCTGATTCTGTGTGAGGGATATATGGACGTTATAGCCCTTCATCAGGCGGGATTTACAAATGCGGTTGCAGGCTGCGGAACGGCACTGACAAATGAGCAGGTACGACTGATAAGCCGATACGCAAACGAAGTGATTCTTTGCTATGACACGGACGAAGCAGGAAAACAGGCATTGACTAAGGCAATACGGCTGTTTAATAATACAGATATTAAAATCCGTATTCCTGCGCTGACCGGCGGTAAAGACCCGGACGAGATAATTAAAACTCAGGGTGTAGAGCGGTTTTCAGCTATGCTTGAAGGCGCGGCAAATGAAATTGAGTTTGAGATTATAAATCTTCGCAATAAACATAATCTCAATTCAACTCAGGGAAAACTTGACTTTCTTAACGATGTTTCCCGTCTGCTCGCAAATTCATCCAGAATTGAACAGGATTTATACGCGTCAAGAATATGCGAAGAACTCGATGTTCACAAGGACAGCCTTATGGCTCAGATAAAACAGTACGAGTCGCAGCAGAGCAGATACAGTATGAGAAGGAAGTACGAAGAAGAACGCCGCTCCTATCAGCGTGACGTTGTCAGAGAATCCTATGTTAAATCTGCGTCGGCGCGTAAAATAAATGCGGAAAAAAGAATGCTTTCAATTCTGCTGCGTTATCCTAAGTGCTATAAGCTTTGCGACGGATTTGACGAAAAAATGCTCAGCGAAGGTTTTATTACCAAAGTATATCAGCTGACGATTGACTTTATTAAAAAAGGAATTGACTGTTCGCTTACCGCATATTCGCAGTATCTTACCGATGCGGAACTCGGAGAACTGTCGGGCATGATTAATAATTTCAACGACAGTAATAATTATGAGGCTGAGTTTTCAGACTGTTTAAAAACCATTGCTGAGGAGAGTAATAAAAAGAATCCTGTTGATGCAGGCGGACTCAGCGATGACGATTTTTTAAAACTGATGAAAGATATATCAAATAATAAAGTACATAAAGAAGAGGAGAAATAAAATGGAGAATGCTAAGAAGGAAAAAGAAAAGACTGTAACCACTTCAAGAGACGATAAGAAAATGGCGGCTTTTAAAAAGCTCGTTGAAAAGGGCAAAAGCTCCGGTAATCTTACTGCTCAGGAAATTGACAGTCTTATTGTTGAACTCGACCTGGACGTTGACGAGCTAGAAAAGCTAAACGAAATGATTGACGCTGCCAACGTCAGCATTATTGACGACTTTTCCGCTGAAGCTCTTGACGGAATTCCTCTTGAGGTTGACCTTCCGAAAGAAACCGACGCGGCTGAAACCGTTGCCGTTAACGACAATGCCGCAATGGACGACCCTGTTAAGGTTTATCTTAAAGAAATCGGTACAATTCCTCTTCTTTCAGGCGAGGAGGAGCAGGTTCTCGCAATGAGAATTGCTGACGGAGACGAAAGCGCTAAGAAAAAGCTTGCAGAAGCTAATCTTCGTCTTGTTGTCAGTATTGCCAAGAGATACGTAGGCCGCGGAATGCAGTTCCTTGATTTGATTCAGGAGGGTAACCTCGGTCTTATCAAAGCGGTTGATAAGTTTGATTACAATAAGGGATTTAAGTTTTCAACCTACGCTACCTGGTGGATAAGACAGGCTATTACAAGAGCTATTGCCGACCAGGCGAGAACAATCAGAATTCCCGTTCATATGGTTGAAACCATCAATAAAGTTAAAAAAGCGAAATCACAGCTTCTTCATATTAACGGTCACGAGCCGACTCCCGAAGAAATATCGGAACACCTTGATATGGGTGTTGATAAGGTAAGGGAAATCCTGCGCGTATCACAGGACCCCGTTTCTCTTGAAACTCCGATAGGCGAGGAAGAGGATTCCCATCTCGGCGATTTTATTCCCGACGACGAAGCGCTTGCGCCTGCCGACGCTGCGTCAATGAGCCTGCTTAAAGAGCAACTTGACGAGGTATTACAGACTCTTACTCCGCGTGAGGCAAA
>CAJOER010000045.1 GCA_905233805.1 uncultured Eubacterium sp. | reverse complement strand
CGAAAATTTATTATATATATAATAATATAAATTATAGAACTTGTAAAGTATATTGTTAAAAAAATAAGTTACAAAACGGTAAAAAAAGGAGAGGCGGAAGCCTCTCCTTTTACACTTGATTTTTAGCCGTTAATCTGCTTTGCGATTTCCTCTGCAAAGTTTTCTTCTCTCTTTTCAAGACCTTCGCCCTTCATCATTCTGATGTAGTCCTTAATCTTGATGTCCGTACCGAGAGATTTTGCAACTGAATCAACATAACCCTTAACGGAACCCTGGAATACGTCGCCTCTTACGAACTCCTGTTCAACAAGGCAGTTTTCCTTATAATACTTGCCCATCTTACCTGCGGCAATCTTAGCAAGAACAGCCTCGGGCTTGCTTGCCATCTTCGGGTCTTCCTTCATCTGAGCCGCAAGAATGCTCTGCTCGTGCTCGATAACGTCGGCAGGAACGTGAGCCTCGTCAAGATATGCGGGGTTCATAGCAGCAATCTGCATAGCGATATTCTTACCCATAGCGATAAATTCAGCGTCAGCAGCCTTGCTTTCGTCAGCAACTTCAAAGCCAACCATAACGCCTACGGAACCGCCTGCGTGGATATATGTTGATACGATACCTTCCATTCTCTCGAAACGGCGGATTTTCATATTTTCGCCGATTGAAAGAACGAGGTCGTTAAGAGTTTCGGTAACAGTTCTGTCTGTGCCGTTGAACTTCTCTTCTTTAAGAGCTTCAACGTCAGCGGGGTCGTTTGCAAGGATAGTCTTAGCTACGCCTTCAACAAAGCCCATAAACTTTTCGTTCTTGGCAACGAAGTCGGTTTCGGAGTTAACCTCAACTACAACGCCCTTCTTGGTTGCCTCGTCAAAATAAGGAAGTACAACGCCCTCAGCGGCAATTCTTGAAGCCTTCTTCTGAGCCGCAGCAAGACCTCTTTCACGAAGAAAGTCAATAGCCTTATCCATATCGCCGTCAGCCTCTACGAGAGCCTTCTTACATTCCATCATACCTACGCCCGTCTTTTCACGGAGCGCCTTTACATCCTGAGCAGTAAATGCCATAGTTATTTCCTCCTGAATTATTCTTAAACGGGGCGACCTCAGGCCGCCCTATAATTTACAATTATTCTTCTTCGCTTTCCTCAGCTTCGATAGCTTCTTCCTCAGTTACTGCCTCAGCCTCTTCGTCCTCAGCTGCCTCGGCTGCCGCAGCGCGCGTTGAAGCAACGGCGTCCTCGCCGTCTCTTCCCTCGATTACAGCGTCAGCAATAGCGCCGGCAATAAGCTTAACGGCACGGATAGCGTCGTCATTTCCGGGGATAACGTAGTCAATCTCGTCGGGGTCGCAGTTTGTATCAACGATAGCAACGATGGGTAAACCGAGCTTTAACGCTTCCTGAACTGCAATTCTTTCTTTTCTCGGGTCAACGATGAACATTGCCTCGGGAACTCTTCTCATTTCGGTGATACCGCCGAGATACTTTTCAAGCTTTTCAATTTCAAGTTCAAGGCCTGCAACTTCTTTCTTCGGAAGAAGGTCAAAAGTTCCGTCTTCCTGCATCTTTCTGAGCTGAGCAAGACGCGCAACTCTTCCTCTGATAGTCTTGAAGTTGGTGAGCATACCGCCGAGCCATCTTGCGTTAACGTAAGGCATACCGCAGCGGATAGCCTCTTCCTTAACTGACTCCTGAGCCTGCTTTTTTGTACCTACGAAGATGATGCTTCCGCCCTCTTCTGCAAGGTCGTGAACGAAAGAGTAAGCCTCATCGAGCTTCTTAACTGTTTTCTGAAGGTCGATGATGTAAATACCGTTACGTTCGGTGAAGATGTATTCCGCCATTTTGGGGTTCCATCTTCTTGTCTGATGTCCGAAGTGAACACCTGCTTCCAAAAGCTGTTTCATAGAAACTACATTTGCCATTTTTATTTCCTCCTTTAAGGTTAATTCCTCCACATTCTCAATGGCAAAGACCTCTTAAAAATTCACCTAAGGTCTTAAAGAATATGTGAGTTTTTACGCGAAAAGATTATAATATCGCCTTTTCGTGCTGTAATATAATATCACATAGCATTTCAAATTGCAAGCATTATTTTACAAATTAAAAGGGCGGAACATATCCGCCCTCGGTTTATTTTGTTTTTACCTTGATTGTTTTGGACCATTTTGACTTCACTGTTTTTGCTCCCGACTTTTTGTATGAGCATATTCTGACGTAATATACTTTCTTCAATTTCGGGGTTCTTACGGTCCTTTTTACAACGGATTTTTTCTGAATTTTTACCGTTTTTTTCTTCGAAAAATCTTTCTTTAACGAATACTGAATTATATAGCCGGTTGCGTCATTATTCTTCTTCCACGTAAGCTTAAACGCCGATTTTTTCGGGGTTGCCTTTACACTTTTCGGAACGGCTAAAACAAGCTTTGCAACGCTTTTCTGACGTACAAGAGTATCACCGCAGACGCTGCATTTTTCGCCCTCGGTTTTTCCCTTTTTAAAGTAGGTCGGAGCAACCGCTTTAAGTTTTACGGGTTTATGTCCGAGCTTATCCACATTATTGACGTAACCGATACCGCACATTGTGCAGCTTGTTCTTACCTGACCGTCTTCCGTACAGGTAGCTTTTTTTAAGACAACGGCTTTAATATCATGGTCTTTAAATCGAAGATTTGCGGTAGTAAAAGGAGCCCTGTCTTTATCCTCAACGCTGACATCTTTCCATGCGGTTTCACAGGTACCGACGTTAAAATCGCTTATTGCAGTTGCTCCTAAAAACGCGTCCGCTTCAATGCTTTCAAGCGATTTCGGTAAATTGACGGTAAGGAGATTTACTGCATTGTAAAACGCATTTCCTTTTATTTTTTTAACGCCTTCGGGAACTGTATAAGACGTAGCGGAAGAACCGGACGGATAACGAATCAGTTCGGTTTTATCCTTGCTGAAAAGAACTCCGTCAACCGCGCAGTAATTCGGATTAGCCGTGCTTACGGTAAACTTTGTAAGCCCCGAGCATCCGCCGTATGTATCCTCGTTTATTCCGCTTACCTTATGGCCAAGATATACGGTTTTCAGCTTATCGCAGGCATAAAACGCTTTGTCACCGATAGTTTCAAGGTTTTCGGGGAGCGCTATGCTATCCACAAAACCGCAGGAGAGAAAAGCCATATCCCCTATCGTTTTTACGCTCGACGGGAGGCTTATATCCGAAACGTCGAAATTTCCCATAAATGCGATTTGAGAAATTGCCACTACGGGTTTATCATTAATAACGGGCGGAACATCAACACTCATAGCGCTGCCGTTATAACTGTCAATAGTTACGCCGCCTTCAACCAGGGAGTATTCAAAATCGCCGTATGTTGCGCCGAAAGCGTACATCCCCGCTGAAAAAAGCGAGGTTATAATCATTACTGCGCAAAGCGTAAAACTTACAAGTCTTTTCATTTTGTTTCCTCATTTCAAAATATCTACATTAATTTTAACATAAAAAATGATTTTTATCAACTGTAAAATATTATCTCAAATATTAATTCTTTATTGATTTAATAAATTATTTCTGTTATAATATTTTGCAACGAATTATCGGCGGAGTATGTAAAATGATAAAAAAGCACGTAAAAAAAGCGATATCGGTTATACTTTGTGTAACGCTTATTGTTACGCTTTTTTCGGCGTGCAAATCGAGAGGAACGAAAAAGCTTGATTTTATCTATCCCTTCTCCGCAGATATAAACAGTTACGACCCTCAGGTGGCCTCAACTGCCGACGAATATCTTGTAATAGAAAACACCTTTGAGGGGCTTATCAGAATTGACGACGACGGCACGGTTAAAAACGGCTGCGCCGAATCTTATGAGGTCAGCAAGGACGGGCTTACATATACGTTCAAGCTCAAAAAAGGGCTTAAATGGGATATAAAAACCGATAAGTATAAAGAAGGCGAAATGAAGGGCGAATACAAGGATAAAAGGCTCCGTATGCTCGGATATGAATTCAAGCCCGATATTACCGCAAAAGACTTTGTTTTTGCGCTTCAAAGGGCTGTTTTACCGGACACAGACTCACCTATGTTCCCCTCCCTTGCCGCAATTAAAAACGCGCCCGAGATTCATTCCGGCAAGCTTTCGGTATCAACTCTCGGCGTAAAGGCTGCCGACGATTATACTCTCATAATAAATCTGTCTTCCGCGGACAGTTCATTTTTACAAACGCTTACAACAGCGGTTGCCATGCCGTGTAACAAGGAGTTTTTCAACGCCTGCAAAGGAAGATACGGCATAGGCGAGGGATACACTCTTTTCAACGGACAGTTTTACGTTGACCAGATACTCAAAGAATCGTATCTGTTAAAGAAAAACGACGAATACAAGGGTGAGTTCCCCGCCAAGGCTGACGAATTAACCCTTAAAATCCTCACCGACGACGATAAAAAGGATATCAAGAAAAACGTAACCGCAAGACTTGACAGCGGATACTATGACGCCGCATTTATCACGGGCGGAGAAAGCGAAAAACTGAAAGACTCAAAGGGTATTAATTATATTCCTTATGAGGATACGACCTGGGTTCTTATGCTCAACACGAATAACGAGGTTTTCCAGAGCAAAAGTATGAGGAAAGCCTTCTGCATCGGTCTTTCAAGGCCTGCAAATGCAGAAAAAGAATACCTCAGCGATTCAAAAAGCATTATTCCCGAAGCCTGCACAATCGAAGGCAGAAGCGTAAAAAAAGAACTCGGAAATATTGCGCCCGAGCCGGATACAAACGAGAGCATAAAGCTTTGGAAAAAAGGCTTAGAGATTATCGATATGACCGAAATAAACATCACCGTTCTTACAACTCCTGAGCTTGAGAACACTTTAAAAGCCTACCTTCAGGGCATTCAGAGCGGTATTTCGGGAGTTAACAAAAATGATGACGGCGACGTTATCAGATATTCAATCAAAGTTGAAGCGCACGACAGCGAAGAATTGTTATCGCTTCTTAAAACAAGAGAATACGACGCGGCGTTTTATCCGTACAAATCGGTTTCAACCTCGGCGGTAACATATCTTAAAGCGTTTTCCGCAAATAACAGAACGGGCTTTGATTCAAAGAAGTATGACGAAGCGCTTGAAAAAGCCGAAAAGGCAGCAAGCGCAGACGACGAGCTTAAATATGTTAAAGAGGCTGAAAAGGAATTGATTTCAAGTTATACGGTATTCCCCCTCGTTTCCGAAAAGAGTTATTACGCTTCGGCAAAAGGCGTGTCGGGCGTTCAGTTCCACGCAGGCAGCGGAAGGGTGAGCTTTGTTTATGCAACGAGAAAATAAAAAAGCCGCCGTCCTTTTCTGGATTTTATCCGTAATCTGTATGGCGGTAATATTCTGGTTTTCGTCACAGACAGCCGACGAATCAAACCACCAGAGCAACTTTTTTGTCGAGTGGCTTGAAAGCCTTTTCGGGCAAAACGAAATATGGATATTTATTGTAAGAAAAAGCGCGCACTGTCTTGAATTCACAGGGCTGAGCCTACTGCTGAGCTGCGCATTTTACTTTAGTAAAAATAAGATTACTCTCCCCTATTCCGTGGGCCTCACCTCGCTTTATGCGATTACCGACGAAATACATCAGATTTTCGTTGACGGCAGGTCGTGCGAATTCAGGGACTGGGTAATAGATACCATCGGCGCGGTTATAGGCGCCCTCGGATTTCTGGTATTATACAAGCTGATTTCAGCAATAATAAAGAGGAAGAAAAGATGAATGTTTTAGTATTTGATACGGAGGAACAAATCGGCGTTGCTGCCGGTTACTATATGTGCGGTCAGGTGCTCCAGAAGCCTGAAAGCGTACTGGGTCTTGCTACGGGCTCGTCGCCCATAAAGGCATATGACCATATGATTAGCCTTTATAAGCAGGGCGCCGTTGACTTTTCAAAGGTAACAACGTTTAATCTCGACGAATACTGCCGTCTTGACGTTAAAGATAAAAACTCATATCACACTTTTATGTATGAAAACCTTTTCAACCACATTAATATTCCCGAGGAAAACATAAACTTTCTTAACGGAAATGCGTGGGATTTGGAAAAGGAATGCAGAAGCTATGAGAAGAAAATCAAGGCAGCGGGCGGAATTGACATTCAGCTTCTCGGTATCGGCTCAAACGGGCATATAGCCTTCAACGAGCCTGCCAACGCATTTCAGAGATGGAGCCACGTCGTAAACCTTAAAGAGAGCACGATTAAAGATAACAGCCGTTTTTTCAACTCTGTTGAAGAGGTGCCGACTCAGGCTGTTACAATGGGAATAGGCTCTATTATGCAGGCAAAAAGGATACTTATTATCGCGATAGGCGAAAAGAAGGCCAAGGCGATTAAGCAGGTTATTGACGGCAACGTAACCCCCGAATGCCCTGCAAGTATTTTACAGTTCCACAAGGACGTTACGCTTATGCTCGACAAAGGAGCAGCAAGCTTATTATAATGGAGAATTGAGAATTGAAAATTGAGAATGGAGAGTTAAAAATGAAAGAAAAGTTTTATATTACAACTGCGATTGCTTATACTTCAAGGAAGCCGCATATCGGTAACAGCTATGAGATAGTTCTTACCGACGCTATCGCAAGATATAAGCGCCTTCAGGGTAAGGACGTATTCTTCCTTACGGGCACCGACGAGCACGGCCAGAAAATTGAAGAATACGCAAAAATTGCAGGAGTTACGCCCAAGGCCTACGTTGATAAAGTAGCGGGCGAAATAAGAGATATATGCGACCTTCTCGGCACGAGCTACGACAAGTTCATAAGAACTACCGACGGCTACCACGAGAGAGTCGTACAGAAGATATTCAAAAAGCTCTATGAGCAGGACGATATTTACAAGGGCGAATATGAGGGACTTTACTGTACTCCGTGCGAAAGCTTCTGGACCGAGAGCCAGCTCATTGACGGAAAATGCCCCGACTGCGGCAGAGAGGTTAAGCCCGCAAAGGAAGAGGCGTATTTCCTCCGCCTTTCAAAATATCAGAAGAAGCTTGAAGAGTTTATCGAGGAGAACGAAAACTTTATTTATCCCGAAGCGCGTAAAAAAGAGATGCTTAACAATTTCATCAAACCCGGGCTTCAGGATTTATGCGTTTCGCGCACCTCGTTCAAATGGGGTATCCCCGTTGATTTTGATGACAAGCACGTAGTTTACGTATGGATTGACGCACTTTCAAACTATATTACGGCGATTGGCTACGACCCCGACGGCTCAAGCGATATGTATAAAAAATACTGGCCGGCGGACGT
>CAJOER010000044.1 GCA_905233805.1 uncultured Eubacterium sp. | reverse complement strand
TTTTATTACCTTAAGCTTATCCGCTGAATAAGCTTCTTTATCGCCGTAAATAAACTGTTTATAAATATTAAGGTCGTTATTTGAAATACCGGCTTCTTTAAACTCTTTTTTATGCTTTTTATAATTGATTTTACCCTCGTCTGAAGCAGAGCTTCTGTATTTCTGAAATTCGGAAAAATACGTCTCCTGAGGTATCGTTTTATTATACTGCTTATGTACTGCAACAACGCCGAAATTAGAAAAAATACAAAGAACAATTATTACGGCTACAACAGCTGCGCTGTTTCTCTTTTTTACTACGGCAAAAACGAATACGGGGATAAATATAAGCAAAACGCAGTAAAGCGTATTTGTACTTCTCATAGCAAAAGCGAGTACTAACAAAACAACGGAAAAAACGATATGTCCGATTTTATTTTTACCCAGTTTATCGACGTTATCAATAAACCATAATATACCCGCAACAGCAAGTAAAAATGAAATTACGGTAAAAGAAATGCGGGTAAGAAGATAAAAATCTACTCCAGCAAGTACTGCAATAAACAATATGCTTGCATCGTGTTTTTCAAGTATCTTAAACAGTACAAAAAACGCAAGATTGAATAATACTAAATATAGAATAGAAAACCAGTTAACGTCCGCTGTAAGGCCGTACAAAAATTTTAATAAATAACCGATGCCTATATTTAAAAACATAAGCTGTTCGCTGTGAGAATTAAAATTAATGCTCGTAGCCATATTATACATTAATATATCGTCAACCGCACCGTATCTCACTATGCCGAGAAGCATAGCAATCACGGTTATTAGAAGCGGAACAAATATAAAATATGTCTTTTTCAGCAGTTTAGTCATTAAGATACTCCGTAACCTTTGCAATAATATAATCAATGTCCGACTCGGTAAGATTTGAGTGAAGAGGAAGTCTTATAAGCCTTGACGCCAAGTCTTCGGTTATAGGTAAATCGCCTTTCTTATAACCGAGGCTCTCTCCCATATCGGAAGTATGAAGCGGAATATAGTGAAATACAGCGCCTATGCCGTTTTCTTTTAGGAAAGAAAGCATGGCGTTTCTCTTTTCATTATCGGAAACAAGAAAATAATACATATGAGCATTATGATTTGAATACTCGGGAATGACGGGACGTCTGAGTTTTCCGTCTTTTTCAAGTGATTCAAACGCGTCGTTATATCTGTTCCACACGTGCATTCTCTTATCCATAATCTCGTCAAAGCGCTCAAGCTGAGCACAAAGAAGAGCAGCAAGAATATCAGAGGGAAGATATGAAGAACCTGCCATTTTCCAGGTGTATTTATCAATTTCGCCCCTAATAAACTGAGAACGGTCAGTTCCCTTTTCCCTGATAATTTCCGCCTTTTTATAAAGCAAATTATCTTTGACAATAAGCGCGCCGCCCTCGCCCATGGTATAATTCTTTGTTTCATGAAATGAAAAGCAGCCCATATTGCCTATAGTTCCTGCTGGAAATTTTCCCTTGTATACAGAACCGACTGCCTGTGCAGCGTCCTCAATAACGTAAAGATTGTGCCTTTTTGCAATATCAAGGATTTTATCCATATCGCAGACAACGCCCGCGTAATGTACGGGATATATTGCTTTAGTCTTCGGCGTAATAAGCTCTTCAATTCTATCTGCATCAATATTGAGAGTATCTTTCTCAATTTCGCAGAATACGGGCTTTGCGCCGCGAAGGACGAAAGCGTTAGCGGTTGATACAAAAGTATATGACGGAAGAATAACCTCGTCCCCCTCCTTAATATCTGCAAGAATTGCAGTCATATCAAGAGAGGTTGAACAGGAAGTTGTCAGAAGAAGATTACTTATATTGAGTTTTTCTTCAAAAAGAGAATATGCTTTTTTGGTATATCCCCCGTCACCGCACTGCTTTTTAAGAAGAGCGTCAGCAACATACTCTTTTTCTTTATCGGTTATAGAACATTCGTTAAAATTAATCATAGTTATTCCTATCTGTCGCCGTACATTTTTTCATAGTAATTCTGATATTCACCGCTGATAATGGTTTCCCACCACTCGCGATTTTCAAGATACCATTTAATGGTTTTCTTAATTCCGTCTTCAAATTTTGTTTCGGGAAGCCAGCCGAGCTCGCTGTGAATCTTGGTAGGGTCAATTGCATAGCGCATATCGTGACCCTTTCTGTCGGTAACGAAAGTGATAAGACTTTCAGGCTTTCCGAGTTCCTTGCAAATGAGCTTTACAATATCGATATTTTTCATTTCATTATGACCGCCGATATTATAAACCTCGCCGACTTTTCCCTTATGAATCACAAGGTCAATAGCTTTGCAGTGGTCCTCAACGTATAACCAGTCGCGCACGTTAAGACCTTCGCCGTAAACGGGAAGAGGCTTATCGTTAAGCGCGTTTGCTATCATAAGCGGAATAAGTTTTTCCGGGAAATGATAGGGGCCGTAGTTATTTGAACATCTGCTGATTGTGACGGGAAGTTCAAATGTTCTGTGATATGCAAGTACAAGCAAATCCGCAGAAGCCTTTGAGGCGCTGTACGGCGAGCTTGTATGAATTGGCGTAGTTTCGGTAAAGAAGAGGTCAGGTCTGTCAAGAGGTAAATCGCCGTAAACTTCGTCGGTTGATACCTGATGGTAACGCTTAATACCGTATTTTCTGCACGCGTCCATCAATACTGCCGTGCCCATAATATTCGTTTTAAGGAATACGTCAGGATTTTCAATTGAACGGTCAACATGGCTTTCAGCTGCGAAGTTTACTATAATATCAGGCTTTTCTTCCTCAAAAATCTTATATACAGCCTCTCTGTCGCAGATGTCAGCCTTGACAAAGCGGAAATTATCATTATCCATTATATCCTTTAAAGTTGAAAGATTACCTGCATATGTAAGCTTATCAAGACAGATAATTCTGTAATCGGGATATTTTTTCAGCATATGAAAAATGAAGTTAGAGCCGATAAAACCTGCTCCGCCGGTTACAATAATTGTCACTTATACACGCCTCCTAACAGTTCGTCCGTTACTACTTTTTTTAGATATGCGCCGTAATCGCTTTTACCGTATTTTTCAGCAGATTCAAGAAGTTTATCTTTATCTATGTAGCCAAAGCGGTAAGCAATCTCTTCTGGTGCGGAAATTCTTATACCCTGCTGCGACTGAATTGTCCTTACAAAATCGCCCGCGTCAATAAGGCTTTCCATAGTACCGGTATCGAGCCAAGCAAAACCGCGTCCGAGCAGTCTTACGTCAAGCTCGCTTTTGTCAAGATACATTTTATTAAGGTCGGTAATTTCAAGCTCTCCTCTTGCGGAGGGCTTAATCTTTTTAGCAAATTCAACACAGCGGTTATCGTAGAAGTAAAGCCCTGTAACAGCCCACGGGGACTGGGGATTTTCGGGTTTTTCTTCAATAGAAACGACCTTCTTATTTTTGTCAAAGCTAACTATACCGAAGCGCTGAGGGTCGTCAACGTGATAGCCGAAAACCGTTGCACGTCCGTTAACTTCGGCATTCTCTCTCGCGTCACTGAGAATCTTGCTGAATCCCGCGCCGTAGAAAATATTATCACCGAGAACCATAGCGCAGCAGTCGTCTCCAATAAACTCCTCACCGAGAATAAACGCCTGTGCAAGCCCGTCGGGTGAGGGCTGAATCTTATAGAAAAGCGATACGCCGAACTGGCTTCCGTCGCCGAGAAGCTTTTTAAAATTAGGCAAATCCTCGGGTGTGGAAATAATAAGTATTTCTCTGATTCCCGCAAGCATTAAGGTACTCAGTGGATAGAATACCATAGGCTTATCGTAAATAGGAAGCAGCTGTTTCGAGGTAACCATTGTAAGCGGATAAAGTCTTGTTCCGCTTCCGCCTGCTAAAATAATACCTTTCATCTTTTCACCTCACTGAATTGCATAAACAACAATTCCTGCAATAATAACGCAAAGACCGATTATCTTTTTAACGCTGATATGTTCTTTTAGTATCAGTCTGCTTAGAACAGCAACGAAAATATATTCGGTAGTGCCGAGTATCGGTCCGAACGACAAATCAACTTCTTTATATGCAATAATTGTGCAAAGCGTTGCACCGAAGAAAATTGCATAGGAAATAATTACATAGGGGTTTAAATATTCTTTAATTCTGCTTTCATATTCTTTCTGGGCGCTTTTCTTTAAAAGAATCTGAGCAATAGCAGATACTAAGAATCCGAATAAGAGGATAAATGTGAAAAAGAGTTTACTGCTCATCGGATTTCACCACTATTATTACGCCGATAATGACAATGACAGCGCCCACTATCATATTCCATTTAATCGTCTCACCGAAGAGGATAACTCCCCACATTATTCCCCATATTATTCCGACAGCCTTATTACAAAAAGCAGTAGTCAGGGGTATGTGTTTTAATATCTGCTGCCAGACTATTGCATATACTCCGAGAATTGCAATTATACAGCCGTAAAAAAGTATAAACTTAAAGGAGAGGAACTCCTGTTTTGCGGCCATTTTTGAGCATACATTACTGAGTGAATAGAAGAACAGCAATATATGAAGAAATATAAACCATTTAAAACTTGAAGCCTTTGATTTTATTTCGGGCATTTTTACACCTCGCATACAATAACTCTCAGTTTTCCGTTAGCTTCGGGAGGTATAGACTCCATCCATTCAAATTCAAGATTCATTTTTTCCTTGAATTTTTTGTTGAGCTCGTCGCTGAGAATCTTTTCTATATCTTTAATATCAGTGTCTTTATCTTTATTTTTAACACACTGTACGTGAACCAAGTCATAGCTTTTCTGAATAAATCTGAACTGAAGAACCTCGTCAAATTCACCGAGGAATTTATTCATTTCAAAATAAGTGGTAATTGAGCCGTCCGAATGTTTAAAGTAATCGTTCAGCCTTCCCTCTATTTCCGTAATGACTGTATGTCCGTTTACTTTTTTGCTCTTAACTCTGTCGCCGATAACATAATTAATAATCGGTAAATCGGTGCAGTAAAGCGGAGTTATTACTATTCTGCCCTCATCAGCAAGATTTCCGTCATCGTCATAAATATTTACGGCGAATAAGTCTTCGTTGGTAATATATTCTTCCATATCGCCGAACTTGGTAAGAACTGCGCCGGTTTCCGTTGTGCCGTAAGAATCAACAAGATTATTTCCAAACGCCTCACAAAGTACTTTTCTTGCATTGTCGTCAACTTTTTCACCTGTCGGGCAGAACCATTTCGGCTTATTGATTTCAATGCCGTTGCTCTTGGCATAAAGAGCGATTTTCATTAAAGTGCTTTTATTAGTATAAAGAAAACCAGGCTTATATGTATTAATGTGTTCAATTATCTCTTCTTCGCTGCGGCTGTTATCAAGGAATTCTCTTTTAAGTATTCCGAATTTCTGAACAACTGTTTTCTGAGAGCCGCTTTGAGAGTGAGTCGATACTGGGCTCATAGTTTTGCCGAAAAACGGATTATAGCCGCAAAGAAGCATAACGCGGAACCAGTTAGCCATATTATACGCTTTTTCTTTCGGAGAAAAGAGAAGCATAAGAGGATTGCCCGTTGAACCGCTTGTTCTGTCATGATACCAGAATTCGTAACCGCCCTTTTCGTCCTCGTTTTTCATAAATTCGCGAAGTTCGTCTTTTGTAAGAAGCGGAAGTTTTGCAAGGTCTTTTACCTCATTAATATCGTCGGGTGTAACTCCCGCGCTTTCAAAACGCTCTTTATAAAACGGTATTTCATAAGCGCTTTCAACAAGAGCTTTCAGCCTCTTTTTTTGTTCTTTTTCAGCCTTTTCATAATTAAACGGCAGTTTTCTCTGCAATTTGAAAAGGTCTTTAAATATTAATACGGTAAGTAGTTTTCTGTCTGAACTGTAACTCATATTATTCCTCTACATCAAGCTTTATTTTATCCATCGCAGTATCGAGAACCGACTTGGCTTCTTCAAGAGTACTGCCGACTGTAATAACGTGGCCTATTCTGTCAGGCCCGATATTAAACTTTCTTACGCTGTCGCCGACGTTATAATCAAACTGTACTTCAACAACCCTGCTGTCGTTTCCGTTGTAATTCTGTGATTTAATAACGCCGGTTTTATCGCTCATAATCAGGTGGCTTGCATTCGGATTAGCCTCATCGGAACTGAAGCTTACGTCCTCTCCCAAAGCAACTTTAATTATCTTTTCATAATAATCAAAGCCGTAATATAAGGAAACGAGTTCCGCAAGGCAGGTTGCACCTGAGCGACCGCCGAGTTCAAGAACGTAAACTTTATTGTCTTCACTCAGAATAAAATCGGCGTTGATTGCACAATTATTAAGCTTCATAGCTTTAACTGCACCTGAAAGCTGTTTTTCAGTGTCCTCAATAATGCTTTTATCAAGCTCATACGGAGCAAAATGACCGATAGGAACGCCTGTATCGCCTTTATATACATAGTCTCCGTGAGGAAGGCAGAACTGAACTTTACCGTCTTTTACGAAAGCCTGAGCGCCGAATTCGGTACCTGTGATAAACTCTTCAATTATAAAGTAGTCAAGTTTAGTTGCGCCTTTAACAATATCGGAAACTCCGTTAACGTCATTAATTGTCGGAACTACAACTATTCCTCTGCTACCGGATGTATCAACAGCTTTGAATATCAAAGGAAAATCAAGTTCGCTGCAAGCGTTATTAATTTCACTGTCGTTAAAACCAACTTTACGGAAACGCGCGGTTCTGACGCCGTATTTTTCATACTCGGTTTTCATCAGCATTTTATTAGAAGCAATCGCTGCGGCCTGATATGAAAGTCCGCACAGACCGAGTTCGTCGCAGACCTTACCTATTGTAATTACCGCTACATCAGTTCCGGCGGTAACAATCCCGTCGATTTCTTCTTTTCTCGCAATTTCAGTTACGGTCTTAAAGTCGGTTGTATCCTCATAATAGACCTTATCGGCAATAGCAAATCCGGGATAGTTTCCCTTAATGCTGACAACGATAGTATAAATGCCGAGCTTCTGAGCAGTTTTAATCAGCGGTACCTGGTATATTCCGGCACCGAGTATCATAAGCTTTTTCATTCTTCTTCCTCGTTCAATATCTCTCTTATAACAAACTGCGGTGAATTATTAAGACTTATGTAAACGCGTCCTATATATTCGCCGATAAGTCCGAGCATAAGCATAATCGCGCCGCCGATAAACAAAAGCACAGCCATAGTTGAGCTGTATCCCATAGCTACCGAGGGATGAATTATCTTTCTGATAATTACGTAAGAATAGTTCCCATAAACGTTGAAATTCTCAGCGGCTTTACGGAAAAAGCGGTAAAGCCGTTCATCCAGAGTGAAAGAGATTTCTTGAGTGTAAAATGTCCCTCGCCTGCTATTCTTTCACGCTCTTCCATAGGAACCGTGATAATACTGCGCGTCGTACGAAGCGTAAGCCCTTCAAGATAGGGATAAGGGTTATTATATTTAACCATTTCATCAACAACAAAGCGCTTCATAGCCTTGAAATTTGAAAAGTTCATTTCCTTAGGCTTATCAATAAGAATAACTGACATAAGAGAATTCATTGCGCTGCCGAAGTTTTTGAATCCCGACTGCTTTTTCTTATCGTACTTAGCCATAGAATAGTCGTAACCGCCGCTGATTACAGGGTCAAGCAAATCCCAAAGCCTGTCCATCGGGCACTGACCGTCGTCGTCAAGACAAACAACATAGTCGCCTTTTACGATAGAAAATCCGGCCATAACCGCAGAGTGCTTTCCGAAGTTTCGGGAAAGGTCAACAACTTTTACCTTTTTGTTCTGCGCAGCGATATCTTTGAGCACAATAATAACATTATCAGGCGAAGTATCGTTAACGCAGATAATCTCATAATCGTATTCGCTGCGTAGTGCAACATATTTTTCAATCTCTTCAATTACGGGTTTAATTGTGTTTTCCGAGCCGTAACACGGAATTACAAAGGAAATCTTTTTCATCACTAATCTCCGTTATTCAGCAACGCTGAATTTATATACTTTATAGTTCCCCTCGGGAAGCGTTTTAACTATTTTATATTTTACGTCCAGTTTGTAATTTTCCTTAAAGAAACGTACAAACTTTTTTGGCGACATATTCCTGGAAATATATCTTACGTCATCTTTGAGTAAAAGTGAAATAAGATTGTCACTGTATTCCTCAATCCCGAGGTTTTTCAGATTATCATAGTAATAATATGTATAAATAGTCCATGTTCCGAGGAATGCATATACTTTAATATCTTTATTTGCGTAGGGCCTGAAAATGTTATCATTATTGTACTTAACGGCATAATCAGAAGATGCCCTTACGTCACATATGAAAAATTCGTCTTGGTTGTCATTTGTATATTCAATAACCTCATGGAACTTTTCAGCCTTTCTGTCAAAGCGTCTGTTTTCTCTGACGCAGTAGCCCGTAGTTCCGAGTATGCCGAGTATACAAACTATAACAACAATTCCGTTAAACGTCTTATCGCTGAATTTATTCAGTAGTTTAATATTACGGAAATTCTCATAGTTTTTCAGGAAAATGGAAAGCATAATCAGAATTCCGCTGAAAAGAACCATTGAAGAAACGCGCTCAATACCTCTTCTTCTGAAATAGAGGAACCCGAATCCCGCAAGCGTAAAAGCAAGTACAAACAGCGGCTCAAGACGCGAATCATTATCAATTATTATGTTTATAGCCGTCATAAGCAGCAAAGCAAACAGAAGGAGCAATACTGTTTCCTGTTTTAAAATATCCTTTGCGATACCTATCAAATTAGTATCATATTTTTCATCAAAATCACGGCTCTCCGCAACCGCTTTCATTACCTCGGCAGGATAGACTTTCTTATCGCCGAAAACCCATCGTTTAAGAAGAAAATAATCGTTTTCGGTGATACCTGCTTTCTGCAGTTCTTCGCCGTGACGTTCATAGTTAAAGAGTCCGCCGTCATTTGCAGCGCCCCTGTATTTTCTGAACTCGCTGAAATATATCTCACTCGGGATATTTGCGTTATATACTTTCTGAACACCTGTTACAGCATAATTCGCTACCGTACATAAAACTATTGCAATAGCGATAACGGCAACGGTATTCCGCTTTTTGATAAACGAGAAAAGATACACGGGAACAAACAGCATTACCGTAAAATAGAAAGTATCTCCTCTTCTCATTGCAAAAGCAAGAAACAGCAGAATAAAACCGATAACAAAATGCTTAATGCTCTTTTTCTCAAGCTTTTTAATGAAAACAAACATCCAGAGCATGCCTGCAACAGCGCATACAAATGAAATAGATGTAAACGTAAGATTAGATAAAACAAATACCTGGAAAGCCGCTATGACGGCATAACCTATAATTCTTTCACCGAGTTTTTTTACAATACCGCAAAGTGCAATAAAACCGCAGTTAACAACTAACAGGTACATCGTAATAAACCAGTTAAAATCAGGAACCAGATTATACAGCAGTTTAAGCAGATAACCGAGAATAACGCTTATAAAGACCAAATGCTCGCTGTGAGAATTAGTCTGAAAGCTTTCGGCAATTTTCAGCATAGCCGTATCGTCATTAATTATGTATCTTATAAGCCCGAAGGCAGCGCAAAGCGCCGTTACAACAACGGGAA